>CAMDLI010000077.1 GCA_945901615.1 Spirosoma fluviale
TTATTGGGAGATTGAGCTAAAAAAAAATCACCTAAACCAATGAAAATTAGGGTTTAGGAATGCAAATAGTTTGCATAGAAAAATAAATGCTCCTATCTTTGTGTCCCTTTTTGGGGTCGATAATTAATTAATAAGCTAAAAATTAAACAGTTACAAAGTGGATACTCTGAGCTATAAGACCATCTCAGCTAACAGCTCCACCGTAGAAAAGCAATGGGTGATCGTGGATGCCCAATCTGCAGTTCTAGGGCGCTTGGCTAGTGATGTTGCGAAAATCTTGAGAGGAAAGACGAAGCCTAGCTTCACTCCTAACGTTGATTGTGGTGACAATGTCATCGTAATCAATTCAGACAAGGTTCGATTGACGGGTGACAAGTGGGACGCAAAAATATATGTGCGTCATACTGGATACCCAGGTGGACAGCGAATCTCTACTCCCCGATTGTTGAAGCAGAAATCTTCAACTATCCTGATAGAGAAAGCAGTCAAAGGCATGTTGCCTAAAAACAGATTAGGAAGTAAGTTGTACGGCAACTTGTACGTGTACGAAGGATCTGAGCATCCTCACGCAGCACAGCAGCCGAAAGCCATCACACTTTAATTGCTGACGCATGGAAACAATCAATACCATCGGTAGAAGAAAAACTTCGGTAGCCCGAATTTACATGACGCCAGGTAACGGTAAAATCACCGTTAACAACAAATCAATTGAAGTTTATTTCCCATTTGAGCTACACCAAATTGTAGTTAAGCAGCCTCTAACGCTTGTTGGCGTAGATGGAACTTACGACTTACAAATCAATGTAGACGGTGGTGGAATTACAGGACAAGCGGAAGCCGCTCGTATGGCCATCTCTAGAGCACTTTGCGAAGCAGATGAGACACACAGAAGTCCATTGAAAAAAGAAGGTTTCCTTACTCGTGACCCTAGAATGGTAGAACGTAAGAAGCCAGGACGTAAAAAAGCAAGAAGAAGATTCCAGTTCTCCAAGCGTTAATTTGGAATTTACTTCAATCAATAGAAAACAATTTCATTCATGTCAAAAATAGAATACAAAGACTTACTGGATGCTGGTGTTCACTTCGGACACTTGACGAGAAAGTGGGATCCAAGAATGTCTCCATATATCTTTATGGAGAAGAACGGTATCCATATTATCGACCTTAATAAAACGCTTGCTTGCCTCGAAGAAGCATCCAACGCAATCAAGCAAATTGTACGTTCCGGCAAAAAAATCATGTTTGTCGCTACAAAAAAGCAGGCCAAAGACCTCGTTGCTGCAGAAGCACAACGTCTCAACATGCCTTACGTGACCGAAAGATGGTTGGGTGGAATGTTGACCAACTTCGCTACTATCCGCAAATCTTTAAAGAAGATGTCTTCTCTAGAGAAGTTGATGAAAGAAGATGGCTACAAAAACTTGGCTAAGAAAGAGCGTTTGATGGTAACCCGTCAAAAGGAGAAAATGGAAACGATCTTGGGTGGCATCGCCGACCTAAGCAGACTTCCAGCTGCGCTTTTTGTAGTAGACATCAAGAGAGAACACATTGCCATCGCTGAAGCGCAAAAATTAGGAATCCCTGTTTTTGCTTTGGTAGATACCAACTCCAATCCAAACGAGGTGGAATTCCCAATCCCAGCAAACGATGACGCATTCAAGTCTGTGTCTCTTTTAGTTCATGCATTCGGTGCAGCCATCGAAGAAGGACTATCTGAGCGCAAAAAAGATAAGGATGATGCCAAAATTTCTGAAGAGGAAGAGGCAAAAAGAGCCGTGGACGCTGAAACAAAAGAATAATCCACTCATGTATTGCAACTAAAAAATTGAACATCTGGCGTAAGTTGATGTTCAATTTTTTGTTTTAACTCGGCGCTTGCGCCAATACTACTAACAAAAGACCCTATTTTTGGGGTTCGATTCCTACGAACTATCTAAAACATAACATACCATGGCAATTACTGCACAAGACGTAAACAAACTAAGACTAATGACTGGCGCAGGCATGATGGACTGCAAAAAAGCGCTTACCGAAGCCGATGGCGACTTCGAAAATGCAGTGGACATCCTTAGAAAAAAAGGTCAGAAAGTATCTGCTTCTAGAGCTGACCGTGAAACCAAAGAAGGTCTAGTTGTCACTCGCTTGACCGACGGCAATGCGAAGGGCATCTTGCTTTCGCTTACTTGCGAAACTGACTTCGTTGCCAAAAACGAAGGTTTTGGTGCTTTTGCTAACTCCCTAATTGATGCGGCAGTAGCCAACAGCTCCACTACCACAGCTGAAGTACTTGCACTACCTATGGAAGGCAGCACGATTGCTGAAAAAATCATCGAAATGACTGGTAAAATTGGAGAGAAAATCGAAATCTCTCACTTCGAAGTCATCAGTGCTGATCAAGTGGTGACTTACGTACACTCCAATGGAAAATTGGGCGTATTGGTCGGCCTTGTGAACACTTCTGGTAACAATGTAGAAGAAGCTGGCAAAGATGTAGCGATGCAAATTGCTGCGATGAACCCAGTAGCAGTAGACAAGGATGGCGTAGATGCAACTACCATCGAACGAGAAATCGAAATCGGTAAGGAGCAAGCTAGAGCTGAAGGCAAGGCCGAAGATATGCTAGAGAAAATTGCTCTTGGCAAGCTTCAGAAATTCTACAAGGAAAGCACTTTGCTAAGCCAGCAGTTTGTAAAAGACAACTCTAAGTCTATCGCTCAGTACCTTGACGGAGTGAGCAAAGGACTTACTGTCAATACATTCAAAAGAATTTCTATCGGATAATTCCAATAGCTTGATTTTAAAAAGGCTGTTTCCTTGTCGAAAACAGCCTTTTTTTATCCCCAACAAAAAAGCCCGTCCCGAAGAATTTCGGGACGGGCTTTTGCTTGTATACTGAAAATTAACGATTCATCAGGGACTCAATCTCCTCTGCTTCAATCGGAATGTTGCGCATCAAATCCAGGTACCCATTCGCTTGAACTACGATGTCATTCTCGATGCGTACTGCAAATCCCTCCTCAGGAATGTAGATGCCTGGCTCCACGGTAAAGACCATGCCCGCTGAAATCGGGAAATGCATCGTACCTACATCGTGCACATCCAATCCCAAGTGGTGGGAGGTGCCGTGCATGAAGTATTTTTTATAAGCTGGCCATTTCGGGTCCTGATTTTTAATGTCGGTTTGGTCCAGCAAGCCCAAACCAATTAGCTCCCCTTGCATCACCAAGCCTACCTCTCTGTGGTAATCCTGAATAGTAACCCCAGGGCGTAGCATGCTTGCCGCTTCTCGCTCCACGCGCAACACCGCATCGTAGACCTGACGCTGCCGCTTGGTGTAGCGTCCATTGACAGGAATGGTGCGGGTCATGTCTGCATTGTAGTTGCCATACTCAGCAGCCACATCAAGAAGGAGGAGCTCCCCATCTAGACAAGCCTTGTTATTCTCAATGTAATGCAATACGCAGGCCGACGGCCCAGAAGCAATGATGGGCTCGTAAGCAAAGCCCTTGCTTCGGTTACGAACAAACTCGTGCACAAACTCTGCTTCAATTTCGTACTCCGTAACTCCTGGCTTCACCATTCCGAGTACGCGACGGAAACCTTTCTCTGTGATGTCGCAGGCAATTTGCAACTGCTGAATTTCTTCAGGCTCCTTGACCCCACGGAGTTCATGCATTAGAGGCGCTGCCCGCTCCACGATATGCAAAGGATACTTCTCCTTGCAGGTCTTGATAAAGCGTGCATCTCTAGTCTCTACCACTACTCCGGCCCGCAGGTGCTCGTTGGTATTCAGGTAAATACGCTCCGACAGGTTGACTACCGAATTGAATATCAAATCAAATTCCGAGAGCCAAAGTATGGTCCCGATGCCAGAAGCAGTAAAGGCCTCCTCTTTGGTGTATTTATGTCCTTCCCATACCGCGATGTGGTCGTTGGTCTCTCGGAGAAACAATACTTCCCTCCAAGCGGGATTGGGGCAGTCTGGAGCCAAAAGTAAGATGGTCTCCTCCTGATCGATGCCGCAGAGGTAAAACAAGTCGTTATTTTGCCTAAACTTCATGGTACCATCCGCATTGGTTGGTAAAATATCATTGGCATTGAAGATTGCTACCGCGTTTTTCGCCATTTTTGCAGCAAACTTGGCTCGATTGCGTTGGTAGATTTCTTTGGATAAGGGAGTATATTTCATTGCAGAAAAATTATATTGCCAAGATAGTAAAATAGGACGTTTTTTAGAATGAAAATTCTAGGGACAGTTTAGATTGCGTGCCCATCATTTCACCAACCCGGAACCATCGCGTATGCAGTTGAGTTGTAAAGAGCTTCCCAATGGGATTCGGATTGTCCATCAGGAGATCCCACATACCCGTATGGTGCACTGTGGATTTATCCTCAATATTGGCAGCAGAGATGAGAGCCCCGAACAAGAGGGCCTGGCACATTTTTGGGAACACATGGCCTTCAAAGGCACCCAAAAACGAAAAACATTTCACATCATCAACCGCCTCGAGTCCTTAGGGGGAGAACTAAACGCCTACACCACCAAGGAGAAGGTTTGTTTCTATGCATCGGTCCTCAAAGACCACTACGGCAAGGCTGCCGAATTGCTCTATGACATCACCTTCCACTCCACCTTCCCAGAAAAGCAGATTGAACGGGAGCGGCAAGTGATCCTGGAAGAAATGGCCATGTACCGCGACTCTCCCGACGATGCCATCCAAGACGAATTGGATGCACTTGTTTTTGAGCATCATGCCCTCGGTAGAAATATTTTGGGAACGGAAGAGACGGTGTCCAACTTCCACCACCATGACTTCATGGACTTTATTTCTTCACGGTTGGATACCTCCCAACTGGTATTTTCCGTGGTGGGCAATATCTCCTTCGAAAAAGCGCTCCGCCAAATCGAAGGCCCCTTACGCGAAATCCCTACCAAAAGGACCCTGTATACTCGAAGTGGATTTCAAACCTACCAAGCCAAGCACAAGACCGTAAAGCGCGAGGTCACCCAATCCCTTTGTGCCATTGGAAGGCCTGCCTATTCCCTGCACGATCCCAATCGCTACAAGCTGTTTTTGCTGAACAATATCCTAGGAGGCCCAAGCATGAATAGCCGGCTCAACCTCTCCCTTCGCGAAAACTACGGCTATGTATACAGCGTGGAATCTACCTACCAGCCATTCTCTGATACCGGATTTTTTGGAATCAATTTTGGCACGGAAGAGAAAACACTGAAGAAAAGTCTGACGATTGTTCACCGTGAACTCGAAAAACTGCGCGCCAATAAACTAGGTAGTCTGCAGCTTCATACCGCCAAAGTCCAAGCTATTGGACAAATGGCGATGGCGGAGGAAAACTATGCTGGATTGATGCTAGTCTACGGGAAAAGTATCCTTGACCATGGGAAAGTAGACCCTTTGGATCTGATTTTTGATCAAATTCGTTCCACCACCGCTGCTGAACTACAAGACATTGCTCAGGAGATTTTCCAAGCCGATCAGCTCACGCAGCTCATTTATACCCCTGCTTGATATGGAGTTTATTGCGCCAGAACTGCTCGCCTACTGCGAGGCCCATACCCAAGCGGAGGATCCACTGCTGCTGAAAATCACGCGTGAAACTCAGGCAAAGGTCCTACTTCCTCGCATGCTCTCCGGACATCTGCAGGGGAAAACCTTGGAATTCTTTGCCAAAATGCTCCAGCCAAGCTCCATTTTGGAAATCGGTACCTTCACGGGCTACTCCGCAATTTGCCTTGCTCGTGGCCTTGCCCCCGGAGGAAAACTGCTCACACTGGATATCAATGATGAGCTGGAAACGATGGTTCGTGGATTTTTTGAGGAAAGTGGCCTTGCTTCACAGATTGATTACCGCCTTGGAAATGCGCGCGAGCTGCTGCCGGCAATACCAGGACCCTTTGACCTGATTTTTATCGATGCGGATAAGTTTTATTACAGTGCCTATTACGAGTTGGTCATCGACAAATTACGTCCAGGAGGAATTCTCCTAGCAGACAATGTCCTCTGGTCGGGAAAAATTCTGGTCGATGAAGGCCAAAAAATAGACAAGGACACGCAAGCCTTGTTGGATTTTAACCGGCAACTCGCCCAAGATCCACGCGTAGAAACCCTCCTTTTACCCATTCGTGATGGAATATTAATGGCTCGAAAGCGGTAGGCTGTAAAAATGGGTCTCATTTTTGCTAGGTTTTAAGTAGCGCCAAACACTTCTCATTTTAATGAAAGCCCAACTTCGTTTTCAGCTCTTATTTTTTGTTCTTTTCTCTGGATCACAGCTGCTTCAGGCACAGATTCCGCAGGTTCCTTTGGAAATGGAATTCGCGGATTTAACCTTGAAAATCCACCCACAAGCCCAACGGGAAATTCAACTGGATGTCGATGCACTTTACCGCAACGCTGCCTATTTTAAGGTAAAAGCAGAACGCATCAACCTCTACCTTCCCCTCGTAGAGCGAGAACTCCGGAATCAAAATATCCCAGACGAAATCAAGTATTTAGTAATCCAAGAAAGCGGATTGGTACCTGATGCAGTATCTACCTCCAATGCGGTAGGCTTCTGGCAGTTTAAACAGGGAACAGCCGAAGAGGTAGGACTACGTGTAGATGGACAGGTGGACGAGCGAAAAAGCATTGTAGCCTCCTCACGTGGTGCCGCAATCTACCTTAAAAAACACCATGCAACCCTCAACAATTGGATGACTGCCTTGGTCTCCTATCAAATGGGTTTGGGTGGAGCAAAAGCCTATTTTGGCAGCCAATATGCAGGTCAAAAAGTAGTGACTATAGACCGGAACACACATTGGTACTTTAAGAAATACTTGGCCCACAAAATTGCCTACCAGCCTTCAATAGCTGTTTTAACCTCCAATTCCGCACGCCTTACTGAGGTTCAAATTCAAGGCCCCAACACGTTTGCAGCCCTTGCAAAGCAGTTTGGAGTTTCTGAAGCTCACTTGATCGAATACAACAAATGGGCGGTAAACGGGAAAGTTCCTGCTGGCTCCTACACCCTTTTCTTTGTCAAGGGAACTGGGCTCCTGGAGGGTCCTGTAGCCAATCAAAATCCCGTAACTTCTGCACAAGCAGCACCTGCTAAAACTTCTGCAGCACCGAAAGCGGCTAGCTCCTATCCGAAAATCACAGGAAACACGATGAAGGCCACCCAGCGCAAGCAAATTCTAGTGAATAACCTAGAAGGGGTACAAGCAGCAGCCGCGACCACAGCTAGTGCATTTTCAGAAGAAATTGGAATCCGTGAAAAGCGATTCATTAAGTTAAATGACCTCCCCGAAACAGAGCAGATCGAAGCCGGGTCCTATTACTACACCCAGCGTAAGCGTCCAAATGGGGAAGTAGCTACCCATGTGGTAGAAGCTGGGGAGACACTTTGGTCTATTTCCCAAAAATATGGCATCCGTCTAGCCTCGTTAAAATCTAAAAATAGAATTCGAAAAGACTCGGAGCTTCACCCCGGTATGGTGCTGAATCTGAAGGAATCCCTAAAAAGAGGTGCAGAAATCCCTACCTATTCGGAGCCCAAGCCCGTAGTCGCTAGTCCTACCCCACCTGCTCCTGCTGCACAGCCTAAAGTAGAACAGGCTCAACAGGCTCCCCCACAAAAGGTACAGCAGCCCCAAACTCCTTCCTACTCCTTCCACACGGTGAGTGCAGGCGAAACCCTATTTTCCATTTCCAAAAGATATGGAATGTCGGTAGAGGAACTCAAACAACTCAATAGCATTGGCGCTCAAAACTTGATCACAATAGGACAAAAATTACGTATTTTGATCCCTTGATCTGATCAACCCAATCCCATGCGGAATTGCTTTTTTCTAATCGGCCTGTTATTCTTTAGCAGCTCCCCCTTTGCAAAGGCGCAGGACCGGAAAATAGTACCGGATACAGTAATCATCGATCGGGATACCTTGGTCATGCTGGGAGACTCCTTACTCATCCAGGAGCCCGTAAAAGAAACGTTCTGGAAGAAAGGGGGGACTTACACGCTAAATATTCAACAGGTTACGTTGAGCAATTGGGCGGCAGGAGGTACAGGATCTTTTGCACTGAATTCTGGAGCTACCCTGTTTGCCAATTACAAAAAAGACAGCAAGGTTTGGGATACCCAGCTGACGGTCAACTTGGGTTTTAACCGACAAAATGAGCGGGACTATAAAACCCGAAAAACCAACGACAACTTTATTTTCGTGAGTAACTATGGGCGGCAGCTTTCGGAAAAATTCTTTTTGACCACCCAGCTGGATGCCCGCACCCAGTTGGCATCAGGGTACAAATACACCAAGCCTGCTGGGTCAGAAAACGAACTTCGCACCAAAATTTCCGACCTCCTTGCCCCAGGATACCTCCAATCCTCAACCGGTATCAACTACCGTAGAAGCTATGGAGACAAGGGCAAGGTCTCGGTCATTCTATCTCCATTTACGGGTCGATTTACCTTGGTGCTGTCTGATTCCCTGAGTCAAGCGGGAGCCTTTGGGGTGATCCCTGGAGAGAATGTTCGGGCAGAAGCTGGGATGTCTATTGCCTTGGGAGGGGTGGATGTGGTTTTGATGGAAAATGTCACTTGGAAGGCCGATCTGAACCTTTTTTCCAACTACGAGCGATTTGGCAACCTGGTGGTCAACTTCAACTCATTGATCCGAATGAAGGTGAATAAGTACATTTCTACCCGGATTGAAACCGCACTGATCTACGATGAACAGGTCCTCATCAAGCAGGACGATGGCAGCAGCAAGCAGGCCATCCAATTTCAGAATCTGATCAACTTTGGGATTTCGGTAGATTTTTAAAAATCTACATCGAGGTCAAACTTCCGCTGTAGCTCCATCAAGGCAGGGTGCTTCTCCCGTAAAAATTTAAGTTTGTCCGTGCTGGTATACAATTTTCCTTTGTCGTCTACCTGCTCTTCTTGCTGCACTACACTGATTGTAAAAGAAGTTGCTCCGCTAAATTTCCGTATCAAGCCCACCAGCTCTGGCTTCATCTTTTGCGCGATATCTTCTTGGATTGAACCACTCACTTGCAGGGTAATTTCCCCATTTTGAAGCCTGATCTCCTGATCCAAAATAGTAAGCTCTAAATTTCTGTTTGCATTTCGAAACAGCTCCTGAGTTGAAAAAATCGCTTCATCGAGCAGCTCTTGCGTCAACAAAATTTCTAGAGCAGTTGAAGCGGAGTCGTAGGTGGGAGTGACTGGCTCTTCAGCCACTGTATTGACTTCATCTTGCTGGCTGCTCTCTCCTAATTTCTTGGTTTGGCCGAGGCTGCTTGGAATCGAAAAAGTAGATTTTAATGCGCTCGGCTTGGTTTCTGTAGCAACAGTAGGTTCTTGGGTAGCGGTTGCCGGTTCCTTAGCGGGGATTTCTGGAGCAACAAATTGGGGTACTTCGGGAGCTTGGCTTGGAGCTGGAGTGATTTGCTCCTCAATCAGGCTTTTTTTTTTGCGTCCACCGAAGCTAGGGTAGCTAGGCGAAATGCCTGAGAGAGTTTGGCCACCTTCATCAGGGTCAATTCCACATGGAGGCGCTGGTTTTTGCTGGTCTTGTAATGGATATCACATTGGTTGGCCAGGTTGAGGGCCGACAAGAGGAAGGATACCGTTGCGCGTGCAGTCTGTTCAAGGTAGCGCTCCTTGGCGGATTCGGATACTTGAAGGAGCTCCACAGTGGCCTCATCTTTGACCACAAGGAGGTCCCGAAGGTGCTCGCTTAAGCCAACAATAAAATTATGCCCATCAAAGCCTTTTTTAAGGATCTCGTCAAAGAGCAGCAGGGTAGTCGAAATATTTTCTTCCAGGAGCGCATCGACCACTTTAAAGTAGTAGTCGTAGTCTAGGATGTTGAGGTTGGCTATCGTTTCAAGATAGGTGACCTTTTTGCCAGCCGAATAGGTGACGATCAGGTCAAACATGGACAAGGCATCACGGAGGGCCCCATCTGCCTTGGTTGCGATTAGGCGAAGGGCTTCTTCCTCGTAATCGACCACTTCCATGCCCGCAATGTATTTGAGGTGCTCAGCGATGTGCTTGATTTGAATTCGGTTGAAGTCAAAAATCTGGCATCGAGAGAGGATGGTCGGGATGATCTTGTGTTTTTCCGTGGTAGCCAAGATAAAGATGGCATACTTGGGAGGCTCCTCCAGCGTCTTCAAAAAAGCATTGAAGGCCGCGGTGGAGAGCATGTGCACTTCATCGATGATGTAGATCTTGTATTCTCCTTTTTGAGGGGCGTAGCGCACCTGTTCCACCAGGTTGCGGATGTCGTCTACCGAGTTGTTGGAGGCTGCATCAAGTTCGTAGACGTTGAAGGAAGCGTTATTTTGGAAGGATACGCAAGAGGCACAGGTACCGCAGGCTTCAAAGTCTTTGGTGATGGATTCGCAGTTGATGGTTTTGGCAAGGATACGCGCACAGGTGGTTTTGCCTACTCCTCTAGGACCACAAAAAAGAAATGCCTGGGCAAGGTGCTTGTTTTTGATTGCATTCTGAAGGGTGGTCGTGATGTGCTGTTGCCCCACGACACTCTTGAAATCTGCAGGTCTATATTTTCTTGCCGAAACAACGAAATTTTCCATCCCCGAAAGATATAAAAAAGTCCATATT
>CAMDLI010000078.1 GCA_945901615.1 Spirosoma fluviale
CAAGTTCCTCCTCCTGCGATTTAGCATTCTTCTTTCTATTTCCCAGTGAGGCACTAGACCATAGCTAACAACCTATACTTTCTAAAGTGCCTCCATCCAAAGAGGCACTTTTTTTATTTCAATTACCATGACCCAAAATCCACTCAAAAAATACAGCTGGGAAATAAGTGACAACCCTGAGCATCCGGCAGGAATGGCCATGCTTTATGCAACGGGGATGTCTGACAAAAAAATGAAGCAGCCCTTTGTAGGCATCGCAAGTTGCGGCTACGAAAGTAATCCCTGCAACATGCACCTGAATGACTTTGCTGCGCATATCAAAGCTTCCTCCCAAGAAGAGGAGTTGACCGGATTGGTATTCAATACCATTGGAATATCTGACGGCACCTCCATGGGAACCTTGGGGATGCGGTATTCCTTGGTTTCAAGAGAAATTATAGCAGATTCCATCGAATCCTTTGTGCTCGGACATTCCTTCGATGCCTGTGTGGCCGTAGCCGGCTGTGACAAAAATATGCCTGGTGCCATTATTGGGATGCTCCGTATCAACCGCCCAAGCATCATGGTCTATGGGGGAACGATTGCCTCAGGGATTTACAAAGGAGAAAAACTAAATATTGTCTCTGCCTTTGAGGCGTTTGGTAAAAAAATTCAAGGCACTATTACCCCAGAAGACTACGACGGCGTGATTCGCAATGCCTGTCCGGGAGCAGGAGCTTGTGGTGGCATGTACACCGCCAATACCATGTCTTCTGCGATTGAAGCCCTTGGGATGTCCCTCCCTTACTCAGCTTCCAATCCTGCCAATTCCCCAGAAAAATTACGAGAGTGCAGAGAGGTAAACCACTACCTCCGCATCCTACTTGAGATGGACCTCAAGCCCAAAGATATTGTGACTCGAAAGAGTATTGAAAATGCAGTTCGGGTAGCAATCGCACTCGGAGGTAGTACCAATGCTGTACTCCACTTGCTGGCAATCGCCCGCACTGCAGGTGTCAACTTTAGCCTCCAAGACTTTAAAGAGCTCAATGGAAAAACTCCCATGATTGGAGACTTCAAGCCTTCGGGCAAGTTTCTAATGGAGGACCTGCACGAGCAAGGGGGACTTCCTGCATTCATGAAGTACTTTTTGGAAAAGGGGTATTTGCATGGAGACTGCCTTACCGTCACCGGTAAGACTTTGGCGGAGAACCTTGAAAAAGTGGAGGCCCTTGTACCTTCACAGGTCAATGTGATCCATCCAGTAGAGTTGCCCATCAAAACCACAGGCCACCTATGCATCTTGGATGGAAACCTCGCTCCTGAGGGAGCAGTTGCAAAAATAACTGGGAAAGAAGGAAGGGTATTTACTGGTCCTGCCAAGGTATTTGACTCCGAGTTGGAGGCCAACAATGCCATTCGCGACCATCAGGTGCAAGCAGGTGATGTGGTGGTAATTCGAAATGTAGGTCCAAAAGGCGCTCCAGGAATGCCGGAAATGCTGAAGCCAACTTCCATGATTATCGGTGCGGGATTGGGTTCTGATGTAGCTTTGATTACAGATGGGCGTTTTTCTGGAGGCACCCACGGCTTCGTGGTAGGTCACGTGACTCCTGAAGCCTGGTGCGGTGGACCCATTGGCTTACTGAAAGATGGAGACCTAATCACCATCGATACCGACAGCCAAAGCCTTCAGGTAGCGGTAACGGAAGAAGAATTTGCCAAGCGAAAATTGAGCTGGTCACCCAAGCCAATTGAGGGCCTTCAAGGCACACTCAAAAAGTACAACAAACTTGTTGCAACCGCCTCTGAAGGTTGCGTTACTGATAAATTTTAAGATCATGGAAACCAAGATGAGAGGTGCTGACATCGTCATTCGTTCGCTCATAGCAGAGCAGGCGGAACTTATCTTTGGCTATCCTGGAGGAGCGATTATGCCCGTCTATGACGCGCTTTATGACTACCAGGATCAAATCAAACACGTACTCACTCGACACGAACAAGGAGCCATCCATGCCGCACAAGGCTATGCTCGGATTTCTGGCAAAGTGGGCGTTTGCTTGGCTACCTCAGGCCCTGGTGCCACCAACTTGATTACAGGTCTGGCTGATGCACAGATCGATAGCACGCCTTTGGTCTGCATCACAGGTCAGGTAGCGGCCCATCTCTTGGGAACAGATGCTTTTCAAGAAACCGACGTGATGGGGATTTCAATGCCTGCTACCAAGTGGAACTTCCAAGTAAGGAGGGCAGCAGATATTGCACCTGCCATTGCCAAGGGCTTTTTTATTGCTCGTTCCGGAAGACCTGGAGCAGTATTGATCGACATTACCAAAAATGCACAGGTGGAATTGGGCGAATTCAACTACCAGCCTTGCCAAGAATTCCGCTCCTACAAAACCCATTATCCAATTGCGGATACAAGTATTCTACAAGCAGCAGCTCTCCTGAACGGAGCGGAACGCCCTTACCTACTTTTTGGACAGGGAGTGATTTTGGGTAAAGCCGAGGCGGAGCTCAAGTTCTTCTTAGATAAATCTGGAATCCCTGCCGCGTCTACGCTGCTGGGTTCAGGGGCACTTTCCCAAGAGCATCCCAACTATGTTGGAAAGCTAGGGATGCATGGCAACTATGCCCCCAACTTGCTGACCAACCAATGCGATGTCCTGGTAGCAGTAGGCATGCGTTTTGACGATCGTGTGACCGGGGATTTGTCGCGCTATGCCAAGCAAGCCAAAGTAATCCACCTCGAGTTGGACCCCTCTGAAATCAATAAAAACGTAAAAGCTGATGTTGCCGTACTTGGGGACTGCAAGGAAAGCTTGGCCAAACTGACCGAAGCCATTGCTGCCAAAAAGCACGAGGCTTGGATGGCAAAATTCCGAGCCCTTGAGCAACAAGAAAATGAAGCCGTGGTCCAGCATGATCTGAAGCCCACCAAAGTAGGTTTGACCATGGGAGAAGCAATTCACCACATCAACCGCTACAAGGCTGACGATGCGGTACTCGTTACTGATGTGGGTCAGCACCAAATGATCGCTTGGCGGTATTTCAACTATAAAAAAACCAGAACCCAGGTGACTTCAGGGGGATTGGGCACAATGGGCTTTGCACTGCCAGCTGCGCTCGGAGCACAGCTTCATGATTATTCTCGACAAGTGGTCTGTGTGGTAGGAGATGGAGGAATCCAAATGACAATTCAGGAGCTGGGTACCATCATGCAAACCAAGGCCCCAGTAAAAATCGTCCTTCTCAACAACAACTACTTGGGCATGGTACGACAGTGGCAACAAATGTTTTTTGACAAGCGCTATTCCTTTACCGAATTAGATAACCCCAACTTCATCCTACTTGCGGAGGCTTATGGCATCAAAGCAAAAAAAGTAAGCGATCGAGCAGACCTCGCTGAAGCCGTTGAAGACATGTTTATTCACGATGGCCCCTTCTTCCTAGAAGTTGTGGTAGAGAAAGAAGACAATGTATTCCCCATGATTGCCACCGGCTGCTCGGTAGAAGAGGTTCGACTCAATTAACTGCTCTCTATGAAACGCTACACTATCTTCGTCATCACCGAAAATTTTATTGGGATTCTCAATAGAATTACCATCATTTTTACCCGTAGGGGTATCAATATCGATGCACTTACTGCCTCGGAAAGCAGGATCCCTGGTGTCCACCGCATCACCATCGAGGTGACGGTGACCGAGGAAACGGTCATCCAGCTGGTCAATCAAATCGAAAAAATCATCGATGTAATCAAGGCTTTTCACCACGAGGACACCGGCGTTGTGTACCAAGAATTGGCCTTATACAAGATTCCAGTGTCCCGCCTTGATGGGGGATTGGAAAAAATTATCAGAGATCACCATGCCAAAATTATTGCAGCAGAACCTGATTTCGTAGTTTTGGAACTGACTGGGCACAAGGAAAAAACTCGAGAACTGCTCGAAATACTCAAAGGATACGGCATACTTGAATTTGCCCGTTCCGGAAGGGTAGCCGTCGCCAAGCGCATGCTGACCATTGACTCTTTTGTCAACTAAACTCAACCTAAAAATCTATTCTTAAAATTTTCTACTATGAAATTGAAATTTGGAAACGTTGAAGAAAACGTAGTAACCCGAGAGGAGTTCCCCTTAGAAAAAGCTAGAGAAGTACTCAAAGACGAAGTAATTGCAGTCATTGGATATGGTGTGCAAGGTCCTGGTCAAGCGCTCAACCTCCGCGACAACGGCTTCAAAGTAATTGTAGGCCAGCGCAGTGGTTCCAAGACCTGGGATAAAGCCATCGCTGATGGCTGGGTGCCTGGAGAAACGCTCTTTGAAATTGAGGAAGCTTGTTCCCGAGGTACAATCCTTCAATTTTTACTTTCCGATGCAGGACAGATTGTGCTTTGGCCTACTCTGAAAAAACACCTGACTCCAGGAAAAGCCTTGTATTTCTCCCATGGTTTTGGGATCACCTACAAGGAAAAAACAGGAATTATTCCTCCTGCAGATGTGGATGTGATTTTGGTAGCTCCGAAAGGTTCTGGTACTTCACTACGACGCATGTTTGTAGAAGGTAGAGGACTCAACTCTTCGTATGCCATCTTCCAAGACGGTACTGGCAAAGCAAAAGACCGCGTGGTTGCGCTGGGCATTGGTGTTGGATCGGGCTACTTGTTTGAAACTGATTTTTACCGAGAAGTAACTTCTGATTTGACTGGAGAGCGTGGCACCTTGATGGGAGCCATCCAAGGCATTTTTGCAGCACAATACGAGGTGCTTCGCGCCAATGGACATACCCCTTCTGAGGCATTCAACGAGACTGTTGAAGAATTGACCCAATCCTTGATGCCTCTAGTGGCAGAAAATGGAATGGACTGGATGTATGCCAATTGCTCTACTACCGCACAGCGAGGAGCTTTGGATTGGTGGAAGCCTTTCAGAGATGCCACCAAGCCAGTATTTGAAGCGCTGTACGCGTCGGTGAAGTCAGGAGCAGAAGCACAAAAATCCATCGATTCTAATTCCAAGCCTGATTACAGAGAGAAATTGGAAGTTGAACTAGCCCAGCTTCGGGATTCAGAAATGTGGCAAGCAGGAGCAGTTGTACGAAAATTGAGACCAGAGAATAATTAAACTACCCAAAACAGATCAGGTCATGAGCGAAAAGCTATGGATATTCGATACCACCCTTAGAGATGGGGAGCAAGTGCCAGGATGTCAACTCAACACCCAAGAGAAAATCACAGTGGCCAAGGCCCTGGAAGCGCTGGGAGTGGATATCATTGAAGCTGGTTTTCCCATTTCTAGTCCCGGGGATTTTAACTCCGTGGTAGAAATTTCCAAAGCAGTATCCAACCCAATCATCTGTGCCCTTTCTCGCGCCGTAGAAAAAGATATCGAAGTAGCAGCTGCATCCCTTCAATATGCTAAAAAAGGACGTATCCATACAGGAATTGGAGTTTCTCCTTACCATATTCAATTCAAGCTCCGTTCCACCCCGGAAGACATCATCAAACGAGGTGTGGCAGCAGTCAAATTTGCGAAGCGATTTGTGGAGGATGTAGAATTTTACGCCGAAGATGCAGGTCGCGCGGAGTCCGACTTCCTTTGTAAAATAATTGAAGAAGTCATCAAAGCTGGAGCTACCGTAGTCAATATTCCTGACACCACCGGCTATTGCCTTCCAGAGCAGTATGGCGCCATCATTGCTAGTCTTAAAAATCGAGTTCCCAACATCGACCGAGCCATCATCGCTACGCACTGCCACAACGACCTAGGCATGGCTACGGCCAACACCGTAGCTGGGGTCCAACAAGGCGCACGACAGGTAGAGGTGACCATCAACGGAATAGGGGAACGCGCAGGAAATACATCCTTGGAAGAGGTGGTAATGGCGATCAAATGCCATCAGTCCATCCCCGTTCACACGGAAATTGTGACTCCAAAAATCTACCACACCAGCCGACTCGTGTCCAAGTTGATGAATATGCCTGTGCAGCCCAACAAGGCCATTGTGGGCAGAAATGCATTTGCACATTCTTCGGGTATCCATCAAGATGGGGTACTGAAGCATCGAGAAAACTATGAGATCATAGATCCCAAGGATGTAGGCGTTGCAGAATCTACGATCGTCTTAACTGCCAGGTCTGGAAGAGCAGCCCTCAAGCACCACTTGGATGCCTTGGGAGTGGAGCTCGAAGGAGAAGCCTTGCGAGAAGTGTACGAAGCATTTTTGGTGCTTGCAGATTCCAAGCGGGATATCGGGAGAAAAGACCTCTTGGAGCTGGTAGGCAAATTCATCGATGAATCCAATTTCATTGAGTTGGAACAGGTTCACTACTCCTCGGATGGTGAAGCAACAGCACAAGTAACCCTCAAAGTAGGCAACGCACTTCAGGTGGCCACTTCAACTGGCGTAGGGCCTGTGGATGCCGTTCTCAAGGCTATAGAATCCATTGTACAGCCTCAAGTGGAGCTGGAGGAGTTTCTTATCCAAGCGATCACCCAAGGAAGCGACGATGTGGCCAAAGTACACATGCGATTGATCAAATCAGACAAGCCGTACTATGGCTTTGCCTCCAACCAAGACATCGTCCTCGCTTCGGCACAGGCCTTTGTCGATGCACTCAACAAAATTCCAGTCAAAGAATACGCGACTGCCTAACTATGGAAAAGAACACCTTATTTGATAAAATCTGGGATGCACACGTAATCAAATCCGTGCCTGCAGGTCCTGATGTATTTTTCATCGACAAGCACTTCATCCATGAGGTGACTTCCCCGGTAGCTTTTCTCAATTTGGAGCTAAGAGGAATTGGCGTAAAGTATCCGAATCGGACCATCGCTACCCCAGATCACAATGTGCCTACGGTAGACCAGGATCAGACCATCAAGGACAAGCTTTCACGCATGCAGGTAGAAAAGCTGCGCGAGAATTGTGCGAAGTATGGCATTGAACTCCATGACTTGGGATCTGCACACCATGGCATCGTACACGTCATCGGACCAGAATTGGGAGTGACCCAGCCTGGGATGACCATCGTCTGCGGGGACTCACATACGTCCACCCACGGGGCTTTTGGCGCCATTGCTTTTGGCATCGGCACCTCTGAGGTGGAAATGGTGCTTGCCACCCAATGCATCATGCAGTCCAAGGCCAAGAAAATGCGAATTTCTGTGGAGGGCACCCTAGGTAAGGGAGTTACCTCCAAGGATATTATACTTTACATCATTTCTAAAATATCTGCAGCAGGAGCCACAGGCTACTTTGTGGAATATGCGGGTTCAGCGATCCAAAGTTTATCCATGGAAGCTCGAATGACGATTTGCAACATGTCCATCGAGATGGGTGCACGTGGGGGGCTTATTGCCCCAGATGAAACCACCTTTGCCTACTTGAAGGGAAAACAATATGCTCCCAAAGGGGCGGATTGGGATAAGGCGGTAGCGCATTGGAAAACCTTGAAAACAGACGATGGAGCCATTTTTGACAAAGAATTGGTTTTTGAAGCGGCAGACATCGAGCCGATGATCACCTATGGAACCAATCCTGGGATGGGGATCAAAGTGACCGGGAACATTCCAAGCACCCAAGGAATGGAAGGTTCCAACAAAACTTCTTACCTGAAATCCCTTGACTACATGGGCTTTGTCCCAGGTGAAGCGGTGAAAGGGAAGTTGGTGGATTACGTCTTTGTGGGGTCTTGTACAAATGGCCGCATTGAAGATATCCGTGCGGTGGCTCAGTTTGTAAAAGGACACCAAAAGGCCGACAACATCACTGCCTGGATTGTACCAGGATCGCGTGAGGTGGAAAAAATGGCGCATGAAGAAGGCCTAGTAAAAATCTTGGAAGATGCGGGGTTTGAACTCCGTCAGCCTGGTTGTTCCGCTTGCCTAGCCATGAATGACGACAAAATTCCTTCAGGTAAGTATGCGGTGTCTACCTCCAATCGAAATTTTGAAGGCCGTCAAGGCCCTGGTGCACGCACGATGCTTGCCTCCCCCTTGACTGTAGCGGCGGTAGCGATTACCGGCCGAATTACGGATCCACGGGAAGTATTTTAATCTAAAAATACCTGCCTGTGGCAGGCAGGCGAAATACGGAATGCAGGGAAATGCCTCCAGCAGTCTAATTTGAACATTTGAACTAAGAAAAAATGGCTTACGATAAATTTACCGTCCTTCAAAGTACAGCAGTTCCTCTGCCTACCGAAAACGTAGACACAGACCAGATCATCCCTGCCCGTTTCCTCAAGGCAACCGAGCGCGAAGGATTTGGGGACAACTTGTTCCGTGATTGGAGATACGATGTGGAGGGTAATCCCAAAAAGGATTTTGTGCTAAATGACCGCACCTACTCAGGAAAAATCCTGGTGGCAGGAAAAAATTTCGGTTCCGGATCCAGCCGCGAGCATGCTGTATGGGCGCTGTATGACTACGGTTTTCGCTGTGTGGTTTCTAGTTTTTTTGCAGACATATTTAAAAACAATTGCCTGAATATCGGCGTCCTTCCAGTGACGATTTCACCGGAATTTGCCGATCTTCTATTTACAGCCATTGCTGCAGATCCCAATTCCGCAGTGGAAGTGAACCTGCCCCAGCAGACGATCACTTTACTTGCTACAGGAGCATCAGAGTCCTTCGACATCAACGAATACAAGAAGGACAACATGCAACATGGCTTCGATGACATCGACTACCTGATCAACATGGCAGCCGAAATTGATGGTTTTGAAGCATCTCGATAAAACTTGGTTCGATGGAGGCAAGAAAATTAGAGTGGATGGACACTACCTTGAGGGATGGAGAACAGACCTCAGGGGTTTCTTTTTTGCCTTCTGAAAAGCTACATATTGCCAAGGCCCTTTTAGAAGAACTCAAAGTAGACCGCATCGAAGTAGCTTCAGCGCGCGTTTCCGCGGGCGAACTTGAAGGGGTACAGCGGATCACGCAGTGGGCAGCACAAAAAGGCTACTTGGACCGGATCGAGGTTCTTGGCTTTGTAGATACCCCCATATCGGTTGATTGGATTGTAGAAGCAGGGGCCAAAGTGCTCAACCTCCTCACCAAAGGTTCCCTCAACCACCTCGTCTATCAATTAAAAAAGACTCCAGAAGCACATTTTGAAGACATCCAGTCTGCGATTGGCTATGCAGTCCAAAAGGGACTCCAAGTCAATGTGTACTTGGAAGATTGGTCCAGTGGCATGCGTGACTCGGTGGACTACACGATGAGTTTGATTGACATGCTTGCCAAGCAACCGGTCAAACGAATCATGCTGCCCGACACCCTTGGTATTCTTTCGCCGCTGGAAGCACGTACCTTCTTAGGACAGGTGATTTCCAGATTTCCGGGCGTACATTTTGATTTTCATGGACACAACGACTACGATTTGGCGGTAGCCAATGCACTCGAGGCCATTCAGCTCGGGGTGTCTGGAATCCACAGTACCGTCAATGGGCTGGGGGAGCGCGCTGGAAATGTCCCTTTGGAATCACTCCTTGCTGTAGTCAAAGACTTCACCGATATAGAAACAGGCATTCAAGAGCAGAAAATTTTCCGCGTGTCTAAGCTGGTGGAACAATTTTCAGGGCAATACATTCCTGCCAACAAGCCCGTGGTGGGGGAGAATGTCTTTACGCAAACCGCCGGAATTCATGCGGACGGTGATCAGAAAAAAAGCCTCTACTTCAACAAACTCCTTCCCGAGCGCTTTGGTAGGGAACGAAAATATGCCCTCGGTAAATCCTCAGGGAAAGCTAATATTTCAAAAAACCTGGAGGCCTTGGGAATTTCCTTGGAGCCGGAGGAACTTGCACGAGTTACCCAACGGATCATTGACCTGGGGGATAAAAAAGAGCGCGTTACGCCTGAAGATTTACCCTACATCATTTCTGATGTCTTGCAAAACACCGCTCTGAATAAGCACATCAGCATCGATGGCTACCACATGACACAGTCCAAAGGACTGAAGCCTTCCGTGCAGCTGCGACTTAAGATGCACGGCAATTATTACGATGCTACCGCTACGGGAGATGGACAATACGACTCCTTTATGAATGCCCTGAGTAGTATTTACACCACCCTTCACAAAGAGCTACCCAAACTCGTAGATTACCATGTGACGATCCCTCCCGGAGGAAAAACAGATGCCTTGGTAGAAACAGTCATTACCTGGGAGCATGGGCATCGGTTCAAGACCAAAGGGCTAGATCCCGACCAAACGGTGGCCGCCATGATGGCCACAGAAAAAATGCTTAATATCATGGATTCAATAACGACAGCACCTCAATCCACCAGTTCCCTCGTATGAAAATGAATATTGCACTCCTTCCTGGAGACGGCATAGGCCCAGAAGTGATCGCGCAAGCAGTCAAGGTAGTAGAAGCCATCGGAAAGAAATTTGGACACCAGATCAGCTTTCAGCATGGGCTGGTAGGCGCATGTGCGAT
>CAMDLI010000079.1 GCA_945901615.1 Spirosoma fluviale
CCCTGTGGAGGATAACGGATTCGAACCGATGACCCCTACACTGCCAGCGTAGTGCTCTAGCCAGCTGAGCTAATCCCCCTAAAGAGTTTGCAAATATAGATTCTCCAAGTTTCCTTCCAAAGGATTTCTTTACTCCTGCGAATAATTTATTCGGGTCAGGATACTGCGGCCGAGCGTGACTTCATCCGTAAACTCAAGTTCCCCGCCCACAGGAATACCGCGGGCAATGCTGGTGATTTTTACGCCGAGGGGAGTCAATATTTTTCCCAGATAAAAAGAGGTGGTATCCCCCTCCATCGTCGCAGAGAGCGCCAAAATGATTTCCTTAATTTCCCCTTGCTTGACTCGAATAGCCAAACTTTCACAGGTCAATTCCTCGGGCCCAATGCCCTGCATGGGGGAGATGACTCCGCCGAGGACATGGTAGACTCCCTGGTACTGATTCGTG
Source organism: Spirosoma fluviale (assembly GCA_945901615.1). Lineage (GTDB taxonomy): Bacteria > Bacteroidota > Bacteroidia > Cytophagales > Cyclobacteriaceae > Algoriphagus. The sequence continues at coordinate 449 of CAMDLI010000079.1, forward strand.
TTTTCGATAGCGAGTACATCCCCAATATCCTCTACCACACATACTATGGAACGGTCTCTTTTGTGACTTTGACAGGTGGAGCAAAGCTCCTCATCTGCCAGTGCATGACAGGTTTTGCAATAGGATACCTCTGCACGCATGCGCGTCAATGCTAGGGATAAGGCCTCCGTATGCGCTTCATGCTGCTTGAGCAAATGCAAAGCCAACCGAAGTGCAGTTTTTTTGCCAATGCCTGGAAGCCTGGAGATTTCCGTGACTGCGTCTTCGATTAATTTAGAGGGGAAGTTCACTTGATTTATTTTTATAGAATTGCAGCTTGAATGCCTTCATCCAAAATGGCCTCACAAAGTGGTTTGAGTTCTGGCCTCGTTCCTTTCTTTACAGCACACTTCCCCTTGTAATGGATGATCAACGTACACTGCTCCGCTTGCTCATGGCTATGCTTACATACTTTCATAAGTACCGCAGTAACATGCTCAAAGGTATTTACATCGTCATTGAATACAACCAGGTCTAACGCTTCCTGGTCGACAAGATCCTCGAGGAGGACCTCAACTTCTTCTAGATGGGGAAGGGGTATGCTGAAGTGGTTCATTTTGCAAAATTAAGAATAATGGGCAACTTAGCGAGCGACTGACGCTTACAATATGAATCCGCAACTCGTTTTACTAGTAATTTCAATTTATTTTATTTTCCTTTTTTTAATTTCTTGGTGGACCACCCGAAAGGTGACTGGAGACACCTTCTTTACAGGGGATCGTAACTCGCACTGGTTTTTAGTTTCCTTTGGAATGATTGGAGCTTCCCTTTCTGGCGTCACCTTTATCTCTGTTCCTGGGGAGGTTGGTAACTCTAACTTCTATTACTTCCAAGTTGTTTTGGGCTACACCCTCGGGTACTTTACCATTGCCAAGGTCTTATTGCCGCTCTACTACCGGTTAAATTTGGTGTCCATCTACAGCTATTTGGAGGATCGATTTGGTTTTTGGTCCTACAAAACTGGAGCTTTTTTCTTTATCCTGTCAAGATCCTTAGGTTCTTCTCTTCGATTGTATCTCGTTGCCAGCGTACTTCAATTGATCTTATTCGATGCTTTGGGCATTCCTTTTTGGGTGTCGGTGTTGATTACGGTGGGCCTGATTTGGCTCTATACCTATCGAGGTGGAATCAAGACGGTAGTCTGGACGGACACCTTTCAGACTACATTTATGCTGGCTTCGGTCCTGATTACGATGGTGTTGATTGGGTCTGAATTGGAACTGAAAAGTTTGGGCGACTACGTCAGCAGGATAAGTGAGGACGAGCGCTCGACGATCTTCAACTGGGACTGGAAGGCAGGTACCAACTTCTTCAAGCAATTTATTTCAGGGGCATTTATTACCATCGTGATGACAGGACTGGATCAGGACATGATGCAAAAAAACCTGACCTGCCGGACACTGGGCGATGCACAAAAAAACATGTTTTGGTTTACCGTGATTCTAGTCGTGGTCAACCTGCTGTTTCTATCCCTAGGAGTGATGCTGTACTTGTATGCCGAAACCAAGGGAATTGCCATTCCTGCCAAGTCAGATGGTTTATTTCCGCTGTTGGCAACTGATTATTTTACCCCTTTCGCAGGAATTGTCTTTGTACTTGGGATTGTGGCGGCAGCCTATTCCAGTGTAGATTCTACACTTACAGCACTCACCACCTCTTTTTGTTACGATTTCCTTCAAATCGAACGGAATTATGCCCCAGAACGACGAGTATTCATCCGCAAGCTCGTGCACATTGGCTTTACCTTTCTGATGTTTTTGCTGATTCTAGCCTTTTATTGGCTCAACGACCAGAGTGTCATCAATTCAGTATTTATCCTAGCCGGCTATACCTATGGGCCGCTTCTTGGGCTCTATTCTTTTGGTTTATTCACCCGCTATCAAGTCAAGGATGCATGGGTGCCCGCGGTAGCTATTCTTGCACCTGCGCTCACCTTCCTGATCACTTCCAATTCACAAGAATGGCTTTGGGGCTATACCTTTGGCTTTGAGGCGCTCATCCTCAATGGGGCACTGATGTTTCTGGGCCTATACCTGCTGCGTAAAAAGTCCTAGACCCCGAGCTCTAGTTCTGGATCCCAAAAGCGAGTAGGGAAGTCCTGCACTTGGTCGTTCACTACCTTGACTCCATCGGCAAGAAGCAGTTCCTCCATAAGAGTAGGGGTAGCAAAGTGGTGCTTTCCAGTCAATAAGCCCTGCCTATTTACCACACGGTGGGCGGGGACTTCTGGGAGGGAATGGGCAGCATTCATCGCGTACCCCACCATCCGGGCCCCCGATTTGAGCCCTAAATAATGGGCGATGGCACCATAACTCGTGACGCGGCCCTCAGGAATTTCCCCTACCACTTGGTAAACGAGCTCAAAGTAATTCGGCTTGTCTGAGGGCATAGTTCCAGTCGATAAAGGCTTGATTGAGGGATTTTTTTACCAAAATTTCCGTGGGCTTCTCTCCCGATTTGATTGGGAATTGGTAGCGGATCAAAAGGCTCTCCGGCCTTCTTTCCAAAATATTAAGTTGGGCACCTTCTTTCACCACCACCTCTGGATATAGGACTAAAATCTGTTGGAGGGACTCTTCGAGTTGGTTGAGGTGAATCTCATTCTTTGAAGTGATCTCTGCATCAAAGATGACTTGGTGGGTGTTGTTTTTGGAAAAATTGACCACATCTTCGGCCAAGGCCATCGTATTTGGTATCAAAATGATTTCCCCGGCATCGTTTTTTAAAACCATATTGATCAAGGTAATGTCTCGAATAAAGCCGGTATGCCTACCGATTTGAATTTTGTCTCCAATTTCAAGTTGATCCGAAAACATCATGATCAAACCATTCACAATATTGGTGATGTAGTCCTTGGTCAGCAAGGCTAATGCCGCAGCTACAATGGTGATGCTGGTCAGAAATTCTATGGGCTGGATTCCAAAAGCAAGCATCAAGGAAATAAGGATAGCAACCAAGTTGAGTAAAAATTCAATTCGATCAATGCCAAGCATAAAGTTGGGCTGCACCTTGGTCTCCTCCCGCTGTTGCAGGTAAATCCGAAGCGTAACGATTCTCCCTAATGAAAAAATCAAGTTGGCACTCAGGAGAAAAATTAGTGCTCGAACGATATGATTTAAGATTTCATATTTTTCTAAGATTGGAGTGACTACGGTGTCTCCAGCATAGAAAATCTCTAAAATAATGAGGAGAATGAGCTTAACCGCAAAGTAGGTTTTGCGTACATTTTCTTTAACCCGGATACTGCTTTTGAGATGATTCATGGTTCAATCGAAAAATTAACCCTATTTTAGCAAATATAGGAAGGATTTGACGGACTGATGAGCAGAAATATTGTAATTACTGGCGCTGCAGGCACCTTAGGCGCTGCTGTTGTGGAAAAATTTAAACGGGAAGGCTATTATGTCATTGCCTTGGTAAGGCCTGAGGCAAATGAGCAGGCCAATGAGGCGGATGTTACCTATGAGGTGGATGTAACGGACGAACAAGCAGTAGCTGATTTTGTCAAAGAATACGAAGAGCAATTTGGGGACTTGGAAGCGATCGCGATGCTAGTGGGAGGATATGCCTCGGGCAACCTGGAGTCCACCAGCCAACAGGAATTGACCCGAATGATACAACTCAATTTTTTCAGTGCATTTACAGTAGCCAATGCCTTTTTGCCACTCCTGATCAAGCAACAACGAGGCGCTTTATTTTTTGTAGGCGCACGTACTGCAGTAGAACCCAAAGAAGCTAAGGAAGCGGTAGCCTACGCGTTGAGCAAGCAATTGGTCAGCGGCTATGCAGCACTTGTGGCAGAAGAAGTGAAGGGAACGGATATTCAGACCCATGTATTTGTGCCCAGTATTTTGGATAGTCCAAGCAATCGAGCATCCATGCCTTCAGCAGATTTTTCTAAATGGGTGAATCCTTCCGATATTGCAGAAGCAATGCACTATGCCTTGAATACCCCCGCCTTAAGAAATATGACCTTTACGCTTTATGGAGGAATTTAAATCAATGAAAAAAGTAGGCCTACTTGTTTTATTTATAGCTAACCTAGCCTGTATTCCTGCAATGGCACAAACGGCCGAGCAGGAAGTGGAGGCGGTGATCCGCTCGCTTTTTGATGGCATGAGACAGAAAAATGCCACCATGGTAGCAGATGCCTTCTACACAGAAGGTCTGATGCAAACGGTGCAGCAGAAGCCCGAGGGAACCACAATAGGCAGCAATGCTGTCGCGGATTTTGTGAAAAGAATTACCACTACGCCTGAGGGAACTACCCTAGACGAACGGATCCTGTCCTACCATATCCGAGTGGATGGGGCCATGGCATCGGCTTGGACTCCCTACCGTTTTTATGTCAACGACACCTTCTCCCATTGTGGAGTGAATTCTTTCCAGTTAGTGAAAATGGCCTCGGGATGGAAAATCGTCTACATCATCGATACCCGAAGAAAAGAACCTTGTGAAGAGTAAATTGTATGAATGAATTTAAAAATGCAGTCTACCAGACTGCTATCAGCCACCTGAAACAAAAAGAAGCACTTCTTGCAGAGGAGCGCAAAAATATCATTGAGAGCATCCTCGAAGAAGAGAAAAATAGTGCTGGGGACAAATACGAGACGAGCCGAGAGACGATGACCCAGGATCTCAATTCCTTGGAAAAACAAATCAAACAAAGTAAGCTAGACCTGGAGGAGTTGTATCGCCTTCAAGCCATTAAAGATACGCCACCAACAGTTCAAGAAGGGGCTCTTGTGCAACTGGGTACGGATTGGTTTATGCTTGCCGTAAGTATAGGACAGGTGAAGGTGGCCGACAAGCAAGTTTTTTTACTCAGCAAAAACTCTCCACTTGGAGAACTGTTGGTAGGCAAGAAAAAGAAGGAGGCCATTCAGTTTAGAGGCAAGCCACAAACCATCACCGAAATTCATTAAATAGGGAAGCTGGTGGCTGGCCCTGCTTTTCAATGGCCAAAATTAATTTCTAAATTTTCAATTTTACGAGTGCATTGATAAGCTATTCGCAATAAAAGTAGGCTTTTGTTTCACTTTTGTTGACATTCCTATTTTTTTCTAGTAAAATTGAGGGCCAATTGCTTCACTAATGATTTTTCCATTTTCCAACTTAGGCTTCATTTTACCTGCACAAATCGGTAGGTGGATTGCGTTTTCCTTTTCTGCAAAGGATTTGAAAGGGCAATTTTGGCAGAAGTTAAAGCCCATGCAGGGGTAGATTTTTAGTTCTTCTTGGATCCCGGATCCGACTCAGTCTTTTTCTAGCCATTTCGTTATGAAAGTCATCAAATTTGGAGGTTCCTCCGTAGAAAACCCCAGCAACATTCAGCAAGTTTTTCAGATCATTCAAAACCAACTCCAAGATTCGGAATTGGTGGTGGTCTTCTCTGCCTTTGGAGGCGTGACGGAGCAACTTTTTGGAATGGCGAACCTGGCTAAATCTGGTAAGCTGGACTATAAGAAGGGATTACTAGCCCTTGAGGAAAGGCACTTGGGAATGGCCAATGCCCTACTGGGAAATAAAAAAAGAGAAAAAGTAGATGGATTCATCCGGCAGCGCTTCCACGAGTTGGAAGATCTCTACCACGGAATCTACTTGATCAAAGAACAATCTTCGCGAACGCTAGATTATGTGGCAAGCTTTGGGGAACGCTTGAGCACCTACATTCTGGCAGAAGCATTAGCAGCACAGGGAATTTCCACTTGTTTTGTGGATGCACGAGAAATCATCCGAACCGATGATCGTTTTGGGCAGGCCCGGGTGGAGGAAGCTGCTACCCACGCTCAAATCCAGGACTATTTTGCCAAGCACGAAGGAATTAAAGTGGTGACCGGATTTATAGCGTCAACCGCCAAAGGGGAAACGACCACTTTGGGTCGCTCTGGTTCCGATTACACAGCCGCAATTTTGGCAAGTGCCTTGAATGCCGAAGTATTGGAGATCTGGACCGATGTGTCTGGGGTACTCACTTGTGATCCCAAAATGGTGTACGCGGCATTTACCATTCCTCAGCTAAGCTATGCGGAAGCGATGGAGCTCTCCCATTTTGGTGCTCGAGTTATTTTCCCGGCGACCATGCAGCCGGCGATGAAGAAAAATATTCCGATTCAAATTAAAAACACCTTTGAACCTAGCCACCCAGGCACCTTGATCAACGGGGAGGTACGAGAAGGTGGCTGGATCAAGGGCATTAGCTCGCGCTCCAATCTCAGCCTAGTGACTCTTCAAAGTGCGGGCTGGATGGCGGCAGGGGGAAGTTTAGGTAGAATCTTCACCGTATTGTCTGAGGCAAGACTTTCGAGTTTGCTTATTTCTCAGGCCTCTTCTCAGCATAGCATTTGTCTGGCGCTGGCCACTGAAGAAGCGATTTTAGCGAAGGAACTCATTGAAAAAGAATTTTACTACGAAATCAAGTCCGGTGAAATGGATCCGGTCTCTTTGCTTCCTGGCCTTGCTTTAGTCGCTGTGGTTGGGGAAAATATGAAACATGATCCTGGAACTTCAGGCAGAATGTTTCGGGCCTTGGGCCAAAATAACATCAATGTGGCGGCCATTTCCCAAGGAAGTTCTGAATTGAATATTTCTGCAATCATTCCTCAAGCTGATTTACAAAAAGCATTGAATGCCCTGCATGAGGTATTTTTCCTCTCGGAGCACAAGGTAGTCCACCTATTTTTAGTAGGTACGGGTCTCATCGGTACGGCACTGCTTCGCATGATTGCGCAGCAAAAGGAAAAATTGCTCCTCGAAAATCAGCTGGATATCCAAGTGCATGGCATCGCCAACAGCCGTTTCATGGCCTTTGATGAGGATGGCTTTGAGTTGACTAGTCTCCCGGAATTGGGTCCTTCGCAGTCCAAAATGGACTTGAATGCCTTTGTGGAGACTATTGAAGAAATGAACTTCTCCAACTCAGTGCTGGTCGACTGTACGGCAAGCCAGGAGGTGGCTCAAATTTACCCGCGAATATTGGCTGCGAAAATCGCGATTGTTACTCCCAACAAAAAAGCCAACTCAGGTTCTCTGCAAAGCTATTTGAACTTAAAGCAACTTGCCAAAAGTAGAGGGGTACACTTTCTCTACGAGACCAATGTGGCAGCGGGACTTCCTGTGATCAATACCATCCACGATTTGATGCTTTCAGGGGACCGCTTTCACCGCATTGAAGCAGTGCTAAGTGGCTCGCTGAATTTTATTTTTTCCGAGCTGGAAAAGGGAGCACCTTTTTCGGAAGTGGTGGCGCAGGCCAAGGAGAAAGGATATACCGAACCTGATCCACGAGATGATTTGAGCGGGATGGACGTGGCACGGAAAGTGGTGATCTTGGGAAGGGAGGCTGAACAGTCCCTTGAAGTGGAAGATGTAGTGGTTTCATCCCTCGTGCCTGAAAATGCAAGACAGGGTGTTTCGGTGGAAAAATTCATGGAACTGCTGAAAGCCGAAGATGCATCCTATGCCCAGCTACTGCAGCAGGCTAGAGAAAAAGGAGAAAAACTCCGATTTATGGCGACTTTGGAAGATGGAAAAGCCGAAATAGGGCTTCGTTCAATCCCAGCTTCACATCCTTTTTATAGCTTGGAAGGTTCGGACAACATGATTTTGCTTACCACTGACCGCTACTACGATCGGCCCATGATCATCCGAGGTCCTGGAGCAGGTGCTGAAGTGACGGCTGCTGGGGTGTTTGCTGATGTGATCCGTGTGGGTAATTATACAAGGGATTAGTAAGGAAAAATGTGAATAGTACAATGTGCCAAGTACCAAGTACCAGGTACCCACCGCGGCGGGCAGGCCAAGTATGTAGTATGGATCCTAAGCCTATTCACATAACGCCACGATTGTGGACTGTTAGCTGTTGACTGTCTATTTGGCCACTGTCGAAATTGCGGATAATCACCCCCTACTTTTTCCTTTCAATGGAGTAAAGCACCAAATCTCGAAGGGAAGACTTGTAATCCGAGTCAGGAAATTGCTCCAATAGGGCTAGGGCTTCCTGGTAGAATGCAGTCATCTTTTGCTTTGCATAGTCCAAGCCCCCGCTTTTTTTGACAAAGGCAATGACTTCGTTTACCGCTTTTTTATCTTCAGAGCGGTTTCGGATAAGGTAGATGATTTTCTTTTTTTCGAGCCAGTCTGCGTTTTTAAGCGCATAAATCAGCGGGAGAGTCATCTTTTTTTCCTTGATGTCGATTCCAAGCGGTTTGCCAATTTCATCCTCTCCATAATCAAAAAGGTCGTCCTTGATCTGGAAAGCCATCCCCACTTTTTCTCCAAAATTCCACATGCGCTGTATGGTTTCCTCGTCGGTGCTGACACTAGAGGCTCCCACGGAGCAGCAAGAAGCAATCAAGCTGGCGGTTTTTTGGCGGATGATCTGGTAATATACTTCCTCATCTACATCCAGTTTTCTGGCTTTGTAGCTTTGTAAAAGTTCACCTTCAGACATCTCTCGTACGGCATTGGATACAATCCGTAGCAGGTGAAAGTCATTGTGTTCGACACTCAAAAGCAAGCCTCTGGATAGGAGGTAATCTCCAACCAATACGGCAATCTTATTTTTCCAGAGTGCATTGATCGAGAAAAATCCCCTGCGGTAGTTGGCATCGTCCACCACATCGTCGTGAACCAAGGAAGCAGTGTGCAAAAGCTCAATAAGGGCTGCTCCTCGGTGGGTAGATTCATTGATTTGTCCACAGACGCCGGCCGTCAAAAACACAAACATGGGACGCATCTGCTTCCCTTTGCGCTTGACAATGTAATGTGTGATGTGGTCGAGCAGCTTGACCTTACTTTTCATAAAGTCCCTGAACTTATGTTCAAACTGAGACATCTCAGTCTCAATTGGTACTTGAATGTGTTTGAGGTCTAGTTTCATCACGGTTGGAAGCTGTAAAAATACCACGCTTTTTGGCATGGGCAAGGGATTACTTCTTTCCTTTTTTAACCACCAAAAGGCCAAAACGTTTGTGCTTTTTTGTAATTTATACCATCATTTCACCAAACATCCCCCAACTTACTATGAAAAAGTTCCGGATTGAAATAAAATGGGGTATCCTCTTCTTCCTTTCGGGCCTTGCCTGGATGGCTTTGGAGAAATATTTGGGTTGGCACGATCGCTTGATCGAGCAGCATGCTACCTACACCCTCCTTTATGCCCCGCTCGCGATTTTCATTTATGTAGTAGCACTTTGGGAGAAAAAGAGAAAAACCTACAGTGGGAGGATGACATTTTTACAAGGGCTGCTATCTGGAATGGTGATTACCCTAGTGGTGGTGCTGCTTACTCCCTTGAGCCAATACATTTCCCATAGCCTGATTTCTCCTGACTATTTTTCCAATGTTATTCAGCTCACTGTAAACTCTGGAAAGATGACCTTATTGGAGGCAGAAGCGTATTTTAACCTGATGAATTACATCACTCAATCCCTCCTTTTTGCTACGGTGATGGGATTACTTACGACAGCTGTGGTGATGATTTTTTTGAGGTCAAGCCCTAGGGTAGACCTACCCGAATAATTTAGATAGCAACAGTTCCTTTTTGTTTATCTTTGAAGCAGTTTAAAAACAGAACTACCACTTGGAGGAGAATTACAGCAAGCATCAGTACGCGCCTATTTTGCCTAAAAAGGACGAATGGCCTGTGGTAAAGCTTGCCCGCGAACGCAAGGAGTTTGTAAAAAAGGTTGCAGCCCTTTCCGAAGAACGGATTTTAGATTTAATCGGCAAAAACCCTGAAATTTTAAAAGAAGAGCTAGAAACCACCCTCTACCGAGAAAAGCTTCGCATCAAGCAAAACCCTTGGGATGTAGATCCCGATGATGAAGG
>CAMDLI010000080.1 GCA_945901615.1 Spirosoma fluviale
ATGCTTTCTCCATTGGAAGTGGTCCAAGCCGTGGAGGCCCATTGGATGGCCAACCAGCATAAGGTGGGCATTGCTCAAGTGGAAGGATTTATCCGACAAATCATCGGCTGGCGCGAATACATGCGCGGAATTTATTGGGCCAAAATGCCGGAGTTTGCCCAGCTCAACTTCTTCGGCCATGAACGGAAGCTACCTGATTGGTTCTGGACTGGAAAAACGAAAATGAATTGCCTCAGTCAGTCCATTGGGCAATCATTGAAGTTAAGCTATGCCCACCACATCCAACGGCTAATGGTGACGGGCAACTTTGCCCTGCTAGCGGGGATACACCCCGACGAAGTCGATCAGTGGTACTTGGGTATCTACATCGATGCCATCGAGTGGGTAGAAATTACCAATACGAGAGGCATGAGCCAGTTTGCCGATGGAGGCCTCGTCGGCACCAAGCCCTACGTCTCCTCAGCCAATTACATCAAAAAGCAAGGCAACTACTGCAGCAGCTGCGCCTACCAAGCGGACAAAAAAACGGGGGAAGGATCCTGCCCGTTCAATAGTCTTTATTGGCACTTTCATGCGCGCCACCGAGAACTGCTCGAGAAAAATCCACGAATCGGGATGGTCTACCGCACCTGGGACAAGATGGGCAACAAGCAGGAATTAATAGAGCAAGCGGAATATTACTTAGATCATCTAGAAAAACTCTAGGGACTACAACTCAATCCCCAATCCACTCCGCTACAAAGAGGTTGGTGTCGCGTGTGCCTCCGTTGTTGCGGTTGGAAGCAAAGACCAAGTACTTGCCATTGTTGGAAAATACAGGGAAGGCATCAAAGGTACCGTCGTGGGTAATTCGCGTAAGCCCTGTCCCGTCTAGATTGATCATAAACAGGTTAAACGGATAGCCGCGTTGGGTCTGGTGATTGGATGCAAAAATCAACTTCTTGCCAGATGGGTGAAAGAAGGGTGCCCAGTTGGCCTTACCCAAATTGGTGATCTTGCGAATGTCAGTGCCGTCCACATTGGACACATACATTTCCATGTCGGTAGGCTTCACCAATCCCTCTTTTAATAAGTCTTTGTATTCTTGTATCGCTTCAGGAGTCTGTGGTCGAGAGGCTCTCCATACTAACTTGGTTCCATCGGGAGAGAAGAAAGCGCCTCCATCGTAGCCAAGTTCCGTGGTGATTTGTTTGACATTAGTACCATCAATATTCATGGTAAACAATTCCAAGTCGCCAGTTCGCATGGAGGTAAATACGATTTTATCTCCCTTTGGAGAGACAGTAGCTTCGGCATCGTAGCCTTCCTCCTTTGTCAATTGGGAAAGAATATTTCCCTTCATGTCTGCCGTGAAAATATCAAAGCTAGGGTAGATTGGCCATACGTATTTGCCATCGGCTCTTCGCTCAGGTACGGGCGGACAGGCTGGGTCTACCAAGTGAGTAGATGCATAGACGATTGTTTTATCGCCCGGTAGAAAATAGGCGCAGGTCGTACGGCCTAATCCTGTGCTAAGCCTTGTGGGGGTGTTTTTAGATAGATCGTCTTTTTTCCAATCGAGGTAAAACATCTGATCGCAGGAATTTCCCCATTTCGCGAAGTCAGACTGAAACACCAACTTGCTATCGTCAAAAGACCAGTAGGCCTCGGCATTGTTGCCTCCAAAAGTGAGTTGCTTGATGTTTTTGAGGTACTTCATTTCCTCAGGATGAAGCAACAACGAATCCGAAGCAGAGCGCTTCTCCTGTGCTGTAAGTGTAAGGGAAGTGATCAGTAGGGAAAGTACAATTCCCAGTTGGCGTAAAGTTTTCATCTGTAATCTTGACTAGAAAGAATGTGCCGGCAAAGATACTACTTATTATCTTTGGGCTAAATATACCTCCCGATGAAACTACAACTTTTGAAATTTCTCCCCCTTCTTGTCTTTGCCTTAGTCGTTGGGTCCTGTGACGGACCGCCTACAGACGAAGAATTACATGCTTCGCTGAAAAAGGACGTGTACTTTCTCGCTGCCGATGACTTGGGTGGAAGAGCCATAGGCACGACTGGCGAGCAAAAAGCCGCCGACTACCTTGCCCAAGAATTTGAAAAGTTAGGCCTAACCCCCATGGGTACGGATGGGTTTTTTCAGGAATTCACCGTTTCCAAGCCGAGCAACCCTCATGAGGAGGCGGTAATTGGCACGGATGGAGCGGGCGTAACGGGTCGAAACGTCATTGCCTATTTGGATAAAAAAGCAGACAAAACTATCGTCATCGGGGCTCATTTTGATCACTTGGGCATGGGTGGCCAAGGGTCTCTGCACCGAGGAGATTCGGCCATCCACAACGGCGCCGACGACAATGCTTCGGGTACTGCTGCACTTTTGGCACTTGCGAAGATTTTCAAGTACGAAACACTAAAAAGCAACATTCTCTTTATTGCTTTCTCTGGTGAAGAAAACGGGCTTTGGGGCTCCAATTATTTTGTCAAAAATCCAACCCTAGACCTAAAGTCGGTCAACTACATGATCAACATGGACATGGTGGGTCGACTAAACGAAGAAAAATCCCTTGCTGTACATGGTGTCGGTACGAGTCCTAGTTTTTCCAAGGTATTAGACCCCATCAATGCGGATAGCCTCAAGTTGGTTCCTTCCGAATCTGGCGTAGGTCCATCGGATCATACTTCTTTTTATCTTCAGGACCTGCCGGTGCTACACTTCTTTACAGGTCAGCATGCCGACTACCACAAGCCTAGTGATGATGCCGATAAAATCAATTACGATGGGCTCGTCAAGGTCGTTCGCTACATTTCTCGTCTGATTGCTGGGCTGGATGCCGAGCCGAAGTTGGCCTTCACCAAAACCAAAGACTCCAGTGATTCTCCTAGATTTACGGTATCCATGGGCGTAGTACCTGACTACCTCTACGATGGCAAGGGGATGCGCGTAGATGGCGTGTCTGAAGGCAAGCCTGCCCAGGTTGCTGGCTTGTTGAAAGGTGACATCGTAATCCAGCTTGGCGATTCCACGATCAACGACATGATGGGCTACATGCGGGCTTTGAGCGTATTCAAGAAGGGCGATTCTACCCAAGTGGTCGTGCAGCGCGCCGGACAACAACTAGAGAAGAAGGTCAAATTCTAAGAATTCTCCTCCACAATTCAGAAGCCGTTGAACAATTAGTGTTCAACGGCTTCTTTGTTTTTAGGTGGATCTAAGCGGTTTTGAATAAATCCGTATCTCCTTCAATCTCCAAATTTTTCCGTTTAACACCCCCATTTTTCACCCCCCAAAAAAGCCCCTTTCAATTTGTTAATCCAATCCTTAGCGCTGATATTGAATGAATTAGCGCATCAAATAACCCCACTATGAAAACCAATAGACGTTCTTTCCTTCAAAAAATCGGCTTGGGATCTGCTGCTTTCGCTGCCGCCCCATTAGCAGTGAGTGCATCTTCGTCAAACCCTGCTTCAGCAGCAGACTCAGAGGAACAATACCTCCACATCGGAGATGACATTGCCGTAGCGAATACCTCATTTGGGAAAATCAGAGGCTACCAGCTCAATGGGGTCTATACTTTTCTAGGGGTTCCTTATGGAGCTGATACCTCCGGTAAAAATCGCTTCATGCCTCCCCAAAAGCCTAGTCCTTGGGAAGGAGTCAAAGACACAATTTGGTGGGGAAATACTGCTCCTCAAATCATGGACAGACGCTATGCCAATGCACACGCCTCTTTTGCAGACCACTGGAACTACGACGATGTGTCCGAAGATTGTCTCAAGCTAAACCTTTGGACCAATGGCCTTGCAGATAGTAAAAAAAGACCCGTATTGGTTTGGTTGCATGGGGGTGGATTCACGAATGGCAACGGCATTGAACAAGATGGCTACCATGGAGAAAACTTTGCCAAAAAAGGAGATGCTGTATTTGTATCCATCAACCACCGACTAGGGCCCATCGGATTCACCGATCTATCCGGAGTTGGAGGAGAAAAGTATGCTGCCTCAGGAAATGTCAGCCAACTGGACATCATCGCGTCCCTGCAATGGGTGCGAGACAATATCGCCAACTTTGGGGGCGACCCAAGCAACGTGACCATCATGGGTCAATCTGGTGGGGGCGCCAAGGTGACCTGCACCATGGCCATGCCTGCTGCCAAAGGCCTAGTCCACAAGGGGGTGGCTCTCAGCGGAAGCATGCTCAAGGCAAATAGCCAAGAGTATAGCCGAAAGCTTGGCAGCTTTGTATTGGAAGCCGCTGGTCTCGGCCCCACAGAAGTGGACAAACTTCAAGACATTCCTTGGAGAACCTACATTGATATTGCAAATAAAGCGCTGGACCGAATGCGTAAAGAAAATCCGCTACCTGGATTTCGAGGTGGATTTGGACCAATTGCAGATGGGGTAAATGTGCCCATGGGAGAGTTTTTCAGCGACCCAAAGGACCATTCTTCCTCCATTCCCTTACTTATTTGCACCACCTTTCACGAATGGGGGGCTACACGAACCAATGCTGCTCTGGAAGCTTCTGGTGAAGCAGAAATCATTGAGGCCATGAAGTCCCGTTTTGCAGACAAAGCTGCGTCGGTATATCAGGCGTACAAAAGTAATTTTCCTGGCAAAAAGCCCGCAGAAATCATGACTTTAGCCGCTTCCAACAGACAAGGAGCAGTCGCTTGTGGAAACGCGAAAGCAAAGCAGTCCGCACCAGTGTACATGGCCTGGTTTGGCTGGGAACCCAACTTATACAATGGCCGCATGCGTGCGTTTCACTGCATAGACATTTGTTTTTGGTACGACAATACCGACCGCATGTACACCCATACAGGAGGAGGAAAGCGTCCACGGACTCTTGCAGCAAAAATGTCTGCCTCCCTGCTTTCCTTTATGAAAACCGGTAACCCGAATGGTGCAGGACTACCTTCCTGGCCCAAATTCAGTGTTGAAAAGGGAGAAACCATGGTGCTCAACGATGTCTCTGAGGTGCAAAACGACCCAGATCGGGCCGCACGTGCGGCACTCCCAAATCCTTAACTAGCAAAAGGCCCCGCACACTACGGGGCCTTTTTTTGTTTTGCTTTAAAATTTACGCTTGCTTCCCCTTTTTCAGCATTTGGTTGTAAATTTCGATTCGCTCAGCACCCAATCGCAATGACACAATTCAACAACTATACGCTCCCTTACTCTCCAGCGCCAGAATACTCCAAATCGGTGGCCTACTTTTCCATGGAGTTTGCCATTCATCAGCCGCTAAAAACCTACAGCGGTGGCCTTGGATTCCTTTCAGGTTCCCATTTGCGGAGCGCCTATGAATTGAAACAAAACCTGATCGGCATCGGAATCTTATGGAAGTATGGCTATTACGACCAGGTTCGCAACCAAGACCAAACCCTTAAGGCAGAATGGTACGAAAAGAATTACAGCTATTTGGAAGACACAGGCATCAAGTTTACAGTACTTGTTCACAACCAGCCAGTATGGGTGAAAGCCTACTATTTAGCCCCAGAAACGTTCCAGTCGGCGCCTCTTTTTCTGCTCAGTACGGATCTTCCTGAAAATGACTACCTCAGTCAAACCATTACCCATCGCCTATACGATTCCGATACCGCTGCGAAGATTGCTCAAATGATGCTTTTGGGCATCGGCGGAGCCACGCTAATTGATATTTTGGGTTTTAATCCTGAAGTATATCACCTCAATGAAGCCCATGGGGTAAGTTGTGCCTTTTACCTCATGAAAAAGTATGGGAAAAAAGAGGAGGTCCAGAAACGAATGGTCTTCACCACCCACACCCCAGAGGAAGCAGGAAACGAAAAACACGACTTCTACCTCTGCGATAAAATGAGCTACTTCTACGGGCATTCCCAAGAAGAGGTCCGACAACTTACAGGAATGGAAGGAACTCAGTTCAATCACAGTCTTGCCGCCTTGCGTTTTGCTCGCGCTGCCAATGGAGTGAGCAAGCTCCACGGAGAGGTTAGCCGTAAAATGTGGGCTGAATATGCTGGAATCCCCACCATCCAATCCATCACCAACGCACAGAACTGGAAATACTGGGCCGACAAGCAGCTGTATCGTTTTATGGAAGAGGGTGACAATGCTGGCTTTGATGATCGAAAACGCCACCTCAAAAAGCGTGCTTTTGAGATCGTCGCAGACCAAACAGGCAAAATCCTCGATCCCGATGTGCTCACAATTGTTTGGGCGAGAAGATTTGCTGCCTACAAACGCCCCGACCTTATCACCCGAGATCTGGAGCGATTCGAAGCCTTAGTCAACAATACACAGCTTCCAGTCCAAATCATCTGGGCAGGAAAGCCCTATCCTATGGATTATGGTGCTATTTCGGTGTTCAACTCGCTCGTACACCTGAGCAAACGCTTCAAGAATGTATCCGTATGTGTGGGCTATGAACTGGCGTTAAGCAAGCGACTCAAGCAAGCTTCAGACCTCTGGCTCAATAACCCTCGGGTGCCTCGAGAAGCGTCGGGCACTTCAGGAATGACCGCATCCATGAACGGATCTGTCAATTTTAGCACGGACGATGGCTGGATCTGTGAATTTGCCAAACACGGAGAAAACAGCTTTATCGTACCGCAAGCTGACTACGAAAATCTTTCCATTGAAGACCAAGACGATCACGATTTGGATCATCTTTATGCAATCTTGAACAGCGAGATTCTCCCGCTCTATTACAGCAACAAGCGGAAGTGGCGGGACATCGTACAGGCAGGCATGCAAGAGGTGCTGGCCAATTTTGAAAGCAACCGCATGGCCCGAGAATACTACGAATTGATTTACAAATAGGCCGTAAAAATAAAAGCCCCGTGGTCTACGGGGCTTCTGTACCAGGAGCGGGAATCGAACCCGCACGGCCGATATGGCCACAAGATTTTAAGTCTTGCGTGTCTACCTATTCCACCATCCCGGCTTCCTCTACCGATGTAGAGTTTCAGTCAAGTTGCACTGAACTGAAAAGAAAAAGCCCTTTCTCAAGGGCTTTTGAGCGGGAGACGAGATTCGAACTCGCGACCCCGACCTTGGCAAGGTCGTGCTCTACCAGCTGAGCTACTCTCGCATTGTGGATGCAAATGTAATCCCTCTTCATATTTTTACAAGGCAATTCCCAAGATTTTTTTCTAGTCCCAGGAATTTCTTACCTCATTTTTCCAAAAAAACACGGTTTCTCCGCTCCTGCATTTCTGGAACCAGCCCTTCTTACTCCATTTTCTTCTTCAGTTCATGGAGCTTCAACAAGGCTTCTATGGGAGAGATTGTGTTGATATCCACCTCATCCAATAGTTTTTTGGCTTCTGCCAACTTGGGGTCCATCTCAAATAACTGCAGTTGGAAATTCGATTTGGGAACAGTCGCCAGCTTTGCGTTTTTTTCCTTCGTGGATTTATCTTTCTCTAAATGAGACATAATTTCAGAAGCACGAAGCACAATCGGGTTGGGCATGCCCGCCATCTGCGCCACATGGATGCCAAAGCTATGCTCACTTCCCCCTTCCTTGAGCGTGCGCATGAAAATCACTTTATTGCCTACTTCCTTCACGGACACATTAAAGTTTTTGATGCGGGGAAAGTCCGTGGCAAGCTGGTTCAACTCGTGGTAGTGCGTGGCAAACAAGGTTTTGGCTTTGCAATTGGGATGCTGATGCAAGTACTCCACGATAGACCAGGCAATGGAAATGCCATCGTAAGTAGACGTTCCTCTTCCAATCTCATCCATCAATACCAAGCTCCGATTGGAAAGGTTGTTGAGAATGCTCGCCGTCTCGGTCATCTCCACCATAAAGGTTGACTCTCCCTTGGACAGGTTATCTGATGCACCTACACGCGTGAAGACCTTATCAATAATCCCCACCCGAGCATAGCTTGCTGGCACAAAACTACCCATCTGCGCCATCAATACGATCAAGGCCGTCTGACGCAGCAAGGCTGATTTTCCTGCCATATTGGGCCCTGTAATGATCAAAATTTGCTGGCTATCGTGATCTAAGTAGATGTCATTCGGTACATAAGCCTCTCCTACCGGCAACTGCTTTTCAATCACGGGATGTCTTCCTTCCTTGATTTCGAGCGTTTCGGTGGTGGAAATCTTGGGTCTGCAGTAGCCATTGGCACCGGCCACCTTCGCAAAAGAAAGCAAGGCATCCAACATTCCGAGCACCTTTGCATTTTGTTGGATAGGGACCACATAGGCCGCTACTTCCGCCACAAGCTCCTGAAAATATTTTTGCTCCAGCGCAATCATCCGCTCCTCAGCATGAAGGATTTTCTCCTCGTACTCTTTCAACTCTGGGGTAATGTAGCGCTCGGCATTCACCAAAGTTTGCTTGCGAATCCAGGAATCCGGCACCTTATCCTTGTGGACATGGGTCACCTCCAAGTAGTAGCCAAAGACCTTGTTGTAGGAGATCTTCAAGGAAGAAATGCCTGTTAGCTGGATCTCCCGCTGTTGAATTTGCAGCAAATAATCCTTTCCTGTATTCGCCAATCCACGGTATTCATCCAGGCTTGGGTCTACCCCATCCTTGATGACCCCTCCCTGATGCAACAGCATGGGCGCAGATTCTTGGAGCTCTTTTTCGATTTTCTCTACCAAAAGTTCGCAAGGATGCAACTGCTCGGATAAGCGTTTGAGCGTAGGATTGGATTGGGTTTTGAGCAGGGATTTAATGGGAACGACCACATGAAGTGCCCGCTTGATCTGATTGATCTCTCGAGGATTTGCCCGGCCAACGACCACCTTGGAAATCAAGCGCTCCAGGTCTCCAGTTTGCTTCAATTGGCCCAACATTTCCTCGATCAGGGAGGGGTTTTGGTAAAAGAAGTCCACCACATTCAGACGTTCCTCGATGGCTTGTTTGTCTTTTAGGGGCAGCACCATCCACTTTTTCAGCATCCTGGAACCCATCGGGGTCACCGTTTGATCCAAAATTTGAATAAGCGGCACCCCTCCTTCATGTTGAGGAAAGACTAACTCCAAATTTCGAATGGTAAACTTATCCAACCACACGTACTTGTCCTCTGGAATGCGGGAGATGGAGGAAATGTGCTGAATGTCTTTGTGCTCAGTCTCCTCCAAGTAATACAATATCGCCCCAGCGGCTACACTTGCAGCGGGCAAGTCCTCAATCCCAAAACCCTTGAGATTAGTGGTTCCAAAATGGTTTTTGAGTTTGTCGTAGGTAAAGTCGTACTGATAAACCCAATCTTCACAGTGGAAAGTGACAAACTCATTCTTAAAAAGCTCTGCAGCAGCTTTTCTGGCCGCCTTAGAATATATGAGCTCGGAAGGGGTAAAGCTTTGCAGCAGTTTTTCCACATAGGCAGCATTTCCTTCCGCACACATAAACTCCCCCGTAGAGATATCTAAAAAGGCTATTCCATGGACCTCTTTGCCAAAGTGAATGGAGGCGAGGTAATTATTTTTACGTGTATCGAGTACTTGGTCGTTGTAGGATAGCCCTGGAGTAACCAACTCTGTCACCCCTCTTTTTACAATTCCTTTGACACTTTTCGGATCCTCGAGCTGATCGCAGATCGCTACCCGGTTGCCGGCGCGGACCAACTTCGGGAGATAGGTGTCCAAGGAGTGGTGCGGAAAGCCCGCCAATTCGATATGAGAGGCCGCACCATTTGCACGCTTGGTCAGCACGATATCCAAGATCCTGCTTGCTACCACCGCATCCTCGCCAAAGGTCTCGTAAAAATCTCCCACACGAAACAGCAACAGGGCACCGGGATGCTTGGCCTTGATCGCATTGTACTGCTTCATCAAGGGAGTTTCTTGGCCGTCTTTGGATTTGCTCATGCGTAAATTAGAATTGTCGTACTTTTGACTCGGAAAATAGACCTGAAAATAGCCGATTCGAAAAGGAAATAAAAGAGATGAAGAAATTAAGCATGGAAGAGCTGGAGCGGCTATCCGTTCAGGAGTTTAAAGAAACCAAAAAATCTCCCCTCATACTAGTGCTCGACAATGTTCGCAGCCTCAACAATGTGGGTTCTGCCTTCCGAACAGGAGATGC
>CAMDLI010000081.1 GCA_945901615.1 Spirosoma fluviale
AGCGAAACAGCGCGAAATGAAAATCAAAAAGATGAAATCTAGAACTTACATTCAAGACCTAATCCAAAAAGGACATCTGTAGCTCAGCTGGAAGAGCATCCCGATTTAAATCGGGAGGGTCCTGGGTTCGAATCCCAGCGGGATCACAAAAAAAGCAGGCTTTTGGCCTGCTTTTTTTATTCCAATCAGTTTATCGGGCTTCTCAAAAAAACTTAGATGTGTCTAATATCTTGGTTCTTGTCTCTTGTCTTCCTAAATCTAAAACCACATAGACACATAGAAAATAAAACCCTATGCGCCTATGTGGCTAAAAAAAACCTAGATATAGTCTAATTATCTTGGTTCTTGCCTCTCGGCTCTTGCTTCTCTTAAAGCTTCTTAATCATCAAATTACGAAAGTGCACCACATCGCCATGGTCTTGAAGGGAAATTTTGCCCTTCTTGAATTTACCAAATCCAGGCATGCTCTTGAACTTGCTCTTTGCAATCAATGCTTCCCACTCTGGAGTAAACAGCTGCGTAGAGACGATATTCACCCCGTTCAAGAAGAAGTCTAACTTCCCTTTGTTGATTCGGATCTCAGCTTGATTCCACTCTCCTGCTGGCTTGACGGTCTCCTTGCTGCTCACGATCAGATCGTACAAATCACCCGCTCTATGGCTGATGATCTTTGCATCTGGGTGACCTGCATTGTCAAGCACCTGCATCTCAGGCCCTGTTTGATAAGGGTAGGGATATTCTTTGGCCTCATGCACAAGAAAAATCACCCCACTATTTCCGTTGGGAGCAATCTTCCACTCGTACTTGAAATGAAAATTCTCAAACTCCTCATTGGTCACAATATCTCCTGCGTCACCTTTTTGCCAAGTTGCCTTGTTGGCTGCATCGAGGTAGAGCTCTCCATTCTGGATCTTCCAGGCCTTGCCTACTTCACCGCCTCCATACTTGGACCAACCAGCAAAAGTCTTTCCATCAAAGAGAGGAGTCCAGTCAGCAGCTACATTTTCTTGGGTAGGCTGTGGAGACTTTTCTTCTTTTGCAACCTGCACAAATGCCATTCCGATGGCAGCACTTGCGAGAATTGCGATGAGTTTAGTTTTCATGGATTATTTCCTTAAAAGTAAAACGTAACGCACCATATCGGTTGCATCCTCTTCAGTCAAATTTGGATGGGCAGCCATGGGAATTTCACCCCAGACACCTACACCACCCGCAATTACCTTCTTGGCAAGCATGGCCACATTGGCCTCGGTATTTTCGTATTTGGCTGCGACATCAGCATATGCAGGGCCAATTAGTTTGCGGTCCACCTGGTGGCATCCCGTACAGTCTGAGCCCTTCACTTTTTCCAATCCCTTGATGTATATAGGATCATCTTTGTACTTGTCCTCTAAGGAAACCTCCACAGGGGCGGCTTCGGCAGTTGCAGTTTCAGTGCTCGTTTCTGCTGTTTTTTCACCCCCTCCACAAGAAAAGGCAAAACCTGCCAGAAGGACTACTACACTGGTTGATAGAAAATTTAGTTTCATTGGTTTGATTTTATTTATACGTTAAATTCCTAAAATTCTTCTATTGAAGGCCTCATCTGCACCCGTTCCGGCAAAATCATCAAAGGCCTTTTCAGTAACATTGATGATATGTGCATCGATAAATGGTGCTCCCTCAGCTGCACCCTGCTCCGGATGCTTGATGGCACACTCCCACTCCAGCACGGCCCAGCCACTGTAATTGTACTGCGAAAGTTTGCTAAATATTCCTGCAAAATCAACTTGCCCATCTCCCAATGATCTGAATCGACCGGCACGCTCTACCCATCCCTGGAATCCTCCATAAACTCCTTGCTTGCCAGTAGCATTGAATTCTGCATCCTTGACATGGAACATTTTGATGCGCTCATGGTAAAAGTCAATGAACTGTAGGTAATCCAAGCACTGCAATACAAAATGGCTTGGGTCATACAAAATATTGGCACGCTTGTGACCCCCAACTTTCTCTAGGAACATTTCGAAGGTAATGCCATCGTGCAAGTCCTCACCAGGGTGCAATTCGTAACACACATCTACTCCCACCTCATCAAAGGCATTCAAAATAGGCATCCATCGGTTGGCGAGTTCGGTAAAGCCTGTTTCCACCAATCCTGCAGGGCGCTGTGGCCATGGATAGACGGTGTGCCACATCAAGGCCCCGGAGAAGGTAGCATGCGCATTGAGCCCCAAATTAGCAGATGCTTTCGCCGCATACTTGAGTTGCTGAGTAGCCCAGGCAGACTTTCCTTTCAGGTCTCCCTTGAGGTTGGCTGGCGCAAAGCCGTCAAATAGCTCGTTGTAGGCTGGATGCACCGCCACCAACTGTCCTTGCAGGTGCGTAGACAATTCGGAAATTTCCATTCCTGTCTCAGCCACAATCCCTTTGATTTCGTCCGCATAGTTTTTGCTTTCGGCAGCCTTTTGCAAGTCAATCATGCGTCCATCCCAAGAAGGAATTTGTACAGCCTTGTATCCTAAATCTGCCATGTAGTGGCAGATGTTTTTTAAGTTATTGAAAGGGGCAGCGTCGCCGGCAAACTGTGCCAAAAAGATACCCGGGCCTTTAATTGTTTTCATACGACTTAGTAAATGATTAGAAGTTGAATTTATTTTTCTACAATAAATGGAGTCCACTTTTGCTCCGACTCAGTGCTACGCAAGACATGGTCGATAAATGCCATCCCACGGATTCCATCCTCGATGCCAGGGTAGTCTTCCCATTCCCATTTGGGAGTAGTGCCCTCCCGATCTGCATAAAGGCAGCGCGCAAAGTTGCGGTACAAATTGGCAAATGCCTCCACATAGCCTTCAGGATGGCCTGCTGGTGTACGGGTATTTTCTTGTGCCAAAGAGCCCAAGTAGCCTGTTCCTGCGCGGAAGATCTGTGCAGGCACATTCGGATACCTGACGGTCAAGGAATTGTTCAATTCCTGCTCCCATTCCAAGCCCCCTTTTTCTCCATACACGCGGATTTTAAGGTTATTTTCACATCCAGTATCGGTTTGCGAAGCCATCAATACTCCGGAAGCACCATTTTCAAATCGAAGCAGGACCACCCCATCGTCATCGATAGGTCGGCCATCAATCTTAATGTAAAGGTCAGCACAGATCTGGGAAACTTTTTCGCCAGTGACATATTCTGCCATGTTGAAGGCGTGGGTTCCTATATCTCCCATGCATCCCGCAAGACCATTTCTCTTCGGATCTGTTCTCCACTCTGCCTGCTTGTTGTTTTCTGTTTCGAGGAGCTTGTACAGCCATCCCTGTGGATATTCCACATAGACCTTTCTGACCTTCCCGATCATTCCTTCCTGCACCATCTGCCGCGCCTGCTTGATCATCGGGTAGCCGGTGTAGGTATGGGTTAGCAAAAAGCGTTGTTTGGACTGGCTTACGATGCGATACAGCTCCTGAGCTTCTTTGTAGTTTAGCGTCAAGGGCTTGTCCAAAGCCACATGAAATCCATGTTGCAGCGCCTTTACCGTAGGATCAAAGTGCATGTTGTTGGGCGTCACAATGGCCACCACATCCATTCGCTCTCCCTCGGGTAGCTGGGATTCTTTGGCAAACATCTCGGTATAGCTCCCATACACACGGGAAGGATCGAGTCGAAGTTCCTTGCCCTTCTGGATGGACTTGGCGGGATCGGAACTGAAGGCGCCACACACCAATTCAAACATACCGTCCATTAAAGCCCCATTCAAGTGAATCGCTCCAATAAATGAGCCGGGACCACCTCCAACGAGGCCAAGTTTCAATTTTTTTGTAGTCGACATGGGTACTAAGTTAAATTGGATTTTGGGTGAAAAATTAAAACAAGATTGGTACTGAAATTTCGTGCTTTCCTTGCTGAAAACAGCGGTTTTATGACCAGCAGTCTGACTGTTCTATGAACGGCTCAATCAAAACTTTTTGGTCTCTTTCTTTAGATTCTCAAAGAAGATGGGTAAACTACTGCAAAAACATCAAAATTTTAAATTTTCCTTCCAAAAAAACAGTACAAACCTAACCCCTCGCAGCTTATGCCCCTTTTTGTCAAGATTAGACTTTCGCTGATGATGTTCCTTGAGTTTTTTGTCTGGGGCTCCTGGTACGTGACGATGGGTACTTTTTTGGGCGCCAATATCCAAGCGAAAGACCAGGATATCTCGCTAGCATTTTCTACCCAGTCTCTCGGAGCCATACTCGCTCCTTTTTTGGTGGGACTGATCGCAGACCGCTATTTTCAAGCACAAAAAATTTTAGGCAGCATCCATCTTGTTGGAGCAGTCATGCTGTATGGACTCCATCAGGCGGTAGATTTTTCTGCTTTTTTCCCCATCCTCTTAGGGTACATGATTTTATTCATGCCTACCCTCGCCCTGGTCAATTCCATCTCCTTCAATCAGATGGCGCAGCCTGAAAAAGAATTTTCAGGAGTTCGGATTTGGGGCACAATTGGCTGGATAGCAGCAGGGGTTTTAATCTCTACTTTGGCATGGGATAGCCAAGAAGGATTGCGTGAAGGGCTACTCCAAAACACCTGGAAGTTGGCAGCTGGAGCATCTCTATTGCTTGGCATCTACAGCTTTACCCTCCCTGCCACTCCCCCACAAGCGAAATCAAATGCCCCTTTTCAACTAAAAGAGGTACTAGGCCTAGATGCTCTCCGCCTACTCACACATCGGAACTATGCCATCTTCTTCCTTTCTTCCATCCTGATCTGCATTCCCTTGGCCTTTTACTACCAAAACGCCAGCCCTTTCTTGACGGAGCTGGGTGTAGAAAACTCAACTGGCAAAATGGCACTGGGACAGGTATCGGAAGTCTTATTTCTCGTGGCTCTCCCCTTTTTCTTCACTCGCTTTGGCTTGAAAAAAACACTTGCTGTAGCCATGTTGGCTTGGGTCATCCGCTACCTCTTCTTTGCCTTTGGAGATACGGACAGTGGAACTTGGATGTTGCTTGCCGGGATCATTCTGCACGGCATTTGTTACGATTTCTTTTTTGTCAGCGGTCAAATCTACACCGATGCCCATGCGGGGAAAAAATACAAGTCTGCGGCACAAGGCTTAATCACGCTTGCTACCTACGGGATAGGAATGGGCTTTGGATTTTGGGTAGCAGGTCAAGTCTCCAATTTTTACCTAATCGAGGAGGGGCAACACAATTGGAATTTAATTTGGTTGATTCCCGCTGGGATTTCCGCCTTGGTTTTCCTATTTTTCATAACTGCATTCAAACCAGAAAAAATAAAAAGCCCAAACTAACCCCTATACAACATGACTTTCAATTCAGGAAGACGCGATTCATTCAAAAAAATGATCCTTGGCGGAGCTGCCATGGGGTCCCTTGCTTCCTTTGACTTCAAAGAAAAGGGAGCGCCTGCACTCAAGGGCAACATCAACCACGGCGTTTGCGCCTGGTCCATGCGTCCACTTAGCTTGGAAGAGCTCTGCGCCCAAATCAAGTCCGTAGGAGTGGGTGCCATTGACCTGATTAGCCCTGCCAACTGGGATCTCCTCAAAAAATACGACATCCATTGCTCCATGTGCAACGGCGCTGAGATTAGCATCGCCGATGGGTTCAACGAGCCCAAGTTTCATGCCCAACTGGAAAAGAATTACCTAGAATTAATCCCTCTAGTGCAAAAGGCAGGCTACAAGAATGTCATTGCCTTTTCAGGAAATCGACGCGGCATGGACGATGAAACTGGAATGAAAAACTGCGAAATCGGAATTAAAAAAATTCTGAGCCAAGCAGAAAAACACGGCGTGATCATCACCATGGAATTGCTCAATAGCCGGGTAGATCACAAAGATTACATGTGTGACAAGTCTGCTTGGGGGATCGAACTGTGCAAGCGTGTTGGAAGCGAAAACTTCAAGCTCCTCTTTGATATTTATCACATGCAAATAGACGAGGGAGACATCATTCGCACCATTCGAAACAGCCACCAATACTTAGGGCATTACCACACGGCTGGAAACCCAGGAAGAAATGATTTGGATGAAAGCCAAGAAATAAATTACCCGCCCATCATGCAGGCTATTGTAGATTCGGGTTTCAAAGGCTATGTTTCCCATGAATTTATCCCCAAGGGAACAGATAAAATTGCTGCACTGGGTCATGCCGTGCAGGTTTGCGATGTATAACGAATTAAAATAAAACCAGAATATGGCAAATGAAGCGTATGACGCAATTGTAGTTGGGTCTGGAATTAGTGGCGGATGGGCCGCAAAAGAGCTTACTGAGAAGGGCCTTCGCGTACTTCTTCTTGAAAGAGGCCCAAATGTCGAGCACATCAAAGATTACAAATCAGCAACACTCCCACCTTGGGAAGTACCGCACAGAGGGCGTAGAACGCAAGACCTACTTGACAAGCATCCTACCCTCCAGCGCGACTACGTGCTCAATGAGCTCAACCTGGATTGGTGGGCACACGAAAGTGACTCCCCTTATGTAGAAGAAAAACCATTCAATTGGTTTAGAGGCTATCAAGTAGGAGGTCGCTCCCTGCTTTGGGGTAGACAATCCTACCGCTGGTCTGAAATGGACTTTGAAGCCAATGCCAAGGACGGCATCGCGGTGGATTGGCCTATTCGCTACAAGGACATTGCTCCTTGGTACAGCTATGTAGAGAAGTTCATTGGGGTATCCGGATCTAAGGAAGGCCTAGATGTATTGCCTGATGGTGAATTTCAGCCACCGATGCCGATGAACTGTGTGGAAGAAGCTGGAACAGCCAAAATCAAAGATCATTACAAAGGCGCGCGAAACTGGATCATCGGTAGACCTGCCAATATCACGCAGCCACTACCTGGACGCCCAGGTTGCCAATACCGCAACAAGTGCTCTCTTGGCTGTCCGTTTGGAGGCTATTTCTCCACCCAGGCTTCTACCCTGCCTGCAGCCATGGCTACCGGCAAACTTACCCTTCGCCCTTGGTCCATCGTTCGCAAGCTGGTATACGACAAAGACAGTCAAAAAGCTACTGGCGTAGAAGTTGTAGATGGTCAGACCAACGAAACCATTGAATTTTCCGCAAAAATCATTTTCCTCTGCGCCTCCACCATCGCTTCAACGGCCATTCTGATGCGTAGTGCTACAGATATCTGGCCAGGTGGATTGGGATCTAGCTCAGGGGAATTGGGACACAATATAATGGACCACCATTTCCGCTTGGGTGCCAGCGGCACCTACGAGGGTTTTGATGACAAGTATTATTTTGGAAAGCGCCCTACCGGATTGTACATCCCACGCTTCCGAAATGTCAATGGCGATAAGCGAGATTACATCCGAGGCTTTGGCTACCAAGGAGGTGCCAGCCGCAGTGGATGGAGTAGAGATGTGGCCGAACTAGGACTAGGAGGCCCAATGAAAGAGGCACTTACCGAACCAGGACCTTGGTCCATGGGCATCACTGCCTTTGGAGAGATTCTTCCGTACCACGACAACTTGATCAAACTCAGCGACACCGTAAAGGACAAGTGGGGAATGGAAGCCCTCGTGATGAGTGCGGAAATCAAAGAAAACGAGCAGAAAATGCGCGTAGACATGATGAGCGATGCGGCAGAAATGCTGGAAGTAGCAGGATTCAAAAATGTGAAGCCCTTTGACAATGGCTACACTTTTGGAAATGGAATCCACGAAATGGGAACAGCTAGAATGGGTAGAGATCCAAAGACTTCGGTCCTGAATGGCAACAACCAAGTATGGGATGCTAAAAACGTGTTTGTAACCGACGGAGCATGCATGACCTCAGCGGCAGCACAAAACCCTTCGCTTACCTACATGGCCCTTACTGCGAGAGCAGCAGCTTTTGCCGTTGAAGAATTGAAAAAGCAAAACCTCTAATCCGACAAGAACATGACTTTAATGAATAGAAGAGATGCCATAAAATCTGTGGCACTCCTGATGGGAGGAACTGTAATCGGTTCAACCGCACTTCTAACCGGATGTGCACCTGATTCACAGCTAAAGGATTTGAACTTTACCGCTGAGGATCTTTCGTTTCTCGATGAAATCGGCGAAACCATCATCCCTACCACAGACACCCCGGGAGCAAAAGCAACCAAAATTGGGGAGTTTATGCAGATGATGGTAAAGGATTGCTACGATGCTGAGCAGCAGACCACTTTTATAACAGGTCTGAATACCATCCGCACCGATTTCAAAGCCGAGACAAGCAAGGAATTTATGGATGCTACTGCAGAGGAAAGACTTGCTTTCCTCAATGGACTTCACCAAAAATATGTGGCGAGCGGGGAAGAAAAACAACCGGAAATCATACACATGCTCCGCGACTTGACCGTGTTGGGCTACTTTAGCTCCGAAATCGGTGCCACGCAAGCGTTACGCTTCGTGGAAACCCCAGGGCGATTTGACCCCTGCGTGGACTACAAAAAAGGAGAAAAGGCCTGGGCTTAATCCACCAACCCATACCTTGCTGCCTGCCTTGAATAAGGGCAGGCAGTTTTTTTTTTAGTACTTACTTTTTCCTCTTTAGGGTATGGGATTCAGGAAATAGGTGAGTAGGGCTAACAAAAACGAATGCCATAAGTAAAGGACAATCCTACTAAATCTCAAAAATTAGAGGTGATTTCTGACCCTATCCACTACCCAGACCTTACTGGGGACTACTGTTGTATACCCGCACATAGTCAACTTCCATGCGCTGAGGCCAAATGCTCGGATCCACTCCCTCTTTACCTCCCCAATTTCCCCCTACAGCAAGGTTGAGAATCAGGTAGAAGGGCTGGTCAAAAGGCCATTCTTTGTAGTCATTTCCTGTATTTTTGAAGGTAAAATAGAGCTTCCCATCGATGTAAAAATCCATTTGCCCCTGCTTCCAGTCTACCGCATAGGTATGAAATTCAGATGCAAAGTCGGGAACCATAAGCTGTGCCCCTTTTTGTGTGCCAATCATGTGGTTAAAAGCTTCAGTATGCACCGTGCCATGCACCTTTCCTGGGTCATAACCCACATGCTCCATGATGTCGATTTCTCCGCTTTTGGGCCAGGTACCAAAATTATTCACTTCTGGAAGCATCCATATCGCTGGCCAAGTACCTCTTCCTTGAGGCAATTTGGCACGAATTTCAAAGTAACCATACTGCCAAGATCCCTTTCCTTTAGAAACTAGTTTGGCGGAGGTATAGCCCTTCGGCTGGCTGGAATCTACATGTGCTTCCACAATCAGAACCCCAGCTTGCACCCGTGCATTGGTCAGCTTGTTGGCCGTATACATTTGAAGCTCATTGTTGCCCCAGCCATGATCTCCAACCTCAAAACTCCATTTCTTATCAGAAGGTATCCCCTCTTGATCAAACTCATCTGACCATAGGAGTTTGGAGCCCTGCTTGGACACCTGTGAAAAACTAGCGAACGAAAAAAGAAGGCCAATGAGAGTTAAGGAAATAGCTTTCATATCGAGTAGATAAACTTTTTGAATTGGGTATGGGTTGATAAAATGGAGTTCAATATCCTTAAAAATCAAGGATAACTCCTATTTTAGCAACGAATATACTCCCAAAACTATGGCATACTACGTTCGACTCGGACAAATTCCTCCAAAAAGACATACCCAGTTTCGCCAACAAGATGGCAGCCTTTTCAAGGAAGAGCTGGTAAGCTCCAAAGGATTCTCAGGAAT
>CAMDLI010000082.1 GCA_945901615.1 Spirosoma fluviale
TATTGAGCAGGATTTTTTTTGACTATTGCTTATAATTTCTTGGCTCTTGTTCTCGTTCCAATCTCATGGTTCTTGTCTCTAAACTCTTTTTAGATGCAAGACACCTATCTGCGGTAGTCAGGCCATTGCGGCTTTGCGACTTTGCAGCCTGCCCCGTAGAATTACGGGGCGCCTTATTTTTTTATTCTCGCAAAGACGCATAGACGCAAAGGAATAGAAAGGTCTTCCACTAGTCTTGTTTCTTGCCTCAAGATGGATCACGGTCCATTGTACTTGGTACCTGGTACCTGGTACCTGGTACCTGGTACATTGTACATCGTACTTGTTACTTCGTGCCACTGAAATTTTTAGTAATCTTTACTAAGGCCCATCAAGGTATGCAACAATAACCTAATTTAGCCAAATGAATACTTCTACGGACCGACTGGAGCTCGCGGCGAGATTTGTAAATACCACGGGAGCCCCTATTTTTTTGACGGGTAAAGCAGGCACAGGAAAAACCACTTTTCTTCGTGAGCTGGCACAACAAACACACAAGCGTTTTGTGATCGTGGCACCTACAGGCATCGCTGCACTGAATGCAAAAGGGGTGACTGTGCACTCCCAATTTCTGTTTCCATTTGGGTCTTTTTTGCCTACCCGTGAGCCGGAGGGAAACTTTACAGATCGGCAAGGGTTTTTTACCCAGCAAACTCTTGCACGCAGGCATCCACTCAATCAACTCAGGAGGAAAGTACTCAAGGCGATTGATCTCTTGGTAATTGACGAAGTCAGCATGCTCCGCGCAGATATGCTGGATGCGATTGACTATCGGATGCGCCATGTGAAGCGAAATTATCAAGTTCCATTTGGGGGAATTCAGGTGCTATTGATTGGGGATTTGTACCAGTTGCCACCCATAGTCAAGGACGATGAATGGACTGTTTTGAGTCGATTTTACAACTCCATGCATTTCTTTGAGGCCAAGGCACTGCAGCAGTCGGGAATGGTGTATTTGGAGTTGGACAAGATCTTCCGGCAGCAGGACGATACCTTTATTCGAATTCTGAATAACCTGCGGGACAATAAATCCACTCCAGAGGATGTGCGGCGACTGAATCAGCAGTTCAAGACCTTAGATGAGATTCAGGACTTGATGCCCTGCATCACCTTGACTACGCACAATTACAAGGCGGATGAACTGAATTTGCGGGAGCTTCGAAGCTTGGAAAGCCCCTCGTTTTTTTACGATGCGGATCTGGACCGAGAATTTCCCGAGAGCATGTTGCCTTTACCTCCCATCTTAGAGCTGAAGGTTGGTGCGCGGGTGATGTTTATCAAAAATGATTCCTCGGGCAATGCCAATTACTTCAATGGAAAGTTGGCCACGGTGATTCAACTGGCTGCGGATGAGGTAAAAGTGCGCATGGATGATCAGAAGGAGGAGTATGTGCTCAGAAAGGAGGATTGGGAGAATAAACGGTACCAGCTCAATGCGGAAACCAAGGAGTTGGAGGAGGATGTCATTGGCACGTTTTCCCAGTATCCGATCAAACTGGCCTGGGCGGTGACGGTACACAAAAGCCAAGGACTCACCTTTGACAAAGCCATTGTGGATGTGGGGCAGGCCTTTGCTCCAGGGCAGGTATATGTGGCCTTGAGTAGACTTCGGAGTTTGGAGGGGCTGATTTTACGAACCCGCATCCAAACGGAGGTGATTTTTTCAGATGCCAAGGTGGTTGGATTCACCCAAGAAAAGTCAACTCAACAAGATTTGGCAGCCTTACTGAGTGTACATCAAGAAAACTACCTCTTTCAATTGGTGGAACGCACCTTTGAGTTTGAGAGCGTGATTGGGGCCTTGATCCAATTCCAAAACGAGCAGGCCTCTTCTATGGAGTTTGTTGAGCAAGAATTGCGGGAGGACTTGCCTGCGGTGTATCGACTTTTAGAAGCAGAGCGGGAGAATACCCGGAAGTTTCGGCAGCAATTGCAGTATTTAATTCAGCAGAAAGAAGTGGAAAAATTGCTGGATCGTTTGGAAAAAGGCTCATCCTATTACTTGGAACTTTTGCTCGAGGGCATGAAGATATTGCTTCGGCATTTGGTCAAAATTGAGCGTTTTACGCGTGTCAAGGAGTATCAGGAATCGATGGAAGAGTTGGAGTTGGAGTTTCTGAATAAGTACACGGGCATTGCTCGGAGCAAAGTACTCTTGCAAGCCATTTTACAAGGTCAATCGATTGGATCTTTGGATGCGGTTGATTTAAAAATTAGGCAGGTGCGGCAGCAGCTAGTTTCCCAATTTCGAGAGGCTATGCCTGCTGCTTCCACTACAAAAAATAAGTCCGGAAAGAAAAAAACTTCCAAAGCCCAACCTTCAAAAGAGAAGAAAGAGGATACGAAGGAGCAGACGATACGCCTTTTTTTGGAGGGAAAAACTCCTGAAGAAATTGCATCCGATCGAGGACTAACTCCTGGAACTATCCTCAATCACCTCACGCATGGGGTAAAGACGGGAAAAATCCAGGTGGAGGCGCTGGTTGCACAGGAAGCCATTTGGGAGATTCAGGGGGTAACCGAAAAACTCAGTTCGCTTAAAGCCTACTTTGAACACTTTGAAGGCAAGTACGATTACGATACGTTGAGATTGGTTTTGCAGACGAATAAATAAGTTTGATCTAAATTATAAATTGATTTTCTGAATTTTAGGTTTGTAGCCTTTTCCTTAAGCTATCTTTGCATTTTAAAAGAAAGCGCAACAAATGGCGATGAAGCAGATTTGGTGGTTTAATACCTTCATTTTTTTACTAGTTATAAATACTCCAGTGTTTGGTCAGCAGGATAGTATTCCGAATCCCAATGAGTTCAAGGGGGTAGTATCCGGAGTGGTAGATTTCTTTTACGGCTATGATTTTAATCAGCCCGAAGGCAAAACGAGGCTGCCTTTTCTTTGCAACCACAATCGACACAATCAGGTAGCGCTCAATTTGGGCTTGATAAAAATTGCAATGACCAAAGGGCAGTTTCGAGGCAATGTTGCGCTACATGCGGGAGCCTATTCGGTAGACAATTATGCGGATGAACCAGGGATCCTAAAGCATGTTTTTGAGGCAAATGCAGGGGTTTTGCTTTCGAAAAAAGGCAATGTGTGGTTAGATGCGGGTGTCTTGCCTTCCCATATTGGATTTGAAAGTGCCATTTCTACAGATAATTTGACGTTGACACGTTCCATTTTGGCAGAAAATACCCCCTATTTTTTAACGGGTGGAAAGGTGAGTTTTCAGCCCTCTGAAAAGTGGTTTTTTTCTGGCTTAGTCTTCAATGGTTGGCAACGAATTACGAATGTGGAAGGCAGTACCAAACCTTCTTTTGGAACCCAAGTATCCTACAGGCCCAAAGAAGGTGTATTTCTCAATTGGAGCACCTTCCTGGGGTCTGATGATCCGGACGCCACGAGAAGACGGAGGTATTTTTCCAATTTGTATGGTCAGTTTCAAGTAAACGATGCCCTGGCATTGACGGTGGGGATGGATATGGGGGTGCAACAACAAAAAAGGGGAAGTAGTACGTACGATCCCTGGTTTAGTCCAATCGTGATTGGTCAGGTGAAGTGGAACGAGCGAATTAAATCAGCTGTACGGGTGGAGTATTACCAAGACCGAACAGGTATCCGGGTAAAGAACGAACACCCCAATGGCTTTGCCACCACTGCGTTATCTGTAAATGTGGATTACTCCATTTGGAAAGGTTTGTTGTGGAGAGTAGAAGCAAGTAATTACCGGAGCAGAGATCAAGTATTTTTATACCCCGAGGCACCTACAGCTACCAATTTCTTTTTAATTAGTTCCCTTGCGTATCGATTTTGATAACTTTTCGGACATGAAATTTCCAAATCTTTATTCCCGTATTAAATAAGGAAATTAAAGGATTGGAATTCATTGTTTTATTGGACCTTGCATTAGTGCTCATTCAAAATTTTCTCAATAAAAGTGGTTAGTGTGAGTATTTGAGTTGAGAAAATTTGAGATAA
This sequence comes from Spirosoma fluviale, assembly GCA_945901615.1. Taxonomy (GTDB): domain Bacteria; phylum Bacteroidota; class Bacteroidia; order Cytophagales; family Cyclobacteriaceae; genus Algoriphagus. The sequence goes on from CAMDLI010000082.1 coordinate 4,013, forward strand.
GGCTAGTAGATCTTTATCTCCAGTGATTAAAAAGTCAGCTGTTCCATCTTTGGCTAAAGAAAGCAAAAAATCATCCATAGGGTCTCTACATAACTTTACTTCGCTTTTCACGTCGACCAGTTCTGATTTTGATTGCAGGTACCCTAGGAAAAAGGTGAGTTGATCTAATGGTATGTACTTTCGAAACTTATCTCGCTGACTTACTTGAATCAATTCTTCTATAAGTTCTTCACTCCATAAAAAAATGAGTTGTTCGTGTTCAATAAGTCTGTTTAATGGGCTATTTCCGCTCCTCAAAAAGTAACTAATCCACAAATTTGTATCAAGGATGACCCTTGTCATGTTGTGTTTTGTAACGTGCTGCACGTTCTTCTTTTACTTCTAACAAGATTTCTTCTTCGCTAGGAATAGCTTCACCTTTGGGTATACCTATTTTTTTAAGGACTTCTTGGAAAGGGGAATTTGAATTTCGAATGGCAATTAAGTTCTGTGAAGCTAAGTCTTCCAGGAGCTTTTTTGCTTTTGGATTTAGGATTTCGATTTGTAAGGTTTCCATCACATTAATTTAGTTGTTTTTTTAGTTTAAAAAAGTGGACTAATCGCACCTAGAAAAAATTGAGTCTAGGTGTAGGTATAACAATGGTTTTACTTTTGTAAACCACTTACATTCCATAAACGAGAACTGACTACTAAGGGTTTTCATAAGTCTTGGTCTAGAGATTGAATCTTTGAAGTTCAATTACGTAAGCCGTGTACCATTACTGCGGTTTGTGAACGATTATTCTAATTCTTTCAATACATCTTCTCTGTCAACACACTCATAATCGCACGAATCCCTTCTTTGTAATTTCCTAGTCGGAGGTTTTCGTTCGGGCTATGCTGATTGTTGTCTGCATTCACCGTAGGAATGGTAACTGCTGGAATGCCCAATGCATCTACAAATGGAGAAATTGGAATGGAGCCTCCAGAAATACGTATCTGTACCGGATCTGCTCCAAAGGAACGGTTCATCGCCTTTCTAAGCCATGCACCCACTGGGGAATCCATGGGAGTGCGGAAAGCCTGGTAGGAGATGGACGTGCCTACTTTGACGATTTTTGGATGAGCCATTCGCTCGGCATCGCTAGGGTCCTTTTCCGTGATGTAAAATCCTTGTTTTCGGATGTGGTCTTTTATCAGTTCAAATAGGCGTACGGGATCTGATTCGGGCACCAGACGCATGTCTAGTTCGGCTACCGCAATGGCTGGGATGATGGTGGTCGCCTGGGCTCCAGTATAGCCGGCAGATAGGCCTTTGATGTTGAGCGAAGGGTAGTTGATGCTCTCTTGGTAGCTCTGACCTACCTGATCTGTGCGGCCAAGGCCAAGGCGTTTTTTGACTGCGGGCTCGTTGTCCGGTACGGCAGCGAAGATTTTACGCTCTGCCTCAGTAAACGTAATCCCATCGTAAAATCCTGGAATTACCACGCGGCCATTTTCATTTTTCATGGAAGAAAGCAGCTGCGACATCAACAGGGCAGGATTGGGGGCATAGTTGCCGTAGTGCCCGCTGTGTTGGGGAAGCTTGGGTCCGTAGGTGGTCAGGAAGAGTTCGGAGATGCCTCGAGCACCGTAACTAAGCGTAGGCAGGTTGGAGGTGTGACGAGGTCCATCCATGATGAGCATCAGGTCCGCTTTTAGCTTTTCCTTGTGCTTGACTACAGCTGCTGGGAGACGGGGAGAACCTTGTTCCTCCTCAAAGTCCAGGATGATTTTTACGGAATAATCAGGGGAGATACCTGCTGCTGTAAGCGCATCCCAGGCGGTAATCAACATGGCCAAAGGGCCTTTGTCATCGGAGGTAGAGCGGCCAAATATCCGCCAATCGGCATTGTACTCGGTTTGTAGCCTTTCCATAGGGAGAGCTTCCCAAGTGCCAGCTGCAGTTTGTGCCTTCAGCACAGGTTGGTAGGCATCCTTCTGATCCCACTTGCTGATATCCACTGCTTGTCCATCTACGTGAAAGTAGAAGAGGGCTGTTTTTTTAGCATTCGGCTGTTTCTTTTCCACGAGTAGCAATGGGATGCCACCTGTTTCCAATCGCTCCACGGTCCAGTTTCGCTTCGAAAAGGCAGTTTCACACCAGGCGATATTCACTGCGATTTGCTCGGGATATACCGCGTCATTGGGCATGGAAACGAGTTCGTTCAACAGACTAAGTCCGGATTGCCATTGTTTTTCAGTGAGCGCTTCTAATCGAGCTTGATCGATGGTTTGAGCGGATAGGCTGATGCCAATCAAAAGAAATAGGGATGTAAACAAGTAGCTTCGCATGGGAGGATGGTTTTTCGAAAAGTAAGCAAAAGGGATGGCTTCAGCAATCCAGCCAAGGAAAAGGTACGACCACAATCCATTCCTTTGGAAAATCAGATTTACGAAGATTTTATGCAGGAGGGTGGAGTACTTCGAAAAGTGCGGTCAATGTTGTATTTTCAAGCCATGCAAAGACGCCCTTTTCTCCAGAAACTCAGTTTAATCAGCACGGGAATACTTACCCTGCCTTTTGCAACTTACGGACAGGTTAGCCTTCCGAGAGCCACCCGACTCAAGTTTATCACCGCTTCAGACGGGCATTGGGGACAGCCCAATACGGATTTTGCAGGATCTCATCGGCAATTGATTGAAGCGATTCATCGCGAAAAAGGAGTGGATTTTGTGGTCTTTAATGGAGACTTGATTCACGACACTCCTTCTTTTCTACCTGAGGTAAAGACGGTTTATGATCAAGTTCAGTTCCCCAATTTTGCCACTAGAGGCAATCACGACCGGGTGGATGCGGACACTTTTCTCCGAATCATGGGGCATTCCACCAACCATTCCTTCGTCCTGAAGGATCAGTTCGGAGTGATCCTTTTGGATTCTTCCAATGCAGCGGGCGACTACCTGTGTGCGGATTTGAATTACCTGAAAGGAATGTTGACTTCCTATGAAAAGCTGGAGCAGGTGTATGTTTTCATCCACATTTCCCAGCAGGAATGGACGCGAAATGGAGTGGCTTGCCAGGAGTTTATGGACTTGATTGCTTCTTTCCCAAATGTGAAAGCCACCTTTCATGGACACGATCACGACCTAGATGGCTTGATGGTGTATAAAAAGAAGCCTTTTTTATGGGCGGGGCACTTTGGAGGGTCATGGGGTAATCCTTTCCCAAGTTACCGAGTATGTGAAGTAGGCGAAGATGGCAAAGCCGTTACTTACCTCAAGACGGTCAAGGATGGGTTGGTGCTGAATAGCCATCCCTTGTAAAGAAGCACAAATCAACTAGGTCTTACCTAGTTGATTTGTGCTTCTGCCCAGCGCTTTGCATTGACGAATGCTTCCATCCAAGGGGTGAAGTCATCGTTTCGCTCACTCGGGTAGTGGGCCCAATTCCAAGGTTTCAAGCTACGCTCAATGTGTGGCATGATGGCCAAGTGTCTGCCGTCTTCCGAAGCGATACCTGCAGTCGCAAAGTCTGATCCATTTGGATTTCCTGGGTAGCTGCTGTAGCTGTACTTCATGGCGAAGTGGTAGCCTTTTTCACCTTTCGGTAAATTGAATTTTCCTTCTCCGTGTGCCAACCATACGCCTAGGCGTTGTCCACTTAGGCTTCCTAGCATCACGGAAGTGTTTTCAGGAACGGTTACATTCACAAAGCTCGACTCGAATTTATGGCTGGCGTTGTGCAACATTTTTGGCTTATCCGCGTGCTCTGGAGTAATCAGACCTAATTCGATCATCAGCTGGCAGCCATTGCAAACCCCCAAGGAAAGGGTGTCCCGACGTGCATAAAATGCATCCAAGGCTTGCTTGGCTTTTGGGTTGTACAAGAATGCACCTGCCCAACCTTTGGCAGAACCCAATACGTCCGAATTGGAGAATCCACCCACAAACACGATCATTTGAACATCAGTCAAATCTTCTCGACCAGAAATCAAGTCGGTCATGTGAATGTCCTTTACCTCAAAACCTGCTAGCCAGAGGGAATAAGCCATTTCTCGGTCTCCATTGACTCCTTTTTCGCGAATGATCGCTGCGGTCGCCTTTCCTTTTTCGGTACGGAATGGATCGAGTCCCAAGGTTGCAAATTTTCCTTCCCATCCTGTGGAGAAGCTGTACTGCAAGGGTTGATTTTTGTAGTTGGTAAATCGCTCAAGTGCTAACTTTTCACCGCTCTGCTTTTTGTCCAATAGGTAGGAGGAACGGAACCAAAGGTCTCTCCATTCGGAGATCGCCAAGGTTTGGGAGGCAAGTTCGATTTTTCCGTTAAGGGTAACTGTTCCAAGGGTTTTAAATCCGATCTTAGCAGTTGTAAGGAGTTTTTCTACTTCTCCATTTGCTTCCACTTGAATGAGGATGCCTGGGTTTTCGGAGAACATGGCTTTCACCAAGTCCTTTTCTACAAGTTGTGCGACATCCACTTGCATGCCTACAGATTGGCTTGGGAAACACATTTCCAAAAGGGCTGTGAGCATACCTCCAGAGGAAATATCATGTCCCGCAAGGATTAATCCTTGATAGATGAGTTGCTGAACGGTTTCAAATGCGCTTGCGAAATAGGCTGCATCGACAACCGTAGGTGGTTCTTGGCCTATTTTATTGAGGGCTTGGTACAGCGATGAACCTGCGAGTTTGGCAGCGTCTTTGGAGAAGTCGAGGTACAGGACCTTGGTGCCTTCTTGAGGAATGAGAGCGGTTTTTACCGTTTTTTGAATGTCTGTACACTCACCAATAGCCGAAATAATCACCGTGCCTGGAGAGTAAACCACCTTGCCGTCTGGGTACTTCTGGGTCATGGATAGGGAATCCTTGCCAGTAGGGATGTTGACTCCCAAGGCGATGGCAAACTCTGATACTTCCTGTACTGCACGGTAGAGTCGGTCGTTTTCACCTTTGTTTTTTGCTGGCCACATCCAGTTGGCAGAAAGGGAAATCCCCTTCAGTCCATCCGCGATAGGTGCGAAGATCAAGTTGGTCAGTGCTTCAGCGATAGCCAGGCGGCTGCCTGCCTCTGGGTTAGCCAATGCTGCCACTGGAGCATGGCCGATGGAGGTTGCAATGCCTTTTTGACCTGTGAAGTCCAGCGCCATGACGCCTACATTATTCAGAGGGAGTTGAATTTCACCTACAGTTTGTTGGGTAGCTACGCGACCTGTTACGGAGCGGTCTACTTTATTGGTCAACCAGTCCTTACAAGCCACTGCTTCAAGTTGAAGGACTTCTTTAAGGTAAGTGGTCAGTAGTTCTTGGCTGTAATCCGCTTCTGCGAAGTTCGACCCTTGTTGGCTTACATCCTCCAGAATGGTTTTGGGAGAGGAGCCAAATAGGTAACTCAAATTCCAATCCACCGGCTTTTCTCCGGTTTTTTGGTTTTCAAATTTGAAGTGCATGTCTCCGGTTGTTTCGC
>CAMDLI010000083.1 GCA_945901615.1 Spirosoma fluviale
AGCCAGGTTTGGTGCTTGCTGCCGTAATAGAACATGCCTCGTTCCACTACTACCTGGTTGACTAGGCGTTGGTAAGGTCCATGGAGGAGGTAGCCTTGACCGGCTTCAAAGCCTTGGGTTCTGATGGTTCGATCTTTTGGATCGTACCAATACCGATCTCGTAGGTAGGGATTACTTTTCCAAGAGGCATCCGTGTAGTAAAAAAGTTCCAAATACTCTTGGCCTCGAAGACTTCTACGGGTGCTTCCTTTCTGTGTTTTTATCCCAAAAAAGGTGTTTTTCCGGGTCTTTTTTTTCTTTTCCTTCTTCTCTTCCTTTACTTTTTCTTCATCAAAGAGGAGCAGTGGTGCTACGGTAGGAAGCAAAAAGGAACTGACCAAATCGGTAGAGTCTTCCGTTGCTTTTTGGTCTTTCGGGACGGTTTGACCCTGAAGGAAATTGGATCCTGCCAAAAAGAAAAGTAGAAAAAGAGGAAGCAGTTTCATTTCAGAATTCAAACGGCTGAAGAGCTAGTTTAGTACCTTCAAAAGTAACATTTCGAGATCAAATCTTTTCGATTGTTTATTAATTATAATCTTCTGCCTACTTTTGAACTCTTGCTACCAAAACCTAATTTCTTATGAATTCTATTTTATCCGATCGCGTACTTCAAATGGAAGAGTCGGCCACCCTGGCCATGGCAAAAAAAGCCAGAGAACTTAAAGCTCAGGGAATAGACATCATTAGCCTAAGCTTGGGTGAACCGGACTTCAAAACTCCAAAACACATCCAGCAGGCCGCCAAAGATGCGATCGATGAAGGAAAATATTTCTCGTATCCTCCTGTCTCCGGATACCAGGATTTGCGTGAAGCCATTGCCAAGAAGCTTCGCGAGGAAAACAACATTCAGGAAGCCAAAGCAGAGCACATTGTTGTTTCTGTGGGAGCCAAGCATTCCATTGCCAACACCTTCATGTGCATCCTCAATGAGGGCGATGAGGTAGTTATTTTTTCCCCGTACTGGGTGAGCTATGCCGAGATCATCAAGTTGTGTGGAGGCGTGCCTGTATTGATTGAGGGTACCCTTGAAAATAATTTTAAAGCTTCCGCAGCACAGCTCGAGGCTGCCATTACTTCCAAGACCAAGGCAGTGATCTATTCTTCCCCTTGCAACCCAACGGGCTCTGTATTCTCCCAGCAAGAATTGGAAGCCATCGCCAACGTGGTGAAGAAGCACGAGGGGGTAGTGGTCATTGCGGATGAGATTTATGAGCTGATCAACTTTACAGGCAAAAACTTCAGCATTGCTTCCCTTCCAGGCATGTTTGAGCGAACCATTACAGTCAATGGATTTTCCAAAGGCTATGCCATGACAGGTTGGAGAGTGGGCTACATCTGCGCTCCTTTGGAAGTGTCCAAGGCGGTAGAAAAAATGCAGGGTCAATTCACCTCAGGTAACACTGGTATTGCACAGCGTGCGGCTTTGGCTGGCATCGCAGGAGATCAAGGACCTTCTCAAGAAATGGCCGTTCAGTACTTGAAGCGTCGTGATTTGATGTTGGGTCTGCTGAGAGACATCCCAGGAATTAAGACACACGTTCCTGAGGGAGCCTTTTATTTCTTCCCAGATGTCACTGCCTTCTTTGGCAAGTCTGCACATGGGCAGCAGGTAAGCAATGCGGATGAACTCTGCATATACTTGCTTGCCATCGCCAATGTATCCCTAGTGACTGGATCTGCTTTTGGAGCGGACAACTGTGTGCGAATTTCCTATGCTGCTTCTGAAGCCGACTTGATCGAGGCGATGAAGCGCATGAAAAAAGCTTTGGGAGAGCTGGCTTAAGCCTCCTATTTTTCCTGCTCAGCTGGGTCAAACCTAGCTGAGCAGGCATTTCTAATTTACCCCATCTTTCCAATCGCTCCAGCCCATGGCTCAGGTACTTGTCATCACACCCGTCAAAAATGCCATCGAGACCACCTTGGATACTGCACGAGCGATCGCTGCTTCCTCGGTAAAGGTGCAGCATGTCATATTTAATGATTTCAGTACTGCCGAAACCAAGGCCAGCTTGGAAAAGCACCGGGAGGAGATCGGATATTCCCTAATCCATATCGAGGACTTGACGGATCATCCTTCGCCCAACTATAAGTTGGTGCTACAGCTCTCCCAACAGCAAGCCTTGGAAGCTGGGATTCCTTTATTGGTGGTGGAATCAGATGTGGTGGTCACCCCCACTACCATCGAAACTCTTTTGAAGCAAATGGATGCAGATCCTACATCAGGCTTGATTGGATCGGTGACCGTAGATGAACAGGGTGTGGTTAATTTCCCTTACCTCAAATTCAAAGGCGTCAAAGAGCCCGTCATCGCTACTCAGCGCAGCTTGAGTTTTTGCTGCACCCTATTTTCACCCAACTTCCTGAAGGCTTACGATTTCAAAGGCTTGGATGAGGCCAAGGACTGGTACGATACTTTTATTTCCAAGAAAGCAGTAGAACTGGGTTTCAAAAACACCGTGCTGATGCACGCGCCCGTTTGGCATCGCCCTCATGCGAGTCGCCCTTGGAAGCAATTGAAGTACAGCAATCCGCTGAAGTACTATTTTTTAAAGTTCTGGAAGGGGTTGGATAGGATTTAGTCAACTGTTGACGGTTCACGGTCGACAGTAGATTTCAGCCCGCGAGGGGCTTACAGTTTGCCGAAAAATTTCAGGAGGGTATTGTAAGGTTTGGACCAGGTACGTTGAATCCGTAGGGGTCCATTCAGTTCCCGCTCAAAAAAATCTGCATGCTTGGCATTGAGGTAGGCGATGCGAGCACGCTTAAAGTTGGTACCCCCTGTTTTTTTTCGTTTGCTTGTGGGCGTGAGTCGGTAAAAGAAGCCTACCTCTGGAAGTTGCACCACCTCACCCCCGTTTTTGAGGAGTTTGATCCAAAATTCCCAGTCCTCTCTGCCCAGTTGCATGTCTTCGGAAAATCCTCCTACTGCCAGGGCATCCGCTTTTCTGAAAAGGGCCGATACAAAAATCATGTTGTCCTTGGCCAGCTGCTGCAGGCTAAAAGGTTTCAGTTTCCAGGGCTTACGTACGGTCGAGGAGAATTTCTCCGCCTGGCAATACACCACTTTGACTTCGGGACGAGCGGAAAGGATTGCCATGCCCTTTTCGATGTAGTTAGCTGAAATCAGGTCGTCTCCATCCAGTGGCAAAATGTATTCCCCTTGGGCAGCCCCAATGCCTGCATTACGTGCTTTGGTCACTCCGGTATTGGCTTGGTCCAGTACCCGAACTTCTGGATGCTGGGCTTCCAATACGCGGGCGAGTTCCAGGGAATCATCCGTAGAGCCGTCGTTGATGATAAGGATTTCGAGTGGGCGGTAGGTGGAGGCTAGCGCGGATTGGATGGTTTCCTTCAGGTAAATCCCTTGGTTGTAACAAGGGACAATGACAGAAATCAATCCTTGGTTCATGCGTTAAAAAAGGAAGCAAATTCACCCAGCGGCTTTTGCAGGGCTAGGGTGTTGGGTCCAAATTTTTTCAACTGGTAATTCTGTTCTTCCAACAATTTGAGGCAGGAAGCATAATCCGCGGCATTCAAACCCACATTTTCAAAGATGATGGCCTGTGGTCGGGTCTTGGGGATGTCAAAAATTCGAATAACCTCCAAGTCGTAGCCTTCCGCATCGATTTGAAGCAAGTCAATGTGCTGCAAGTTGTAGGTTTGAATGAGCGTGGCTGGCGCAATTACCTGCACCTCTTCCTGGCTAATCCACTGGCTTTTGTCGGCCGGGATTTCGATGCCAAAGCGTCGGCAGTTGGAGGCGACGATGCCGTCTTCAAAGGCCTTTTCAATTTTCTCCTTGGAAAAGGAAGCCAGGCCAGTTGCCCAACGCATGGACGAAAATCCCACTTTGTAGATCGGCTGACTGCCGTCTTTTTCGCCAATGGCGGCGCAAAGTGGGTGGATGCCTTTGTTTTTGGCGTAGATTTTTGTGAGAAACTCATGGAAAACATCCGGCTGCGGTTCCAACAGCACGCCTTTCCAATCGTCCCGTTTGATAAACTTGTGTATTGGGTCGTGGGTGATTCCGTCGTTTGCACCGATTTGCACTGCCGTAAAATTCCCAGGCTTAGACTTCGAGTACTGACTCAAAAAATCAGATAGGCTGCCCTTTTTAGGATTGTAAAAATTCCTGTAGAAGCCGATGAACAAGGGATTGTTGGAGGCACTCATGTTGAAACGAACCATTTTCCAGCGCTGCTGAAGGTTTCTTTTCAAGGACTGGAGAGGGGAGGATTGGGTAGCCATAGTGCAATTCAGTGAGGAGGCAAGATGCCTGAATTCAAAATTACCATTTTTTGTGAAATTTAAGGGCCCTCCGAGCTCCCGCATTTTGGTTACCTTTGAAGCAATAAATCAACTGCCAAGCATGGGTAGAAGCCTTGCCTTCTTCGTTCTCCTTTTGTTCCTTCAAGCAGGGATACTCTCGGCCCAAAGCAAATGGGACAGCAGCTATGTAGTGGAGGAACCTGAGGTGCTTGTCCTGCGGACCTATTTATCCCAAAAATACACGGGACTCAACTTCCCAAGTGAAGACCTTCGCTACCTGCCCGATAGAGGGATGAATATTGGGTTTGGGATGAGCTACAAAAAATTTACGCTCAATGTGGCGATTCCTTTTGTTTTTTTGAATAGAAAGATCGAACCGGAGTTTCCTCGATTTTTTGATTTTCAGGGGCATATTTATCCGAGAAACTGGGTCATTGACTTTTTTTGGCAGGATTACAAAGGATACCGCGTTCCTGATTGGATAGGTGCGGAGAAGCCCTACCTTCGCCCTGACTTGGAGGTATTTAAAGCGGGGGTGCATGCCAACTATATTTTTAAGGGTAATAAAGTCTCCCTGCCCGCAGCAGTACATCAGTCTGCGGTTCAAAAAAAATCAGCCCTTTCTTCTCTTGTAGGGTTTGAAATTTACCGCTTACAAATAGGAGCGGATTCTTTGATTTTTCCCACGCAGCTTTCGCCCAAGCAGAATTACCAAAGTGCCGATTTTCTGCACCTAGGGCCCAATGCAGGTCTGATCGGTACCTTGGTGCTTGGAAAAGGTTTTTTCGCTACCGGGAGTTTTACAGGAAATCTAGGGGTAGGATCTACCTGGAATTCAGGATCGGCCGGATCAAATTGGAACCTGAGCTGGGGCTACCATGCACGTGCCTACCTGGGCTACAATGGGCCTCGATTTGGGGTAAATGTGAACTATGTGTACAAAACTTTGGCACTGCAGCCATTGGAGGATTGGACGCAAGGAGTGCAGACGGGCAACTATCGTCTCGTACTAGTTTACAAACTCCGACCTTCTGAAAAGTTTGCCTCCACTTTTTCAAAATACAATCCCGCTCGAATATTTTCAAAGTAGGGAGGGAGAGTGGCGCGCAAAATTTTAACTTTGTGCTTTCACTAGACACCTCTCCCATGAACGATCTTTTTGGCATTCAGCAGTCTTTAAAAAATCTTGGCATTCAGGAATCCAATTTGGGTTCTTCCACCGGTACGACCTGGCTCGATTCAGGTGCCGCTTCCCTGGCATCTTTTTCTCCTGCCGATGGCAAAAAAATAGCATCCGTGCAGCTGGCAACCGAGGAGACCTACGAGGCGGTGGTCGCGCAGGCTTTGGTGGCTTTTGAAACCTGGAGGAATGTGCCTGCTCCCAAGCGTGGCGATATCGTCCGAGAGATTGGCAATGCCTTGCGCGAGGTAAAGGCCGACTTGGGCAAGTTGGTGTCCTACGAGATGGGCAAATCCTACCAGGAGGGTTTGGGTGAGGTACAGGAGATGATTGACATCTGTGATTTTGCAGTAGGACTTTCTCGACAGCTGTATGGATTGACCATGCATTCTGAGCGTCCCGGTCACCGCATGTACGAGCAGTGGCATGCACTGGGGGTGGTAGGTATTATTTCCGCCTTCAACTTCCCGGTGGCCGTTTGGTCTTGGAATACCGCCTTGGCTTGGGTTTGTGGCGATGTATGCTTGTGGAAGCCTTCGGAAAAAGCTCCGCTTTCTGCCATTGCCTGCCAGCATATTGTCGCAAAAATATTTGCTCAGCAGGGTTTGCCGGAAGGGATTTCCAACTTGATCGTTGGGGATGCCTCTATTGGCGGATTGCTTTCTCACGATTCCAGAATACCACTGGTGTCTGCCACTGGATCCACCCGCATGGGCAAGGCCGTAGGTAAGGCAGTGGGCGAGCGACTCGGTCGTTCCTTGCTGGAGCTTGGGGGCAACAATGCCATCATCATCACCGAGCATGCCGATTTGGAGATCGCGATTCGCGGCGCCTTGTTTGGGGCCGTAGGTACCGCAGGACAGCGCTGCACCACTACACGTCGCTTGATCGTGCAAGAGAATGTATATGAAACCGTAAAGAATCGCCTTTCCGCTGCTTTTGGAAAGTTAGTCATCGGCAATCCTTTGGATGAGAAAAACCATGTCGGCCCGTTGATTGATGTCCAGGCGGTCGAACAATACCTAGCGGCCATAGAACAGGTAAAAGCGGCTGGAGGAAAAGCGGTAGTCGAAGGAGGAGTGCTTACCGGAGCAGGCTATGAGTCGGGCTGCTACGTGAAGCCAGCCATCTACGAAGCAGAGAATCACTTCGACATCGTGCAGCACGAGACCTTTGCGCCAATTCTGTACTTAATCAAGTACAGCACGTTACCTGAGGCCATTGCCTTGCAGAATGGGGTGCCGCAGGGGCTTTCTTCTGCGATCATGACCACGAATATGCGGGAAGCCGAAGCCTTCCTTGCTGTTTCCGGATCTGACTGTGGCATTGCCAATGTGAATATCGGTACATCTGGAGCAGAGATTGGGGGTGCTTTTGGGGGAGAGAAGGAAACCGGCGGAGGACGCGAGTCTGGATCCGACTCTTGGAAAGCCTACATGAGACGCCAGACAAATACGATCAACTACTCCACCCAGCTGCCGCTGGCGCAGGGGATTAAGTTTGATATTTGATTTGAATCGTCGACAGACGACAGACCACGGTCTGCAGGCGGTCCACGGTCGACGGCCCATCATTTTAAACTTCAGACCTTATTTCGGTTTGTCACTCTTTAAAGAATAGAAAATAAGATTAAAAACTAGAAAGCCCTCCGAATTACGGAGGGCTTTCGTTTTTCCTACCCCGCCCAGCCTTCTCGGTCGAGGCTGCGGTATTGGATGGCTTCGGCGAGGTATCTGATGATACAACGATGACATTCTGCAACTTTAAAAATGAATTTTATTTATATTTTCTATCTGAATTTTTTTGGAACAAGAATCAATAAGTATCAACAAGGGTCGAACACAATTAACATGATTTTTATTGTTGCACAAAATTGAAAATTTTAGGTTTGATTTCACTCTCTAAAAAAATGAAAAAATGAAAAAAATTATTCTAAGGTTGTTTTTGGTTGCAGTACTTCCAATTCTCTTATTTTCGTGCGCTTCAAATGCTTTAATTTCTAATGGTGGTTATAGCGACGTAAGCCTAAACCAAGATCCGGACCAATTTGAAATAAAAAGACTTAATGAAGTTAAATCTAAAGGAACAACTCTTTTTGGAGTACCGACTGATAAAAATTTAGGAAATAAAACTGGAATGGTAGTTAGGTTTAACGGTATTAATCTTTTTGGAGCAAGACGAATTCTACCAGCCTTAACTCTTGTTGGGCTTTCAATTGTTACAGGCTCAGTAATACAAGAAGCGATAGGGTACAAAGATTCTGACGGCTTTTCTTCCGAATATAAACTTCCTCTAGCTGCTACTTCAGTATTAGCTATTCCAATTGCAGGCGCAATTAATAATCAATGGTGGGGAGCGTATATGTCGGTGGGAAGATCTGCTCATCGTTTGAATCGAACTCTTGTTGAAAAAAATCAAGATGTGGACGTTTTTCTTAATCCAAAATATAACATTAATTACAAGAATGGACTTTGGAAAACAGACGCTACTATTTCTTTAAAAGCAATGGGAGCAACCTTAAAAGTTAAATAGTAGTTTTAAAACGATTACTTACTTATTTAAAAATAAATAATTCAATGGCAAACTTAGGAGGAGGCTCAATAATTGTAGTCTTTATTTCCCTAGCTTTTTTATTGGATTAATGTGGGCGATTAGATCAATTGTATTATGGTATTACAAAATTAATCAATTGGTTATTAATCAAGAGGTGATCATTGGTTTGTTGAGAAGGAACAACGAGTTGTTAGAAAAAGTAGCTGAAAAGTAAATTCTTTAAATGGCCATCAATTAAATGGTGATCCTTAATTTAGATATTTTTTCTGGCAGTTTTTTATAGTCTATTTATCCTAAGCCCTCCGAATCACGGAGGGCTTCCTTTTTATTCACCCTGCCCAGCCCTCTCTATCTAGGCTGCGGTATTGGATGGCTTCGGCCAGGTGCTCTACGCGGATGTCTTCGCTCTCGGCAATGTCTGCGATGGTGCGGGCCACTTTGAGGATCCGGTCGTAGGCCCGAGCAGAGAGGCCAAGCCGCTCCATGGCTGTTTTGAGTAGGGTTTTGCCGGCTTCTGAGATCTGACACACCTGCTTCACTTGGTGGGAGGGCATCATCGCATTGCAAAACACCTCTGGATTGCTTTCAAATCTGATTTTTTGCCGTTCCCGCCCTTTGATTACCCGCTCCCGAATGTCTCTGCTCGACTCACTTTTGCGCGTGGAGGTCATCTCCTCAAATTTGACGGGTGTCACTTCCACATGCAAGTCGATGCGGTCCAGCAAGGGTCCGCTGACCTTGTTCAAGTAGCGCTGCACTACCCCCGGCCCACAGACGCATTCCTTTTCGGGATGGTTGTAGTAGCCGCAAGGGCAGGGATTCATGCTGGCGATCAGCATAAAGTTGGCCGGAAAGTCCACCGACACCTTCGCTCGGCTGATGGTGACCTTACGATCCTCCAGGGGCTGCCTCATCACTTCCAGTACGGAGCGCTTGAATTCGGGGAGCTCATCCAAAAACAAAACCCCATGGTGGGCCAAAGATATTTCCCCGGGCTGAGGATTTCCTCCTCCTCCAACCAAGGCGACGTCTGAAATGGTGTGGTGGGGACTTCGAAAAGGGCGCTGCGCGAGTAGGGAGGCATGCTTTCCAAGCCTGCCAGCCACGGAATGGATCTTGGTGGCTTCCAAGGCTTCCTGCAAACTCACAGGCGGGAGGATGGAGGGCAAGCGCTTGGCCAGCATGGTTTTGCCTGCTCCGGGAGGGCCGATCATGATCACGTTGTGACCGCCTGCAGCGGCAATCTCCATGGCACGCTTGATGTTTTCCTGTCCTTGCACATC
>CAMDLI010000084.1 GCA_945901615.1 Spirosoma fluviale
GTGGGCTGTCGACCGTCAACTGTGGACAAAAAAATTTAAACAATTTCCATCTCCTCGCTATTCTCCAACTAAAGAACATGTATGAAAAAAATTAGCCTGTGCTGGTTTCGCCGTGACCTCAGAATAGAAGATCAGACGGCACTGTTTTACTCCTTGCAACAAGAGGAACAGGTGCTACCCCTCTTTATTTTTGACCGCCACATCCTGGATGCCTTGGAGGAAAAAAACGACGCCCGGGTTACCTTTATTCATCAGCAGATCGCAAACCTCAAAGCATTTTTTGAAAAACAAGGGAGTTCCATGCTGGTCAAATATGACCATCCGGAGCAAATCTTTCAGGAGCTTTTACAGGAGTATTCGCTACAAACAGTCTACACCAACCGGGATTACGAACCCTATGCGCAGTCTAGAGATGCTCAAGTAGAAGCCCTGCTGCGCGAAAAAAACATTCCCTTCCTATCCTTCAAGGATCAAGTGATCTTTGAGCCAGGCGAGATTCTAAATGGCTCCGGAGAATTCTACAAGGTCTTTACCCCCTACAGTAGAAATTGGCTGGAGAAATTTCGACAAACTCGAGTGCAGCCACTCCAACCTGCCAACTGGAAAAACTTAGTGCAGATTTCCCCGCTACCCATGCCTTCCCTGTCGGACATGGGTTTTACCCCCTCCCCCATTGAAATTCCGAGTAGCGAACTCGACGAGGAGATCGTTCGTCATTACGAGGAGCGTCGAAATTTTCCCGCTCAGCGCGGCACCAGCCGCTTGGGTATTCACCTCCGTTTTGGCACCCTATCCATCCGTCGGCTCGCGCTCAAGGCTGTATCACTCAACGCCACCTACATGAATGAATTGATCTGGCGGGAATTTTATGCGATGATCCTAGGTCATGCCCCTCAGGTAGTCGATCGGGCTTTCAAACCCCAGTACGACCGCATTCCCTGGAGAAACAATGAGGCCGAATTTGCCGCTTGGTGTGAAGGTACCACAGGCTATCCCATCGTGGATGCAGGCATGCGGGAACTGAATCACACGGGATTTATGCACAACCGCGTGCGTATGATTGTGGCATCCTTCCTCACCAAGCACTTGCTGATTGATTGGCGCTGGGGAGAAGCTTATTTTGCAAAAAAATTACTCGACTTTGAACTGGCCTCCAACAATGGAGGTTGGCAGTGGGCCGCAGGGACTGGCACCGATGCACAACCCTACTTCCGGGTGTTTAACCCCGATTCACAAACCGAAAAGTTTGACAAGGATTTGGTTTACATCAAAAAATGGGTGCCTGAATTAGGAACATCAAGCTATCCTCAACCCATTGTGGAGCATAAATTTGCCCGCAATAGAGCCATAGAAACCTACAAACAAGCATTGACACCATGAACATAGGAGATCGAGTACGCCTCCTGCACGGGAAAGAAGAGGGGATTATTCGGAAAGTATCCGCAGGGGGCAGAATCGAGGTAGAGATCGAAGATGGCTTTGTCATTCCCGTTCTCAAATCCGAGGTGGTCCTCATAGCGGAAGCAGAGAAAAGTTACTTCGGTGAGGCCCACAACCCCTCCCAGGAGGTTGAAACTCCCCTACCCATCTCAGCCCCGAAAGACCAAGGCTTGTACCTCGCTTTCGTCCCCATCAATGACCAAAGCTTAAGTCTCTACCTGATCAACGATAGCCGTCAATCCTACCTCTCGCATGCTTCCGAAGTGTATGGAACCAACCACCGAACCCTGTATGCAGGAACGCTCGGTCCTGGAGAAGCCAAAAAAATAGACGACCGACTCCTCAAAGAATTGGACGAATGGCCCGCTTTCCTGCTGCGCTTTATCCCCATTCAGGCCAAGTTGGATCGGGCTATCCCAGCCTTCGAGCGGCAACTAAAAATGAAGCCAACCCAGTTTTTCAAGCACCTCAGCAAGGCCCCCCTGATCGGGAAGAGTGCCTACCTTTTTGGCTTGGAAAATACCACCAAGGAGCTGGACATCCGAGGACTGAATGCAGCACTGAACCAACTCACAGCTACCCCTTCGCCTGCAAAAGTCCAGGCACCGGCAGCCTCCATCGACCTCCACATTGAGGAGATTCATCCCAATCCAGATGGCTTGAGCAACTCAGAAAAATTACGGATCCAACTAGAAGTTTTTGAGAAAAACCTCAACCAAGCCATCGCCGCAGGAATGGACCAGATCACCTTCATCCACGGCATTGGAAATGGCGTACTTCGAAAAGAAATTCACAAGCGATTGAGTCAACTTGGAAATATTTCCTACTTTCAAGACACGCAGAAGGACCAATGGGGCTATGGAGCTACCTTGGTCAAAATTTCCTAAGAACAAACAGAATGAAATCCCCTGTATTTCAGCTCTTTTCACACCAACACCAACAAGCAAAAGCCCTTTTCCTGGAGCTAGGAAAAGAAATCAAATCTTCCAAAGCCATCGCCTTGTTGGAACAATTGGAATTTTTAGAGCTTTATTCGGAGCTGCTGGAGAAGATTCATTTTGAACAAAAACACTTGGGCTACTCCTTATTTTTTCCACTAAAAACCCTGAAGAAATCCTTAAAAAAAATTCACCACCTCAAGCTCGTTGAAAGAGGGCTCAAGCAACGAGAAAAGACACATGTACTTCCTTTCGAAAGCTTCAAAACCTATTTGAACGAACAGAAAAGAGGGATGCAAAAAGAGGCTTTTGACCTGATGGTAGGAAGTTCCCTAAAAATGTGGGAGGAGTACCTCGAAAAAGCCCATGAAGCAAGTAAGGGCATCAAACCCTTGGTGCTCACCACCTCCATCCACCAGTTGGTTCAAGAAGAACTCAGTTTCCTGGGAAGGGAAGTTAGCGCTCCCATTTCTACCCAGGGCTATAGAGATCTTTTTGAGGGGCTGCGAAAGGTGATCATTTTGGAGAACTTACTGATTCACCTCGGCCTCAACCCCATCTACCTGCCTCAGGTGCATGAGGAGCTCGAGCAACTCAAAAATGGCTTGAAACCCTGGTATGCCAACCACCTCAACCTGCAAAGCCTAACTCACTTTATCGGGCAACAGGAAGGTGTCTCCAAAAAATACCTCGACTGGGTGAAAGAACTAAAGGAAGAGAAGAAAGCACTCAGCTCGACCTTAGAAAAACAAGCATTGAGCCTACTTCGGAAGGTAGGAGGCTAAGTCGAGAGAAAACTTATCCGCAATGATCTCAGTAGTTCAAAATGAGCGTGAATCAAGCGGTCAAATTGCCAACAGTCAACAGTCCACCGACGACAGCCGGTTCGTTGTGTGACAGGATTTACAATCTAAAATTCATTACGTTTTTGTATGCAGACTACAACTAACTGTGGTCCGTCGACTGTGGACAGTTAGCAATGATCCGCTCCTGGCGATTTTATCAAACAAGAATTTAACTGCGGATCATTACATCTAAATTTTCGAAAGTGCGTCCGCTAGGTCTTTTTTGAGATCTTCCACATCCTCCACCCCTACACTGAGTCGGATCAAGGAATCTACCAAACCTACCTTTTCACGCTCTTCTTTCGGGATAGAGGCATGGGTCATGGTAGCAGGATGACCACAAAGGGATTCTACCCCTCCCAAAGATTCTGCCAAGGCAAAGAGGTGGAAATTTTCCATCACTACATTCGCATCTGATAGCTTATTTCCCACCAAAGTGAAGGAAATCATCCCTCCAAAATCGCGCATCTGGCTCTTGGCCACCGCATGATTGGGATGATCTTCAAAGCCTGGCCAGTAGACCTTCGCTACCTTGGGATGCGTTTTCAAGAAGTGTGCGATCACCTTTCCATTTTGGCAATGCCGTTCCATGCGCAGGTGGAGCGTTTTGATTCCACGAAGTACCAAGAAACAATCTTGAGGTCCAGGAGTAGCCCCACAAGCATTTTGCAAGAAGACCAGGCGAGAAGCGAGCTCATCGTCATTGACAACCAAGGCTCCCATCACTACATCGGAGTGGCCACCCAGGTACTTGGTCACGGAATGCATCACAATGTCTGCACCCAGATCTAGGGGATTTTGCAGGTATGGAGAAGCAAACGTATTGTCCACTGCCAGGAGCAAGCCGTGCTTCTTCGAAAAGGCTGCAATGGCTTTCAGGTCGATGATGTTCATCATTGGGTTGGTGGGCGTCTCCACCCAAACCATCTTGGTACGTTCGTTGACTAGCGAAGAAAGTGCCTCTGGATCGGCCATGGACACAAAATGAAATTTGATCCCGTAGCGCTCGAATACCTTGGTAAACAAGCGGTAAGTTCCGCCATAAAGATCGTTCGTGGAAATAATCTCATCACCGGGGTTGAACAGCTTTACCACTGAATCGATGGCACCCAAACCAGAGGAAAAGCAAATGCCATGCTTGCCGTTTTCCAAAGCCGCCAAACTTTGCTGCAAAGCAGTACGGGTAGGGTTGTGCGTTCGGCTGTATTCGTAGCCCAGGTGGTCTCCTGGGGATTTTTGAACGTAAGTAGAGGTCTGAAAAATCGGAGTCATGATGGCTCCTGTGGAAGGATCCGGGGCTACGCCCGCATGGATGGCTTTGGTACCAAATTTCATCTAAAGTGAATTTAAGTAGGATGGGTTTACATAGAATTCAAAACCTATTTTGGATAAATGCGCGCAATTCCAATACTAGGTGCTAAACTTGCTGGCTTTTACTTCAAAAGCGAGTCAAAGATGACAAAAAAGGACAGCATATTCAAGGACTTGGGCAGCTACTTCCGCAGCCATCCCAGCACCACGCTAGGCTGGATCTGGGTGAGCATTGTCCCCCTCCTGGGTTCGCTGTTGCTTAGCACACAGTACCAGCAACTGGAGCAGCTTACCGTAACGGGAGTTTGGGAACAAGTCCTCCTCACCCTGACCTTAGCCCTCTTAGTTGGACTAGCCTTTCTCCCCACCACATTTACTGCGCTTGCCTCTGGCTTCTTTTGGGGATGGGCCATTTTTCCCCATCTGGTGATCGCCTACCTCCTCGCAAATGTCCTGGGCTACTCTCTTGGAAAATGGCTCAATGCAGACTTCAGAACGATCCTGTATGCACGCCAGCCAAGTTTGCAGGAGGAAATCGAAAAACGAATCGAACAGCCGGCAGGGCTTGTGTTTTTTGTACGAATCAGCCCAGTGATTCCCTTTGCAATCTCTAATTTCTTATTTGCCTCCTTGGGGATTCCTCTATCTAAAATCATCCGCTTTGGACTCCCAGGCATGCTCCCACGAACCATTCTCGCATTCGCTTCGGGTAGGGCAGCATCCTCTTTTTTGGACGCACAATCCTCCCTGAAAGATCCTCATGATTGGCTGATCCTTGGACTCCTTCTTGTTGGTAGCGTCTGGGGAATTTGGTATTTTTGGAACAAGAAGAAAACCGAAGCCTGAGGCTAAGGGTAAGTTTCTCCACACGAATCAATTCCACGGAAGCATGATCACCTCCATCCACCCCAAGTTGCCCATGCGCAACAAAGCCACCACAAAGGCCTATTACCTGGACCAATTGGGATTTGAACTCCTAGGGGCACACGATTACCCGGAATACCTGATGGTGAAAAAGGATGCGATTGAACTCCATTTTTTCCTATTCCCTGGACTGGATCCACTGCAAAACTATGGACAGGTATACCTCAGAACGGACGCGATTGACGACCTCTACCAGTACTTTTTAGAACGAAAAGTGGCAATTCATCCGAATGGACCCTTGGAAACCAAAGCTTGGGGCATGCGGGAATTTTCGCTCCTAGACCCCGATCACAACTTGCTGACCTTTGGACAAGAAGTCCGGTAAAATTCAATCCAAAAAAAGCTGCTCCAGAAAGATAGACTAGCTTCTCATTTTCTTCGAAATTGAATTACCTCAGATTAGTGGGGAAAATGCGTAACGCTGGATCCGCTAAAAACACTTGCTGGGACAGAAATGCTTCATGTTCCGAACTGAGCCCATAACGAAACAAAAACTCCCGTTCACTTCGAAGCATGATTTCCCCAAGACGGAGTGGATCAGCAGCAGATTCGCCGGCAAACAAGTGCTGATACCAGATCTCGGTGTAGCGCTTGAGCAAAAGATCAACCCCAAAAGAAGAATTGGAAAGCACGGCAATGGCCCCTTTATTTGGCGTCACCAACCAATCCTCCCCTTGACTGTAACTTGGGCCAAAAGCATTTCCATAGTCACAGCCATTAATCAAAAGCAAGGGGTACTTCCCCGCATTGGCATAGGTCAAGGTGCTATCAGACACATAGCCAAAATCCAGTTCGTTGTATCCCAAGGATCCATGCCCAAAGTAGGTCAGCAGCGCAAGGCCAGCGTTGATCTCCTTGCCCAAATCCACCCGTTCCACCTCGGCTTCCCCCTGCTTGGTGTAAGTGATGACCTCCACCTTTGGAGCCTGACTTTTTGCTAGCGCAGCAAAGCCTTCCATAAAGCTGCTGTGCCGAGCCAGCTCCGCAGGGTTCATCCCTCCTACGAGATGGAGGATCCTGTTGGGACCGGAAACCAGCAGACGCTCCTTTTCGATCACTTTATCCAAGTAATTGGAAAGATCCTGGGAGCTCTTGGCAGGAATACGCCCTACCGCCATCGCCGATAATTCCGGCTCCCCCGGCTTGAGCCCCCTTACAAAGTAGGCATCGGAAGGCGGGAAACCGGCAGTTGGAACTAGGTCCTGCAAATCAAAGGCTTGGGGAGCGTTTCGATAGAAGACGGATGCATGGTCTACCCATACTTGCGCAAAAGGGACGACCGATCGGCCAGTTAGCAGCAAGTACTGGGGATGATGGATCGGCCAATAGAACTTTAAAAATGAGTTCAATGCCCAAGGGCCCCGCTCCCCAAAGGCAAATTGATCGTATAATTCCTCCATTCGCAGCACCAAGGTATCGAAATTGCCACCTGCAGGAGAGGCTCGGTAGCTGGCATAGGCATCAAGGGCATTGGCATGCTGCAGGCTTGGCTTCTCCAATTGCCGATGCCCAACCAGGAGGTAATTTGCTGGCAAACTTCGGTAATCCCGAAAGCAGACTGGTTGCAGCACTTCCACCGTAAACCGCACTGGATCGGTTTCATTCCTGGCTGCTGCTTTGGGAAGCGAGGATGTAAGTTTGGCAAAAGCCAGAGAAAAATAATCTCCCTTTCGAGCAGGATCTGCTGCCAAATGAAGCCTGAGCTTTCCTTCTTGAAAATCCTCTTGCTGAAGTACCAGGGTTTGCCGGAGCGATTCAAATCCAGAAAATTGAGGGCTCTGAAGAGCCCGAATGACTTGGGAAGAGGTACCGAGCCAAATTTTAGGCACATGCTCCTGTGGAGAGCGCCCCACCCAGCCCAATTCCAAAGAAATGGATTGGGAATCCACTTTTGCAAAGGAAGAATCCAATAGAAACTCCAGGTCCAGACCAGGCGCAATCACCGAACTCATCCAGCCCTGCCCCTCTTTTGGACTGGAGGAGCGCAGCCCCCAGCTGGCCCTTTTTCCTAAGGCATAGTCCTCCGCAAAGACCTGGACTTGGGCTACATCCAATTGATCCGAACCCGAAAGATGCGTCTCAGATGAGTCCATTCGCATTCCATGCTCCCCGGGGGTATAGGCTAAGAAAAAGGCGGTCGTGTCCGAGTAGGTATTGACATAGGGATTCGGAATTGCTAGGCCTGAATCCCACCATTCCTCGTTTCTTTTCCCTAAAAAGTCGAGGTAATCTTCTGAATCAAGGCGACCATCCTGCTCACCGACAACCCAAACAGCTACTTCTTTTCCTCGGTGGTAGAGTCTTAAGTAGCGGGGATCTATTCTTTTGAGGGGAATACCCAGGACGGTCAACTTGCTGGCTGGAATGCGGTAGATCCCTGTAGTTGCTGTCTGAATTTTGTAGTAGGTCAGGTCATACCGAAACCAAGGCGAATCTTGAGCAAATGAAAAATTGGAAAGGCTGAAACCAAAAAGTAGTAGGATCAAGGAATTTCGCATGGAAAAATGGGGAATTTGAGGGGAGCTCGTGATTAAAAAAAAATTAGAGATAGGGATTAAAAAACGCGGAAAAAATTGATTTCAAAATCCGTTCAAATGAAATTACTTCCAATTCCGACGGAACAAGGACTCAAAAAAATGTACATTTTCGGGCACTCTTCTGTCCCAAAGTTGAACAAGAAATCAGAAAAGCAAAAGTCAAAAAAGTAATGCGTCGAAAAATTTTACTTTTTTCCAAGGATTGAAAATACTTTAAAAACAGTTAGTAATCAATATCTTAAGTTTAATTAATCAATTTTTTTCTTCTTGAATACCTAGAATTAGGTTATACAAGGTACTCTAGTTAAAACTTGGTACTACTTTTTCTTACAGGTTGGTATCAAGTACACAATTGCCTGCATCTGCAAGGCCCATTGACCACTAGTATGAATCTAACCAACACCCAAGTACAAATGCGCAAAGGACTCCTAGAGTACTGCGTATTGCACATTATTTCGAGAGGGGAAATCTACACCTCCGACCTTATCGATGAGCTTACCCAAGCCGAGATGATTGTCGTAGAAGGCACCCTGTATCCCCTGCTCAACCGCCTCAAAACCGCGGCACTCGTCAGTTACCGCTGGGTAGAATCCGATGCAGGCCCTCCCAGAAAATACTATTCCATCACGGAGGAAGGCCACGCTGCCTTGAAAAACCTCGCCTCAACTTGGAAAGGACTAGTTCAATCCATCACCCAAATCACTAAAAAGAAAATTCCTTCTCCTTCGAAAAACTCATGAAAAAGACACTTAGCATCAACATCAGCGGTATTTTATTCCATATCGAAGAAGATGGATACGACACCCTCAAAAACTACCTCGAAAGCATCAACAGCCATTTTTCTGGGTACGCTGACAGCAAAGAAATCATTTCCGATATCGAAAATCGCATTGCTGAAATCTTTCTCTCCTACTTGAAAAACAACAACCAAGTAATCACGGCAGAGAATGTTACCCGACTCATCGAAAAAATGGGGACCATTGCGGACTTCAGTGCCTTGGAGGAGAAAGAGGAAGTGGAAGAGGTATCCGAGCAAGCTAGTGATGACTTTTACAAGTACGTCACGCCTCCCAATACTGCAGATGGTGGCTACAAAAAGCTCATGCG
>CAMDLI010000085.1 GCA_945901615.1 Spirosoma fluviale
GATTTGACTCATTTTTCAGATCAATTGGCCAAATTACCACTGAGTCACGAGCCAGGTGAAGGTTGGATCTATGGGCCATCCATCAATGTGGCCTCGCGGGTCGTGGAGGTGGTTTCAGGGATTCCATTCCAGGATTTTGTTCAGCAGCGAATTCTAGATCCATTGGGCATGAAGTCCACTAAGTTTTTTTTGGAGGAGGCTGATGCCACGAGGCTAACCACGCTTTATGCACCTGATGGCCAAGGGGGAATCCGGGTTTTAGACCCAGGGACAGTATCAAGTAAGTTGATTGCTGGCCCCAAAGTCTTTTATAGCGGTTCTGGTGGCCTGGTTTCTACCTTGGAGGATTACCTTACTTTCTGCGTCATGATCCTGAATGATGGCAGGCATCAAGGCAAACAGATTGCCAAACCCGAGACCATCGCTTTGATGAAAACAGATCAAGTGCCCCTAAATATTAATGCGCATTATTTTGATGAAGGGGGACAGTTGGCTGAAGGCTTTACCTTTGGCTATCAAATAGTCCGAAAAGAAACCAGTAAAACCCTGAAACGAAAAGGGACGATTGGCTGGAGTGGAGCCACGGGACCCATTTTTTTCATTGATCCAAAAGAGGAGCTGATTGGAATTTACATGTTTCAAACCCAGCCTGGAGGTCAAGTGGGGACTAGGAAAACGTTTCCAGACTGGATGATTAAAGCCCTTCGATCTGAATAAAAACCCCCAAGTTTTCCCTACGCTGTTATTGATGCTCCATTAGGTTGTTTTTAGAATAAAGACTAGCTTAGGAAGCCTAATACGCAGCATTAACTAACTTATGATTGCACGAGAGTTTCAGGATACCATACCTGGAGTACAAGACAAAATCACCAAACTTGCCCAGATTTTGGGTAAGGAATATAGGGTATTCAACTCTTCAGACAATTTTGCAGAGATAGGGCTAGAGTTTCAGAATCCACGCAAAGAGAGCAATATGCTCTTAATTCAGGCCCTTCTTTTGGAGCAGGGGGTACAAATTACCTGCTCCCCATGGATCAAGTCCTGGAAAGGATCCCGCATCGGGGTTCCTAACCTTGCCCAGGACGAGGCGATGGAATACATCCAAACCGTATTTATTCCACGCTTGGAGGAAATGTATCTCCATGAAAAACCTCAGCCAGAAGCACCAAGAAAAAAGAGTGAATCTTCAGGTAAACCCCGAATCAACATACCAAACCTGTTTCCCTCAATTTATGCCAATTTAGGTGTCATTGGGCTTGGGCTCTTTTTTATCTATTTAGTTTTCTTTTTACCGAGTAACCGGGCCAATAAGGTCCCCGCTGAACTGGAGTCTCCACAAAATCAAGAAATTTCCGCTTGCTTTTGTCAGCAAGCATGGGAGAAAGTACCAGAAGTTACTGCCACTGAGGAGCAGCTCCAGGCTTGTACAGCCAAGTACATTTGCCTAGGTAATGCCAAAGCTTCCTGTCTTTTACAGGCTGAGCGGCAGTGGGAGAAGTGTGAGTTTTGAGAGGAAATTATCTATTCCCAAAATCTTTTACAAAGGTTTATCACTTGTTTTTAGGGAGAAGCTGCTAAAATTCATTTAGCGTAGTTAATAGGAAAAAATCTATCTCAGAACATATTGATTCAAATTGGAGTTCTACAAGTTGACAATCTAGTATACTCATTATCAATCACATGAATAGACTTCATTCTGCGCATCTTCAGGCCTTTGACTGGCTAGATCACCACTGGGAGAGTCCGAGGAGTACCCGCTGGATTAGCAACCTGGTAGTTGTTTTTTTTATTTTAGGTTCAGTGGTACCACTACTTATCTATTTCGAAGTACCGTTTCCCTTCCCTACACTATCCCCCTTCTTTGCCGTCGAGATTGCCTTCACCATCTTATTGGTCTTCGAGATCCTCGGCTTGCTCTTTCTCTTGCCCAAGTCGGTAGCAGACTCCATCGGCAAACAGTTTGAAATTATCTCTCTACTGCTCCTTCGGGATGCATTTAAGGAATTTGGACATTACATGGGTGAACTCAGTTGGGAGCCCGAACTCCTGCTCGAGCTCCTGCCTATGGTGGCAGATGGTTTTGGAGCAGTGTTAATTTTTGGGATGACGGCCCTTTTTTACCGCAGCCAAAAACACCAGAAAATCACGCAAAGCAACGAGGAACAAGCAGAGTTTATCTCGGTCAAAAAGGTCATCTCCCTCTACCTCGCGCTCATATTTTTCTTGATTGTGGTTATGGACATCTCCCGAGCCCTCAATACAGGCGTAGTATCCTTTAGCATCCAATCGTTCTACACGCTCTTGATTTTCACGGATATCTTTATCCTAATATTTTCCCTTAGGTATTCAAGCAAGTACTACAACTTGTTTCGCTACTCTTCCTTTGCGCTAGCGACCCTCTTTCTTCGTATGACGATCTCTGCGCCAGCCTATTACAACGTGCTCCTTGCAGTAATTGCGGGCGCATTGGTGCTGGGTGTCACCTACATCTACAATGGACTATTGATTAAATCGAGCGCAGCCAAGCCAAGTTCGTAAGTTGCATGAGGCCTTTCCAAGGGCAATTTGCGGAAGTGTTGGGGAATCTCAAATGAATAAAATCAAGGTTTATCCTTGAAGCCTTATTTTTCTTCTGTAATTTTCCGCCCTACGAATGAATTAAATTAGGTAAAGCTTTTTTATGGGTATTGATCCTACTTGGGATGTAGTTGTAGTGGGCTCGGGACCCGCAGGGGCGATGGCCGCATATGAACTGGCAAAAGCAGGCCTAAAAGTTGCTATTCTGGAAAAAGAAAACCTACCGAGGTACAAAACCTGTGGTGGGGGCTTAGTTTTTCGAGGTCGTGAAATGCTCCCTGTCTCTGTTCAAGAAGCCGTGGAAAAGGAATTCGATTCCTTGGCGGTGTATTTTGACCAGCAAGCCCAGCCCTTTACTGCAAAGCGGAATTTTCCCATTCTAAGCATGGTCATGCGAGACCAGTTTGATCACCTGCTTGTCCAGGAAGCGGTCAAACTCGGGGCAGTGCTTCTTGAGGGTCAGGCGCTGCAGCAACTCGAGTTTGCAGATAAAATTAGTCTTCATACCCAAAAGGAGGTGCTGCATGCGCGCTATGTAGTGGCAGCAGATGGGGTGTTGGGCCCTACCGCTAAACTCGCTGGTTGGAAGGAAACGCGCAAACTAATTCCTGCCTTGGAATACGAAGTGGGAGTAAATCCTGAAGATTTTGAGCGCCTCTCCAAAGAAGCTCGCTTTGACATTGATGCCATCCCCCAAGGCTATGGCTGGTGCTTTCCTAAAGCAAATCACCTTTCCATTGGCGTAGGATTGTTTGCACCCAAAAAGATCCAACTCCGCAACTATTACCAAGCCTACCTTCAAAAATTGGGGATTCAAGAAACCACCTTCGAGGAGGCCCATGGCTTTCAAATTCCCGTTGGGGCGCGGAAAGATGGCTTTTCTAGAAGGGGGGTATTTCTAACTGGTGATTCTGCTGGATTTGCCGATCCCTTGACTGCAGAAGGCTTGACCAATTCTATTTATTCGGGGATCCTAGCTGGGCAAAGCATCGCTCAACAGTTTGATCAGCCTGAACTTGCTGCCATTGCCTACCAAGCAGCTCTCGAGGAGCGACTCCTTCCGGAATTACGATTTAGCGAAGTGATGGCCTCCTTTTTTTATTTTATGCCCGCTGCAAGAAATTTATTGATGGGCAGGTATGGACAGCGTGCCTGTGAGATTTTAACGGATGTCTTCACCGGACAAACTGTTCTCAGCCAAGACCTCAAAAAGAAGGCCCTCAAAAAATTGAAGTGGACTAATTGGTGAGTAATTGGAGGCTAAACTGCATTACACAACGAAATGGCTGTCAACTATCAACCGTCGACCGTTGACTATTTTTTGTCAACAGTCCACAGTCCACAGTCGATTGTGAGAGGATAAAATTGCGGTTAATCCTATTTTTTTCTTTATTTTTGCTAACATTAATTTAACAATAAGATTAAATTAAATTAACATTTTTTTCCTTTTATTGACAAAATGGCTCTTCAAGAAGAATTAGAAACCCAAGGCAACTGGTTATTTCGTTACCGAAGTTTTTTACCCATCGTCATTATTTTGGTGGGCTGGGCAAGATACCTTCGACGGGTACTTCACTCTGAAGAATTCCCACTTTATGTAGCTGATTACGAGCAAGTCTACTTTGCAGTAGCGATAGGTGTGGGCCTTTTGGGTTTGTTGATACGAGTATACACTGTGGGATATTCCCCACGCAATACCTCTGGACGCAATACCAAAGCAGGGCAGGTTGCTGATACCCTCAACCAAACAGGCATCTATTCCTTGGTTCGGCATCCGCTTTATGTGGGTAATTTTTTGATGTGGCTAGGCCCTGCCTTGATTACGGTAGATCTTTGGTTTATCATCTCCTTCTGTCTACTCTATTGGGTGTATTACGAGCGAATCATGTTTGCCGAAGAGCAGTTTCTCCGCAAAAAATTTGGTGAGGTTTACCTCAAATGGAGCGCTAAGGTACCTGCTTTTCTTCCCAATTTCAGCAACTTCAACCCTCCAAAAATTTCCTTCAGCTGGAAAAAAGTATTGATTAAAGAGAAGAATGGGCTCTCCGCCTTGTTTTTAATTTTCTTTTTATTCGATATTTCCGTACTCTTGTTCAACCCCGACCATTATACTAGCCGAATTTTGATTGGGTTAAGTGTAGGATCAGGTGTCCTCTACCTCATTCTGAAGTTTGTCAAATCCAAAACTTCACTTCTAGTAGAAATCGATCGCTAAAGATTAAATTATTCTTAAACCTAGGCCAACTCACCAAATAACCTTTATTTGGCGAGTTTTGAAGCTATTTTAAGCATGAAAATCAATCTCCTGTATATTTCGGTAGCTCTGGCTTTTTTTACCCTAAGCTGTGCAGAGGGGAATACACAAGTAAGTCAAAAGAATGCGTCGGTAATTCAAAAAATTGACTCCGTTTTTTTGGCAGGAATTCCACAAAACAAATTAGCAAATCCTGTTCTGGAAGAGGTGAGCGGTTTGGTAGTTTCTCACCGCTACCCCAATCGCCTCTATGTCCATACGGATAGTGGTGGTGAAGCTGCGGTCTTTGTGCTGGATACTTTGGGGAATGAACTAGGGAAACTCGAACTTTCTGGCTTGAGCAACCGAGATTGGGAAGATATAGCCGTAGGGCCTGGTCCCAATGGGAGCTCTTATATCTATGTAGCCGAGATCGGGGACAATGAGGCCAGGTACGATCAAATTTATCTCTACCGATTTGCAGAGCCGGAGCTATTGCAAGCCATCCCTAGTGCCGCGATAGATCGGGTCAGCCTGCAGTTTCCAGGTGGGCCAAAGGATGCAGAATCCTTCCTAGTAGATCCGATTTCTGGGGAACTGTATTTGGTGTCCAAGCGAGAGGCAAAAAATACGCTTTACCGAGTACCTGCTGATGGGTTTGAAAAAGGGAATGCGCTGTTAGAAAAATTGCATTCGTTTGATTTTACCAGTTCAGTAGCAGCTGATGTATCGCGAGATGGAAGCCAAATTTTGATCAAAAACTACCTGCAAGTATTTTATTGGACCCGTCAAGCCAATCAGTCTCTTTCGGAAGCGCTGCAAGCCCCACCACAGCGTCTGCCTTACGTACCGGAACCCCAAGGAGAGGCCATAGGGTTTAATTGTAAGGGAGATGCCTACTTTACCTTGAGTGAAAAGCGCAATGGAATTATTCCAACCCTCTACCGGTATCCCAAAAAATAGAGTTTTGATTTGGGGACATTCCAAAAAAGGAAAAGTATCCCCGAATTGCTTCCTAACTTTTAGATTCCCGTGTAGCTAAAAGGAGTAATCGCCCTTAGTTCTTCTTTCAAAGTACCTGAGATTGGCAAGCCCTCTATAAATTCCGTGAGCGATGCTTGAGTGATTTTGGAGTGGGTTCTGGTAAGGTCCCGAAGGGCTTCGTAGGGCTTGGGATAGCCTTCTCTTCTCAAAATGGTCTGAATGGCCTCAGCTACTACGGCCCAATTATCCTCCAGATCCGCATCTATCGCTGCACGGTTCAATTCCAATTTGCCAAGCCCTTTTTGCAGGGACTCGAATGAAATCAACATGTGGGCTAAGGGAACTCCAATTACCCGCAATACCGTGCTATCGGTCAGGTCTCGCTGCAATCTGGAGATGGGAAGCTTTGCGGCCAGGTGCTCTAAGAGCGCATTCGCAATGCCTAAGTTGCCTTCTGCATTTTCAAAATCGATGGGATTGACCTTGTGTGGCATGGCGGAGGAACCTACCTCTCCGGCTTTGATTTTTTGCTTGAAGTAATTCATTGCCACATACTGCCATACGTCCTTGGAAAGGTCGAGCAAGATGGTATTGATGCGCTTTAAGCCATCAAAAATAGCAGCCATATGGTCGTAATGCTCGATTTGAGTAGTGGGATAGGAGCGGCTAAGCCCCAAGGTCTGCTCTACAAATTGCTTCGCAAACCCATTCCAATCAATCCCCGGGTAGGCGACATGATGGGCGTTGAAATTTCCCGTAGCTCCTCCAAATTTGGCAGCATAAGGCACCTGAGCGAGTAGCTCCAGCTGCTGCTTCAATCGCACTACAAATACATTAATTTCTTTTCCCAGACGAGTTGGTGAGGCTGGTTGCCCGTGCGTTTTGGCAAGCATCGGGATAGCTGCCCAGTCGGAGGAAAGTGCTGAAAGCTGGGAAACTATGCCCTGAAGTGCAGGAAGGATTACTTCTTGAAGCCCTTCCTTGAGCATCAGGGGGGTGGCGGTATTGTTGATGTCCTGGGAGGTGAGCCCAAAGTGGATGAATTCTTTGTATTCCTCGAGCCCCAAAGAATCGAATTTCTCTTTCAAGAAGTATTCGACTGCTTTTACGTCGTGGTTGGTCGTGCGCTCCGCAGTTTTGATCCATTCGGCATCTTCCAAAGAAAAATCACTGATCCAGCTGTTTAGCTTTGGAAAAAGAGTTTTATCAAAGGAGGCAAGCTGTGGCAAGGGAAGTTCGCAAAGGGCAATAAAATAAGCCACCTCTACCTGCACCCGATACTTGATCAGCGCAAATTCTGAGAAATAGGCTCGAAGTGGGGCAGTCTTGCCAGCATAACGTCCATCCACAGAGGAGATTGCAGTGAGGGCCTGTAGTTCCATAAAGTAAAATTTGCGAAGCGAAAAAGCTTAAAATGGGTCCGATTTACCGAGCAAAGGTACGCCTTTGCCTTCAAAATCTCGAGCGCAAGGAAGGATTTCTCGCGCTTCGGTAAACTTCCCTCCTTCATTTGGGGTTATCCCTAGAAAATTACTCCACAAAGGTTCGTTTTCTGAGTCAAGGAATTAATTTTGCATCCACCCAACTTTACAAATCCATGTTCAATTTTTTTAAGAAAAAGACAGAAACCAACAACAGCTATCTTCCGCTCAAAGTCAGAGAGGTAGTTAGGGAAACTTCAGATACCGTAACGATTTACTTTGAGCAGCCCGAACCCTATTTGGAGTACTTGCCGGGTCAATTTTTAACCCTGGTTTTGGAGTTGGAGGGCAAAGAACAACGCAGGTCCTATTCCTTGTGTACTTCACCTTTTGTAGATCCCTTCCCTGGAATTTCCGTAAAGCGAGTTCCCAAAGGCTTGTTTTCCAATTACTTAAACGACAAAATCTTTCCTGGCAAAACCCTCAATGTTCTCAAACCCATGGGGAATTTTACTACTCCCTTTCATTCCAAAAACCGTCGACATTTCTTTTTGATTGCTGGGGGTAGCGGGATCACACCGATGATGGGATTGCTGAAATCCGTATTGGTAAATGAGCCTGAATCGCGCATTACCTTGATCTACTGCAGCCGTAAGGAAGAGGAAATCATCTTCGGTGCACAGTTGCAACTCCTAGAAAAGGCGAATGCAGATCGTTTGACGGTCATCCATAACCTAAGTCAGGCGGACGAATCCTGGACAGGGCTGAGAGGCAGGCTTTCTGCTTCGGGTTTGAAGGAGCTATTTGCGCAAGCTGAGTACGAACCTCGCTACCAAGAGGAGTATTTCATTTGTGGTCCAGAGGGGCTTATGCAAACCACCCAGCAAGTATTGGAGGAGCTGTCTGTGCCTAGTGATCGGATACACAGCGAGAGCTTCTTTTCAGCTGCTGCCGAACAGGCAAAAGAGGAGGCTAAAGCGGGCATCAAGTCTGGACTCCTGGCTCGAGATGTCAGCATCTTGGTGGAAGGAGCCGAGCATTTGGTGACGGTTGATCCTGGAAAAACGATTCTGGAAGCTGGCCTAGCTGCAGGTCTCAACATGCCTTACAGCTGTCAAAGCGGGCTATGTACCGCTTGCCGCGGCCGATTGACTTCGGGTCAAGTTAAAATGGATGAAGATGCGGGACTGAGCGAAAAGGAAATAGCAGATGGCTATGTCTTGTGCTGCGTGTCTAGACCTCAGTCTGAAGATATTTACATACGCATCGAATAATGGAAAAAGAAGAATTGCGCACGATTTACCACCGTACTGAGCGCCTGACGGTGGTGGTTTTACTCCTTGCACTTCCTGCATTTGGGATGGTATACCTCTACCAGCAATCGGGTAGTTTTTCCCAGACCCTTCCCGTCCTTCCGGATTGGGTTCAATACCTACTTCTGGGCGGCGGGGTTCTTGTGCTGGCAGCTCAATACCTGCTTTTTCATCAAAAAATAAAGCTCTCCTTTCAGCAGGAATCACTTTTGGAAAAGGTGGGTTTATATGCTTCTGCCACTCGGCAGCGTTTTATGCTCCTCTTGGTTGTTTCTATTGTTAGTACAGCAGGGCTCTTCTGGAGTGGAAGTCCAGGTTTTGTCTTTCTATTTACGGTGACGCTTGTATTCTTTTCTTTGGGTAAGCCCACGCCGGACAGAATGGTGCGTTTGATGAAGTTGAAAAAAGAAGACCGGGAACTTCTAACTGAAATTTCCCGGCCTGCTTAAGCGCGCCTATCGCGTAGTTGACATCAATCCAATCAGTTGGTGATTGTTATGTTTCCTGAAGTGATGTTGCCTCGCACCGTATTGGCGGCATTGTTGTTGATATCTAATGATTTTTCTTTGCTGGT
>CAMDLI010000086.1 GCA_945901615.1 Spirosoma fluviale
ACTCAACCTCAAATCACGCTTCAACCAAACCACAGAAATTTTCATATTTCTAAAACCTTGGGAGCAGCTCAAGGTTTTAAGAATATGAAAAAATTAAAAGAGCTTCCGCTCTCGGATATAGATCGCATTATCGAAATGGCCTGGGAGGACCGCACTCCTTTTGATGCGATTTTGAGTCAATTTGGAATTACTGAAGGGGAAACCATTCAACTGATGCGCCTCCACATGAAGAAAAGTTCATTCAAAATGTGGCGTGCTCGAGTGCAAGGCCGCAGTACGAAACACACCAAAAAAGCCCCTGAAGACCTAATTACCTTCAAATCTAGGATGCAAAGAGGAATTGCTTTGAATAAAATGCCCAAGCGCTAACAAAAAAGAGGCTGCCCTTAGTGTTGGGACAGCCTCTTTCTACATTTCCTTTTTAAAGGATCAAACGGTCTCAAATGGCCATCTCATGATACCACCGGCCAGATTTTTTACATTTTCAAAACCTTCTTCGCCCATGATATCACAAGCCTGTGCGCTTCGATTGCCGCTTCGGCAGTAGATAAGGTAGGTTTTGTCTTTGGGAAGGTTTTTGATTTGTGACACGAAATTAGAGGACATGATGTCGATGTTTCGAGCCCACGAAGTTTGCCTCCGGCAAATTCACCAGCTGTGCGCACATCAATCACCACACTATTGGGTTGAGCCATGAGGTCATGAAAAGGTCCCGCTGGAATGTCTTCGTATTTTTTGGCTTTGGAAGAAAATAAATTAAACATAGTTGTTGTTGTTTTAGCTTGACAAAGCTACGACGACAAGCAGCTGAACTTTGGTAATAAAAGTCACGCTAAGGACTTAGATAGACTTATTTTTTCTTCTTTTTTGAACAGCGAGTACCCCTAAGCGAATCAATAAAATCCACGGAGCACCATGCCAGAGTAGGTCCAACCAATCCATGGTCCCCATCCCTACTGCTCCACCGGCAACCCATCGGATTTTACCCCAGATATGGGGTTCGGGGAAAAAAGGCGCCAACCCCAGTAGCAAACAAAAAACCACGACCATTTTCAGGTCGTTGTAAAACTTGGGACGCTCTACTTCTTTTTCCACGGATGGGTAAGTTGCTGTAAAAAGGTCTTAGGGAATTCCTCCGATTGGTCAAAACCTAAGGGCTCGTATTCGTTATCATTGGGAATATAGGCCGTACCAAAGAGGTAGTCCCAAATGCTTAAGGAAATGCCGTAGTTGACGCCTGTCTTATTTCCTGCGGGCAGCTCCTTGGCATGGTGCCAAAGGTGCATCACGGGATTATTAAGCAGGTACTTGAATGGGCCGTAGGTAATCTTTACGTTGGCGTGGTTGATGTGGCCAAGGATGATGGTCACGATATGAAGCACGAAAAAGTCGTCCAAGCCAAAGCCAATCATGGCAAGCGGAATGTACTGCAATGATTTGTAGATCACTGTTTCCATCCAGTGGAAGCGTAAGCAAGCGGCAAAGCCCAGCTGCTCCACCGAATGGTGCACCTTGTGGAATTCCCATAGCCAAGGACTATAGTGCAGCAATCGATGAATGTGCCATTGCATAAAATCTGCCAAGACAAACATCAGGGCAAACTGTGCCCAAACAGGCCAGGACGCCACCTGAAGTGCAACTAGGTTTTCGATGCCAAACCCAGCCAAGACATCCGTGAATGCCTCCGCAGCCACATTGGAAACGGCATTGTAACCGATTAGGGAAAAGATAAAGAAGTTGAAAAACATGTAGAACCCATCCAACCAGAAGTCTTGTCGAATGGCTGCTTGATTTTTCCGCCAGGGAAAGGCAATCTCTAGTCCCCAAACGACCAACGAGATTCCCAACAACCACCAGAAGTAGTTGCGCCAAGAAGGATACAAGATTTCCGTGCTGAGGTAAGACCAATAGCCGACATAACCGTCGAGAAAGATTTGAATGTACTCCTGTAACATGCGTTTATAGGGCGAGTAATTCTTTAGTTATAATATAAATACCCATCGCTAACACAAACCAGCCGAATCCTGTTTTGAGGATTTCCTCATTAATTTTCTTGGATAGCGCTGAGCCAATGAAGATGCCAACAATAGATAGTGCCGTGAAGATAAGTAATAGCTGCCAATCAATCGTCTGGGTAGAGAGATCTCCCAAAAATCCAATTAGGGATTTGGCAGCAATAATGAGCAAGGAAGTCCCCACTGCCATTTTCATGGGCAGCTTGGCCAGCAAAACTAAGGCTGGAATAATCAAGAATCCCCCACCAGCACCTACAATCCCCGTAATCAGCCCTACCACTGACCCTTCCAGCGCAATCATGGGGAAGTTGAATGCGACTGGTTCATCTTCATCACAATCCACACATTTTTTAGTCGTAATCATGGAGTAAGAAGCTGCAAGCATGATAAGTGCAAAAAACACCATAATCCCGATGTTTTTCGTAATAATGGCCTCTCCTACTGTAAACAATGGATCTGGAAGTGCGGGAACTAAAAATTTACGGGTAAGAAAGACTGCTATAAAGGATGGAACAGCAAATACCAAGGCCGTTTTGTAATTCACCAATCCTTTTCTCATGTAGGTGGCCGCCCCTACCAAGGAAGTACTACCAACCACAAATAAGGAATAGGCAGTAGCTAAGACAGGATTCACACCCAAAATATAAACGAGAACTGGAACGGTTAAAATAGATCCTCCACCGCCAATCAGCCCTAAGCTGATACCAATCAAAATTGCGGCAGCAAAACCAATAATCACAATACTATCCATTCAAGAGGCAAGTTAGAATTTACTTCTCAAAAGTAGCGCTCGCGGTTCCTTAAATGCGGTGACAAATGTTACACGACTAAGTTAATCCAACTTCAAATCCAGGGATATTGGTGATGTGTCATGCTAAACAGAGCTTATTGGAAGAGCTATTCACCAAGAGTGATTCCATTCAGATGGCTTTTCAAACCAAAGCTCCTTTACTCGTTTTGCGCTAACTATTTGGCAATCAACTCTTCGAAGTCGTCTCGAATGTAGATGACGTTTCGACCCAATTCGATCCATTTTTTCTTTTCGAGTTGCTTCAAAAGTCTAGAAATCACCTCACGAGCCGTTCCCAATTCGTTGGCAATTTCTTGGTGCGTGGTGTGCAATTCATTGGACTTCAATTGCTTCATCTTCGTGACAATGTAGTTCATCAAACGCTCGTCCATTCGCTTGAAAGCCACGGCATCCAATACGGTTAGCATTTCTTGAAAACGGTGTTGGTAGGTGCTAGAAACAAAATCCTTCCATTGTTTGAATTCATCTACCAATTGCTCATGAAGTTGAATTGGGATAAAAAGCATGGAGGCTTTCTCTTCTACTACAGCTTTGATTTCACTCGGTCGAGCCGCAGAGCAACAGGTCAAGGAAAGGGCACAGGTTTCTCCTGTTTCTAAGTAATATAAAAAAAGCTCTTTTCCATCCTCATCCACCCGCATAATCTTGATGGATCCCTCTAGTACCAAAGGAACAGCCTTAATAAATTGGCCAGGTTCCATCAGCGTTTTTCCCGGTTCAAAAGTTAAAAACTGACCTTTTTCCAGTAAACGATCCACTAGTTTGGGATCGGTTAGGTTGGGTAGCGCTTGCCTAAGGATGTCTCGAGTCATGAATTAAAAGTAAGTAACAAAAATGGATTTGACTACGGATTTGATTCGGTGATCCAAATCACAGTAGGGATTAAAAAAAACACCATTCATCTAAATCTTCCTACGTTCCTGTGAATTCAATTCTTAATTTTGACCACTGCTATCCGCAATGAAATTCTTAAGTTACTTTCTTTTACTTCTAATTGGAACTAGTCCTCTTGCACTAGCTCAGCAACTTCGTGTCTTTGATTACGAAAGCCAGAAACCTCTTTCTGGTGTACACCTCGTTGATAAAAAATTAAAAGTAAGTACCTCCACTACAGAAGAAGGAATTGCCAATCTTTCCGAGTTTCAAAGCAAAAATCCGCTTACCTTTTCTCGACTAGGATACAAAAACAAAACGCTTTCTTGGGAAGAAATCGAGGCAATGAATTACTTGATTTACCTAGAATCCAGTTCGCTTACGCTTGCCACAACGGTCATTTCTGCATCACGGTGGAATCAGAATGAAGCAGATGTTTCGGGAAAAGTGAGGCAACTAGACTCCGAATGGCTTGACTTACGCAATCCCGTCACCACTGCAGATTGGTTAGGATCCTCCGGAGAAGTATTTGTTCAAAAAAGCCAACTGGGAGGCGGCAGCCCGATGATCCGGGGATTTTCAGCCAATCGACTCCTCTACTCCATCGATGGGGTGCGGATGAATACGGCAATTTTTAGAAGTGGCAACCTCCAACAAGTCATTTCAATCGATCCATTTTCGCTTCAAAATACCGAGGTTCTTTTTGGACCAGGAGCAGTGATGTACGGCTCGGATGCCATTGGTGGGGTGATGGTTTTTGAAACGCTACGTGCAGATCATGAAAATCAGAAACTCAAAGGAAATGTGGTAAGCCGATTTTCCTCGGCCTATTCAGAGGAAACGTTTCATGCAGACTTTACCTATGGCAAAGGGAAATGGGCATTCGTCACAAGTGCCTCCTACTTTGACTTTGGGGATTTGATCATGGGGAAAAATAAGGGGCAAGACTCCTATCTCCGGTCAACCTTTGTGGAACGAATCAATGGAATAGACCAAGAAATCACCAATCCCAACCCAAGAAAGCAGGTTGGCGCTGAGTACAAGCAGGTGAATCTGATGCAAAAAATCAGTTTCAAAGCTTCCGAAAGCTCGACAATTGACTATGGATTTCATTATTCTTCCACAGGAAATATCCCCCGCTACGATCGCTTAATTGAAAGAAAAGACGGGAAATTAAGATTTGCCCGATGGGATTATGGCCCTCAACGCTGGATGATGCAGCAGCTCAACTGGAAGACCACAAAACCAACAAAGATCTACGATCAAGCAAAAATTACAGGAGCTTTCCAATTTTTTGAAGAAAGTCGAATCGACCGTCGGGTGGACAATGCAACTCAATTTGAACGTGTCGAAAAGGTTCAGGCTTCTTCGATCAATGCTGACTTTATCAAAACCCTATTCAAATCCCAGTTCCTCAACTATGGGTTTGAAGCGGTAATCAATCAAGTGGATTCGAAAGGGCAATCGGTAAACATTTCGAATCAACAGGTGGCGCTAGCCTCCTCACGCTATCCCAATTCCACCTGGACTTCGTGGGCGGTCTATGCCAACTATGTTGCTCCACTCAGTACCAAGTGGAAGATGCAATCGGCCCTCCGCTACAACATCAATGGCATCAATGCAGACTTCACCAACAACCTAAACTATTATCCACTACCTGTAGTCCAATTCAAGGATAACTACCATTCGATTACAGGTAACTTAGGTTTTGTTTATCAAATGGATCCGAGCTTCAGCATCTCCCCACAAGTGGCCACGGGATTCCGTGCACCCAATGTGGACGATATGGGAAAAATTTTTGATTCCCAGCCGGGCAGCCTCATGCTGCCTAACCCACAACTAAACCCCGAGTATGCTTACAACGCCGAGTTAAACCTGAACAAGGTACTCTTTGGAACAATAAAATTGGATGTAACAGGGTATTACACTTGGCTAGATCAAGCGATGGTTCGGAGACCTACCACTTTCAATGGCCAGACGGAATTACTTTACAGTGGAGAGCTAAGCAAACTTTTCTCCCTCCAAAATGCTGCTTTTGCCGAAGTAAAAGGAATTCAAGCGGGAGTGGAAGTTGCGCTAAGCAAAAAGCTCCTGCTTACCTCCAACTACAACTGGCAAAAAGGAGTGGAAGAATTAGATGACAAGACCACTAGTCCTTCGCGGCATGCAGCTCCCAACTTTGGAGCAACTAAACTTCGGTTTCAAGGTAAAAAAGTGACTCTAGAATTGAGCTCACAGTACAGTGCCGCCATGCCTTTTGAAAAAATGCCTCAGGAAGAAATCGGTAAACCTGCAATCTACGCCACGGATGCAAATGGCAAGCCTTACTCTCCTTCCTGGATGATCCTCAACCTAGCTGCTCGTATTCCTCTCGGTCCTTACCTCCAAGTGAATTTTGGGGTTGAAAACATGGGTGATCTGCAGTATCGAGGGTACAGTTCTGGAATTGTCAGCCCAGGACGTAATTTCCAAGTATCGGTCAAAGGAACTTTTTAAATCAGACCAACTACCAATTCCTACATCTGTATTTGTTGCCAAAAGGATTTGGAAATTTCTTCCTTATTTTTCTTTAGATTCATTCCAAATACCCGTACTTTTGGACAAAGGTTAGGATACATTCATGACTGCGGACCAACTCACGCTCAATCAATCTGGTAAAATCTTGGAAATCAGTTCCTCCCCACTAAAAATCAATTTAATGGAGTTGGGATTTCTCCCGGGAAAACAATTGACGTTACAGCACAGAGCACCTTTGGGAGGCCCTTTGGCTTTTCAGTTAGAGGAAACGCTCCTAGCACTGCGTAAAAATGAAGCAGCATTGATTCGAATCGAATTGCTCTCCTGACCATGGCTGCAAAAGACCTTTCTGAAGTTCATTCTCCTCCCAGAATTGCCATCATTGGTAACCCCAATGTGGGCAAGTCCACCATATTCAATTACCTCACAGGTCTCAATCAGAAAATCGGTAACTATCCAGGGGTAACGGTAGACAAAAAGACCGGGACAGTCCAAATCCAAGGTGAAAATTTTGAAATCCTAGATCTTCCAGGTACCTACAGCTTATTTCCCAATTCCGAAGACGAGATCATTGCACACCGCGTGCTCAATAATCCAGAACTTGAAAAAAGACCGGATTTTGTTTTGCTCGTGATTGATTCTACCCAGCTTTCAAGAGGGCTTTTTCTAGCAACTCAATTGATCGATTTGGGAATCAACCTGACGATCTTGCTGAATAT
Organism: Spirosoma fluviale; assembly: GCA_945901615.1. GTDB lineage: Bacteria > Bacteroidota > Bacteroidia > Cytophagales > Cyclobacteriaceae > Algoriphagus. The sequence continues at coordinate 6,936 of CAMDLI010000086.1, forward strand.
GTCAGACTTGGCAGCAGCTAAAAATATTGAGATTCGAAGTTACGAACTCTTTAAGCGCCTAGGGGTCCCAATCCTGCAAACGGATGCTCGAAATCAAAAAGGTCTGGAGCAAATCAAGGAGCTCATTCAGCAACGGAATTTTTCAAAAGCTCCACAGTTTATCGACATCCTGGAGGTGGTGCCTACTTCTTTGCTCGACCAAGTGAAGGAGAAGTTTGACCTTGAAAATCATTACCAGGCCTATCAAATGATCCGATTTGGGGCAAAGGACAAGTCCATCTCTGAAGCGAAACGAAATTGGCTGGCTCAAGTCTTGGCAGAAAGTGGGTTCAATATAGAAGAAGCACAACTCGAGGAAACCAAGATCCGCTACAAGAAGATTACCGAATTAGTAACCAAAGCCTTAACCAAAAAGTCTGCTCCTAAAGCAAAGTCTACCTTCGACAAAGTGGTGTTACATCCTTTCTGGGGCTATGTCATTTTTGTTGGAGTACTTCTGCTAATTTTCCAAACGCTCTTTTCTTGGGCATCCTACCCCATGGACTGGATTGATGGCTTTTTTGCCGATGTCAGTGGAAGGGTTTTAGCCACTTTTCCGGATGGGCCACTCACTCGCTTGCTTGCCGAAGGAGTTGTTCCTGGGATTGGCGGAGTAGTCATTTTCATTCCACAAATCGCAATGCTGTTTGGCTTCCTAGCCATTTTGGAAGATACAGGCTACATGTCACGGGTGGTTTTCTTGCTAGATCGCTGGATGCGTCCTTTCGGACTTCATGGCAAAAGTATCGTGCCTTTGGTGTCGGGGGTAGCCTGCGCGATCCCAGGCGTCATGGCCGCTCGAAACATCTCCAATTGGAAGGAGAAAATGATTACCATCTTGGTAACCCCTTTGATGAGTTGCTCTGCCAGATTACCGGTATACATCATTTTGATTGGCCTAAGCGTTCCGAATCAACAAGTATTTGGCTTTATCAACCTTCAAGCCCTAGCGCTACTCAGTCTGTATGTGTTGGGTGTGCTGGGAGTATTGGGAACAGCATTTTTACTCAAAGTGATCCTCAAAACGGATGAGAAGAGTTTCTTGATGACCGAACTCCCATCCTATCGAATTCCACGATGGAAAGATGTAGGCATCACCATGTTTGAAAAGTCTAAAACCTTCGTTTTTGAGGCTGGTAAAGTTATTTTGGCCATATCCATCGTGCTCTGGGTATTGGCATCGTATGGACCTCCTGCAAGCATGGAAGAAATTCGGCAGCAGGGAATCGCTCAGCAAGAACAGGCAACAAGTCCTGAGCAAGTGGCCCTTATTGAAGCAGAAACCAATTCCCTTTTGCTTGAGAATTCATTCATTGGCATCATGGGAAGGGCGATTGAGCCCGCCATTCAGCCCCTAGGCTACGATTGGAAAATTGGAATCGCACTCATCACTTCCTTTGCTGCACGTGAGGTATTTATTTCTACGATTGCCACCATCTACAGCATTGGAGGAGATCTTGAAGACGATCTGACTATTCGGGAGAAACTCGCTTCCCAGGTGAATGCCAGCACGGGCGAGAAAACATTCACTCCTGCCACCTCCTACTCCTTGCTGGTCTTTTATGTCTTTGCGATGCAATGCATGAGTACCTTGGCCGTGGTCAAAAGAGAAACCAAGGGCTGGAAATGGCCAATTATTCAAACGGTCTACATGAGTGCTTTGGCTTACCTCATGGCATGGATCACCTTCCAAATATTCTCCTAACATGTGGCAGCAACTCCTCGTCATCCTTGCCGTGCTTGGGGCTAGCTACTACCTCCTCCGTAAATTTTTTCAAAAACCAAAAGGAGGGGCTACTTGCGACAAATGTGCCAAGTCCTAAAGTCTGGCAGGGGTACATGGAATTCCCAATTATTTTTGTGAAGTTTGGCTTATGCGAAAAATAGCCTTTCAAAGCATACAAACTACCATTTTCTCTTATTTCGGGGTGGTATTGGGCTATATCAATGTCTTGTGGCTCTATCCTTATGC
>CAMDLI010000087.1 GCA_945901615.1 Spirosoma fluviale
AAATGGTAGTTCACGGCAGTTTGAAAGGTGTCTAACCTTCCATTTTGAATCAATAGCGCTTCCAAGCTATGGGCACCAAATGCGCCCAAACCCACTGCTATGGCTCCAGAAATTCCTGCGAGTTGTAGGATTTGTTTTGAGTTCATTGGTTTGGGTAATTTCTGCTTCCAAAAATGGCGGATCCGATGCGGACCATCGTACTTCCTTCTTCTTGGGCGATTTGGTAATCCCCGCTCATGCCCATGGAGAGTTCTTTGAGGTCTACAAAGGAGGGGAGAGTTCGTTTTTTTAAAGCTTCAAAAAGCTGCTTCAAGCCACGGAACTCGGAGCGTATTTGATCCAAATCCTCAGTGAAGGTGGCCATGCCCATCAATCCTTGTACTTGAACATGAGTCAAAATTTCAAATTCAGGGCTACTGAGCATGGCATCTAGTTCCTCTTGATTAAACCCAAACTTACTTTCTTCGGTAGCGATGTGGATTTGCAACAACACAGGAATGGCTCGATCTATTTTTTTGCCTTGCTTGTCAATTTCGACTAGTAGTTTGAAGGAATCTATCCCATGGATCAGGTGAATAAATGGAGCGATATATTTGATCTTGTTACTCTGTAGGTGCCCAATCATATGCCAACGGGTGTCAGCAGGCATCTCAGGTTGCTTGGTCTGTATTTCCTGAACCTTATTTTCTCCAAAATCACGGATGCCTGCAGCATAGGCAGCCTGTAAATCTCCCAAGGGTTTGGTCTTGCTGACGGCGATCAGTTGACATTCTGTCGAATGAAAAGAATTTTTGATTTGAAGTAAGTTGGCTTTGATGTCCATTTTATTGACCTTAGCGGGTGTTAATTCCTTAAACAAAGATATGGCTATACTTAGCAATTTACTTAAAAAAGGCATCAGACTACGGGACAGCCTTGAGCAAGAATACGCTAGTCCTATGGATTTACAAAAGGAGCAACTTAAAAAATTGCTTTTGAAGGCAGCGGATACTGAGATTGGGAAAAAATATCAGTTTAAACGTGTCTTAGGGAAGCTGAAGAGTAGTTCGGATGAGTTTTATTCTTCTTTTGCTCAAGAGGTCCCCATTTATGACTACAATTCGCTTCGAGAGGAGTTTTGGTACAAATTGGAAGAGGGAAAAAAGAATGTCACCTGGCCGGGAAAAGTCAACTATTTTGCCTTGAGTTCGGGTACTTCTGGGGCTGCTTCCAAGTTTATTCCAGTGACAGATGATATGATTAAGGCTATTCGAAAAACGGGTGTAAGGCAGCTATTAACCCTATCAAAATACGATTTACCCACCTCAATGTTTAGCAAAGGAATTTTAATGCTCGGTGGGAGTACGGATTTAAAGTTTAATGGGACCTATTTTTCAGGGGATTTGAGTGGCATTACGACTAGTAAACTTCCTATTTGGTTTCAGCGATTTTACAAGCCAGGAAAAAAAATTGCAAGAAACCGCAACTGGGGAGATAAGCTAGATCAAATCGTTGAAAAAGCCCCAGACTGGGATATTGGAATTATAATGGGGGTACCCGCTTGGCTACAATTGTTGTTAGAAAAAATTATCGAACGGTACAAACTCAAGACCATTCATGATATCTGGCCAAATCTCAGGCTATTTGTACATGGGGGAGTATCATTTGAACCTTACAAACTAGGATTTGAAAGGCTTTTGGCACATCCCATATTTTATGTTGAAACCTACCTTGCCTCGGAAGGATTCCTTGCTTATCAGGCGCTTCCTGACCGGAAATCCATGCGTTTGGTATTGAACAATGGTATTTATTATGAATTTATTCCTTTCAATTCTGAGAATTTTGATGAGGAAGGAAATTTATTGGCCAACCCAAAGGCCCTCTCATTCCAAAAAATCGAGGAAGGAAAAGAGTATGCCTTACTTATTTCCACTTGCGCAGGCGCATGGAGGTATTTGATAGGAGATGTGATTCGAATTGTTTCGAAGGATGAGGCAGAAATAACGATTACAGGAAGAACAAAGCATTTTCTAAGTCTTTGTGGAGAGCATTTGTCTGTGGATAACATGAACAAAGCGATTGAGCATGCTTCAGAAAAATTTTCAATCCAGGTAAAAGAATTTACCGTTTTGGGAGTTCCTGAAGATTCCTTGTTTGGGCACCACTGGTATGTGGGTACAGATGATGTTGTTGACCCTAAAATTCTAATCAAAGTAATCGACCAGCAGCTGAAAGTCTTGAATGACGATTATGCAATTGAACGAAAACATGCACTCAAGAAAGTGGATTTAACACTTGTGCCAACCGCCCTTTTTTACGATTGGATGAGACTACAAGGAAAGGAGGGAGGCCAAAATAAGTTTCCAAGGGTGCTCAAAGGAGATCGAGCAGCCAGTTGGAAGCAATTTATGAGCGAACAAGGACTGGAATGATTTCGGATGCTATTCTTGAAGGGATCAAACTTGGAGGGCTACTTTCTCTGATGATTGGTCCAGTGTTTTTTGCGTTAATGACCACAAGCCTTGCCCATGGGTTTCGACAATCCGCAATCCTTGCCCTTGGGGTATTGATGAGTGATTTGATCTATGTATTCGTAAGTTATTTAGGGGTTCAATTTCTCAAAAAAATCCCAGCAATTGAGAGCTATCTTGGTTTAGTGGGTGGGCTAATCTTGATTGGCTTTGGGATCAATTTCATGGTTAAGAAAGTTACTCCGATTTCTAGCGATAATGTGGTAGCCAAACCAAAGAAGAGAAAGGCTTTTTTTCAAGGTTTCGGCATCAACGGCATCAATCCATTCGTGATGCTCTTTTGGTTATCCATCGCAAGCATGGTGTCCATTAAAAATACATGGATGGTTTCCGATCGGGTCATTTTTTATGGGTCTCTTTTAGGGACCATCTTTGGAATAGATCTTCTGAAAGCCTTTCTTGCAAGTAGTCTCCGGTCCTACCTTTCACCTACCCTGAGAAAAGTGATCCAAATTTTTGCTGGGCTTTTGATTTGTTATTTTGGATTTAAAATGATTTGGACCACTTTATACCCAGGTATTTAAAACTAAATATAAGTTAAGTCCCAGAGTTTACAATAAATGAAAACCTCCCAGAATTTTCAATTCATTCCGATATTTTTGATTATCAGCTTGCCCGTTTTAGGTCAAGGACTACCTGATTTTGAATCCATCAATCAAACCAGATTGGAGTACAATCGGCAAGGGATGCTTATCCTAGGCTCTTGGGCAATTCTTAATTTAGTTGTCGGGATACTTCGAAGTTTCCAAACGAAGGGCCAGGATCAGGCCTTTCACCAAATGAATGCCTATTGGAATGTGGTCAACCTGGGCATTGCAGGTTTTGGATTTTGGCAGGAAAGCCAAGTTGCTGCTATGAATTTTTGGGAGATTTTTGTTGCACAACAACAAATTGAAAAGGTGCTCCTTTTTAATGCGGCCTTGGACCTCGGCTATATGGCAATTGGACTTTTACTAATTGAACGTGGTCGTCGCTTAGAAAAGGAAAGATGGATAGGCTTTGGCAGGTCGATTTTATTTCAAGGTGCTTTTTTACTTTTATTTGATGCGATTTTATATGGTTTCCAGCAGCAGTTGGGAATTGAACTCTTGGAACTGGGAAAGGGAATCGCTCTATTTAAATAGGGCGTCCAATTCCTAGTTTTGTTCTTGATTAGAAATTGAGGGGGATTGAATTTTGTGGGTGGCTCCTAAAATGGCCTTAATCTTTTTACCTTGCGCCCATGCAAAACCCTACGCCCTGCCCAGTATGCAAGTCCGACTTTACCTATCCGATGGATGCATTGATGATTTGTCCTGATTGTGGATTGGAATGGAACCCAAGTGAAGAAGTGGAGACTGTTGATACAGGATTGGTTGTCAAGGATGCCAATGGAGCTCTTTTAGCGAACGGGGATTCTATAGTTATAGTTAAAGATCTTCCAGTAAAAGGTGCTCCCAAATCCATCAAGGCAGGGACAAAAGTCAAAAACATTCGCCTTGTGGAAGGGGATCATAACATTGATTGTAAAATTGATGGATTTGGATCCATGGCCCTCAAGTCTGAATTTGTCAGAAAAGCATAATTCCATCCACTCGTTCGGTAGTCATTAACTGACAACAGTTATAAATCAAAAAATCCCAGCAAGAAGGCCTTGCTGGGATTTTTATTGGGTTGGACCTATCTTAAGAAAGGTACTTTTCAACCGGAGTGTAAGGCATAGCAAATGCTTCAGCAACTGCTTTGTACACAATATCACCTTGGATCACATTTAGTCCAGGTACCAGATCCGCATTTTCTTGTGCGGCCTTCTTCCAACCTTTATCTGCCAGCTGAATGGCATAAGGAAGGGTGGCGTTTGTTAGCGCTAGGGTAGAAGTGTAGGGAACAGCTCCAGGCATATTGGCGACGCAATAATGCACTACATCATCGATAACGTAGGTAGGGTTTTCATGCGTAGTAGGCTTGCAGGTTTCAATACATCCACCCTGGTCTACTGCCACATCCACCACTACAGCACCCTTTTTCATGTCCTTCAACATTTCTTTGGTGATCAAGTGAGGGGCTTTGGCTCCAGGAATCAACACTGCACCAATAATTAAGTCAGCTTCCTTGATCTGCTCCCGAATGTTGAACTCATTAGACATCATGGTCTTTACGTTGGCAGGCATCACATCTGCTAGGTAGCGCATTCTAGGAAGAGACAAATCCATGATGATTACGTCTGCACTCAATCCAGCAGCCATCCAGGCAGCCTGGGTGCCTACTATGCCACCGCCAAGAATAAGAACTTTTGCAGGAAGTACACCAGGTACACCTCCCAATAAAATCCCTCTTCCTCCAAGCGGCTTTTCTAGGTAGTTGGCCCCTTTTTGGATGGCCATTCTTCCTGCTACTTCTGACATGGGAACAAGTAGGGGTAGGCTTCGATCGGCTTTTTCAACCGTTTCATAGGCCAAGCAAATTGCTTTACTCGCCACCATTGCCTTGGTCAAAGGCTCATAGGAAGCAAAGTGAAAGTAAGTAAAAAGAAGTTGGTTCGGCTTGATCAACTTGTATTCTGATTCAATCGGCTCTTTCACCTTCATGATCATTTCCGCAATTTGGTAGGTAGCTTCGATGCTTGGTAGCAAGCTAGCTCCAACGGCGCTGTAGTCTTGGTCAGAAAAACCACTTCCAAGTCCTGCACTTTGCTGAACATACACTTGATGGCCTCTTTTGATTAATTCTTTTGCACCCGCAGGAGTGAGGGCAACTCGGTTTTCGTTGTTTTTGATTTCCTTAGGAACACCTATAATCATGGCTAAGTTGATTTGGATTTATACTCGTGCCGCAAAGATAGGAATCAAAATACGTTTGAGCAGCTAGGTTTGAAATACTATTTGGCAGGTATTCTGTTTTTGGTCAATTTTCAAAAGTTTATTCCTTTTTAACCAATTAACCCCCACTAAATTTTAAAAATGAAGGGATTCTGAAAAAATCTTTTGATTTTTTTTTAAAATGACGCAAAAAATCAACACCAAATAATTCAAAACATTACTCATCTAAAAAATTGTATTTAACTAAAAATAAAGAATAATATTTGGTTATTTTTAATAATTACTAAAAATACCAAATTTTAAATGGGTAAATACTTCGATTAAAATTTGCACATCCACAGTTAATGTCTATTTTTGACAGGCTTTAATAAACCCAAATAGTAACGATTGGATAATTCAACCTATGGCGGGAAAATCTCAAGATAAAGTGCAGGAGGGGTATAGCATCCAGCAGAACCAAGTTTTAGAGGACTTCAGATGGGCATTAACGAGTAGACATGCTTCCTTAATGGGAAGGAAAGAAGTGTTTATGGGAAAGGCCAAATTTGGAATTTTTGGAGATGGCAAGGAGCTTGCCCAAGTAGCCATGGCTCGAGCCTTTCAAAAGGGAGATTTTAGAGCAGGTTACTACCGAGACCAAACTTTTATGATGGCCTTGGGTGAATTAACTGTTCAGCAGTATTTTGCGCAACTCTATGCGCATACCAATGTAGAAGCAGATCCTGCCAGCGCCGGGCGTTTAATGAATGGGCATTTTGCCACTCGGTTCCTAAACGAAGATGGAAGCTGGAAATCCTTGACTTCTCAATACAATGCCGCAGCGGATGTTTCACCAACAGCTGCTCAAATGCCCAAGCTCTTGGGTTTGGCTTTTGCCTCCAAACTTTTTAGAAACAACAAGGGATTGAAGGACCTGACTGATTTTTCAGTCAATGGCAATGAGGTTGCCTGGGGAACCATTGGAAACGCCTCTACTTCAGAGGGTATGTTTTTTGAAACAATGAATGCCGCTGGGGTACTCCAAGTGCCGATGGTTGTTGCTATTTGGGATGATGGATTTGGGATTTCAGTTCCACAAGAATTTCATACTACCAAAGGAAGTATTTCAGAAGCATTGCTTGGTTTCCAACGCACCGACACCGAAAAAGGATTTGAAATTTTACGCGTAAAAGGTTGGGATTACGAAGGCTTAATGCAATCATTTGCGTCAGCAGGACAATTTGCAAGAGAATCTCATGTTCCGGTCCTTCTGCATGTGGAAGAGATGACCCAGCCCCAAGGCCATTCTACCTCTGGTTCGCATGAACGATACAAGAGTAAGGAACGATTGCAATGGGAAAACGATTGGGATTGCATTCTCAAATTCAAGGAATACATTATCTCTTCTGGATATGCTACTATAGATCACCTAGATGAGATTGAGGCAGCGGTAAAAGTTGAGGTGAAGCGACAGAAAGATGCTGCTTGGGCTGCATTTTCTGGAGAAATTAAATCAGAACTTGAAGAGGCGCTTTCGATGATTCGAAGTACAGCCGAAAAATCTTCCCGTAAGGTCCTATTGATTCAACTTGCGGATGATTTGAAAAAAACCATCAACCCAATTCGTAAAGATGTAGTTAGCACGGTTAGAAAGGTTTTGTTTTTGATTCGCGCTGAGGGAGAGGGGATCAAAAAAGAAGTGAAGGACTGGTATACCCAGCATCAGGAGAAAAATTTCGACCGATACAATAGTCATTTGTATAGTCAAACTGAGGATGCAGTTTCTCAGGCCCAAGTTATTCCTGCTCAGGTAAATGAAAATTCACCTATGGTGGATGGCCGTGAGATTTTACAAGCATTTTTTGATTATACGCTCGAGCACAATCCCCGATTCTTTGCTTTTGGGGAAGATGTAGGTAAAATCGGCGATGTCAATCAAGCATTTGCAGGCCTTCAAGCGAAATATGGAGAATGGCGCGTGATGGACACCAGTATTAGAGAGTGTACCATCATTGGTCAAGGCATTGGAGCTGCGATGCGAGGACTTCGCCCAATGGCAGAAATCCAGTACCTAGATTACCTTCTTTATGCCATTCAACTGCTCTCTGATGATTTGGCTACGTTGACCTACCGGACCAAAGGAGGTCAAAAAGCTCCTTTAATTGTACGTACTAGAGGACATCGCCTGGAAGGGGTTTGGCATTCTGGATCTCCAATGGGCATGATTTTATCTAGCCTAAGAGGAATGATCGTATGCGTGCCAAGAAACATGACACAAGCAGCTGGGATGTATGCTGCCCTTCTACAGTCCGATGAACCTGCTTTGGTGATTGAATGCTTGAATGGGTATCGACTAAAAGAACAAATGCCTCAAAATATTGGGCAATACACAGTACCCATGGGGGTTCCAGAAGTTCTCCGGGAAGGAAATGATTTAACGGTAGTTACCTACGGCAGCATGTGCCGAATTGTGATGGATGCAGCCGCTGAACTTGCGGAAATTGGACTATCCTTGGAAGTGATTGATGTGCAAACCTTACTTCCTTTCGATACGCAAGGCATTATTGGCAATTCAATTCAAAAAACCAATCGGGTTCTCTTTGCTGATGAAGATGTCCCGGGAGGAGGTTCTGCCTTTATGTTGCAGCAAGTATTGGATAATCAAAACGTGTATTCCTATTTGGATGCGGCTCCACAAACCTTGGCAGCCCAAGCGCATCGTCCTGCTTACTCCACGGATGGGGATTATTTCTCAAAGCCTAGCGTAGAGGATGTGGTAGAGAAAGTGTATCAGATCATGCACGAATCCAATCCCAAAAAATATCCAGCCTTGTAAATAAAAAAAGCTAGTTTAAACTAGCTTTTTTTATTTCCGAGTGATCTGCTTGAGGGTCAATGAAGTACTTGAAACTTCATTTGAGCGGTTGAGCGCACGGTCTTGGATTTGTACATCTATCCGTAGCGTATCGGTTCTAAAGATGGACTCCCATCCTGAAGAAAGCATGCGGTAGGTGATTTTCCCTTCTACTGCCTGACCGATTTCTGTGGTCAAGATTCTCGGAAATCTCCCATTGAACGTGGTGTAGAATGGCGGGTCTTGCCATCTGAATTCCCGGAATTGCCCGTTTCGCTTGATAAAGAAGCGAACAAAAATATTGTATTGGTTGTCGTTTTTTTCAACCCAGAGCGTGTCCTTGAAGATGGTATTATTTACAATGGGATCAATGACCCAATCGATGGGATTGTAACGCGGAGCGGTAGTTGGCCTTCTAGAGTAGGTAATAAAGTTTCCAGCGGCATCTTTTTTGTAAATGAGCGGGTTGAAAGGGGGGTTGATGTCAGTTGCAGACAAACCTAAATCTCCCTCTGCATCTTTAAAGTTGAGAGTTAACAGCAAGGAATCCTGTCCAGAAGTTCCTACATATTCCAAACTAGAAAATTCAATTTCAGGCGTACTCGGAAAATTCTCTGGTGGGCTGATACAGGAGTATCCCAACAGAGCAAAACCAAACAATAAGTAAGAATAGTTTTTCAAACGCATGGATGAAGGTACATTTACATTTCGAAACTAGGTAAGAGCACCGTAAGGAGAGCCCAAGATATAAAACGATGCAGGAATTTAAAAGTTTTTCAAAAAGGTTGGAAACCTT
>CAMDLI010000088.1 GCA_945901615.1 Spirosoma fluviale
TCCAAAGTTATGGGGCCCAACACAAGCTTTTCTGCTTCCTGCTCTCGGCTTCGCATTTGTACCCGAATGCGAACCAAGAGTTCTTCAAAATGAAAGGGCTTTTTGATGTAATCGTTGGCACCACTTTGCAGCCCAAAAACCGTTTCATCCACCGTATCCTTGGCAGTCAAAAAAATGATGGGCGTAAATGGGAATTCTTTGCGGAACTGTCGGGTGAGCTCGACGCCACTCATGCCAGGTACCATCCAATCCAAAAGCAGCAGATCGTAATTCCCAGAAAGGGCTAATTCCAAACCCACTTTGCCATTGTCCGCCACATCGACAGCGAAGGATTCCTCCTCCAAGCCTTGCTTGAGGAAATTGGATATGCCTTGCTCATCTTCTACTACGAGAATTCTCATGCTGTAAATTTTCCTTATTTTTTGGGAAATCCACGATATCCCCTAAAAAAAAGCGCTAAACCTATCCAGACGGTGTTATTACTCAGACCAAGGATTTAGATGGCTTTCTGCACGCCTTTGGCTCCTCTCTTTTTCTTTCGCTTATTCAACCAGATCATGGTTCCTGTGATGGGAAGTGAAGTGGCAATGGCACAGGCTACGGCCCAGAGGAATTTGGTGAATTGGCCAAAAATCTCTCCAGTATGCAAGGCCTTTACAGACTTCCCAACCTGTTGGCGAACTGGAAGTTCAGCGAAAAGCACCTTCTCCTTTAATTCCAAGGTTTGTGCATTCAACTTCAGTTGATCAGCTCCTGCTCTCGCAAAAAAGCCTGTTCGAGATTTGCTTACCACTAAATCGCCCTCTGGGTCTTCGGGAAAAGTAAGTTTGGTTACACCAGCGTACGTCAAGTGCTTAGTTGCTGCGGCCATTGCTTCATCCAAAGAAATCAGCAGGGGCTCAGGAATCTGGGTAGAATCTTCAAGGACCAGATTGGGAGAATTAGCTTCTTTAGCTGGTTCTACTTTCTTCTCCTCTTTAGGGGCTTGATAGGTGTCCCAGGTCTTTTGCCAGCCAGTCTTGTACCAGCCAAAGGACCAGAATGGACCTGTCACAGCCATGATAAATAGGGCAATAATCGAGTAAAAAGCCAGGGTATTGTGCAAGTCATGGTTGATTCGCTTCCAATTACCAGACCACTTCACGGACAATCCTTGCTTCCAATTTATTGCTTTTTTAGGGAGCCACAGGAAGATTCCAGTTAGCACTCCCAACAGAAACAAGGAAGTCGCTATTCCATTGATCAAGCGACCCAATTCTTGGTTGGTCATACTGTCTAGTAGGGGTGTCTCCACCTTATCCAAGAGAAGCCAGCGATGCATTGAAAATACGTAGCCCATCAGCTCTTCTGATGTGGTTTTCTTGGCATTGTCTGCCAAAATTTCCCCAGTATAGGGGTCCACAAAATAGGTAGTTGCTTTCTCTTCACCCTCCTTTTTCACTTGAAACTGTACCGATCTATCGGCTCCTGAGTAGGCAGTGACACTTACCAACTTGCCTTGTTGAAGTGGTTGAAGACCAGATTTCAACTCTTCTAGTGTTTTGGGATTCCCTTGTTCTGAAGTAAAATAGCGCTCTGAATCAAAAAATTCGCGTATTTCTGTGTTGTAGACGTACAGTGTCCCTGTAAAACATACCGCAATCACTACTACTGCACTAAGCAAGCCAGCATACAGGTGAATGTCGTTGAGAAATTGGCGGATGGGCTTCCACATAAATGATTTTTTTATTTGGAACAAATCTAAATAATATTTTTATTTCTTAGAATCCCTCCCCTACTTTTTTTAAAAAAATGCCAGTCCGATAGCATAATCACAGGTCAAAATCGATGAACATCTCTCTGTTTTGGTATATTTAAAAAATTTTTACCCTATGAATTTGTCTAAATTTCTTTTGCCCGCCTTCCTTATTTTGACGCTATTCTCCTGCGAAGAAAAAAATCAAGGGCCTGATCCACGACTGCAGCAGCCCGAACAATTTAAAAAACTTTTGGAAGCACACGGAGATTGGGTTCAATGGGTGGACGCCAAATCCTTATCCTTTGCAATGGTCCATGAAACTACCCTAGAATGGGAAAATCATTACCTCGACCTCCGAGAGGGTAAGGTGCGCATCGATGCAGACCTTTTTCAAGCCGGGAATGACGGGGAGCAAGTTTGGATTAGCCCCAACCGTCAGGCCTTTCCAGGAAATTCGGTCCGCTTTTACCACAACCTGTATTCGACCTTTCTCAGTATCCCCTACACGCTGACCGATACCTTGGTAACCATCACCCCTTTGGATAATCGGGTCTTCAATGGCATCAGTTATCCAACACTGGAGGCAAAAGTGAAGGATGGGAAACTTTTAGGTCCCTCCAACCGCTACGAACTTTTAATCGACCCAACTACTGGCCAGTTGGCCTGGGTGCTATTTGCAGTGACTTTCTACGACAAAGGGAACCAGGTGCAGGAAGCCTTGAAATACGAAGACTACCGAGACGCAGGTGGCTTGATCTTTCCAAGAGTGATTACCGGTTACCAAATCGAAAATGATTCAAGCACCAGAATCCGATACCAAACTAGCTTTTCAGACGTGTTTTTAGTCAAAGAAGAACTCGATTCTGATCTATTTGAAATGCCTAAAACTGCAGTTAAGTCCAATTGATAGTTAAAAAGGACAGCAATCTCAATTTGATGCAAACAAAAAAGGAGACAAAAACTTGTCTCCTTTTTTTAGCTCTTGGATTCTTTAGGAAATCACTGATCCAGGAGATGTTACTTCATGTGGCTGGAGCAATTTGAGTTTGCCATCCTTGTCTGCTGCCATCAAGATCATCCCTTCACTATCGATTCCCATCATGTTTCGTGGAGCCAAGTTGATCAACATGGTCACTTGCTTGCCCACTAAAAACGCGGGATCGAAATGCTCGGCAACACCGCTCAAGACAGTGCGATGCCCTAAGCCAATATCTACTTTCAACTTCAACAATTTTTTAGATTTTGGCATTGCTTCTGCCTCCAAGACCGTGACCACTCGCATATCTAACTTTGCAAAATCATCGTACGTAATCAGCTCCTTCATCGGAGTAACTGGGAGGTCTGCAGCTTCATTCATTTTTTTAGCATTTACAAGTTTCTGAATTTGTTTCTCAACTACTTCATCTTCAATTTTTTCAAACAGGAGTCCAATTTCCCCCAAGGCTCGATTAGATTGAATCAAATTTCCATTTCCTGCATCCGCCCAGGTAGTGGCTTGCATCCCAAAGGTGCGGTACAATTTTTGGGCAGTAAATGGCAAGAATGGCTCGGATAGAATGGCCAAATTAGCTGCCACATTCAAGGCAATATTTAAAATGGTCTGGGTGCGGGCTACATCAGTTTTGACCTCTTTCCAAGGCTCGGTATCTGCCAAGTACTTATTTCCCATACGGGCCAAATCCATCATCAATCCTTGGGCTTCACGGAAACGGAATCGCTCAATTGAAGCAGCAATTTTTTCTGGAAATCCTTCCAACTCCCGAAGCAAGTCCTGGTCAATCCCTCTCAATTCTCCTCGAGCAGGCACTATTCCGTCAAAAAACTTTTGCGTGAGCACCACAGCACGATTCACAAAATTGCCATAGATCGCTACTAACTCCGAATTGGTTCTAGTTTGAAAATCCTTCCAAGTAAAATCATTATCCTTCGTCTCGGGTGCATTGGCGGTCAGCACATACCGAAGCAAATCCTGCTGCCCAGGAAACTCTTCCAAGTATTCATGAAGCCACACAGCCCAATTTCGGGAAGTAGAGATCTTGTCCCCCTCCAAATTTAGAAACTCATTTGCAGGCACATTATCCGGGAGAATATACCCTCCGTGGGTTTTTAAAATTGCCGGAAAAATGATGCAGTGGAACACAATATTATCCTTGCCGATAAAGTGAACTAGCTTGGTATCCTTGTCTTTCCAGTAAGGCTCCCAATCGATTCCTTTTTCTTCCGCCCACTCCTTGGTGGCCGATATGTAGCCAATTGGAGCATCAAACCAAACATACAGCACCTTCCCTTTGGCAGTAGAAAGAGGTACGGGTATGCCCCAATCTAAATCCCGTGTCATGGATCTTGCTTGGAGTCCATCTCCAGCTTCTAGCCAAGAGCGGCATTGGCCCAAGACATTGTTTTTCCAATCGTCCCCATGCTCCTCCAAAACCCATTTTTTCAAGAAATCCTGGTAGCGAGCCAAGTCCAAAAACCAGTGGGTAGTATCTTTCAAAATGGGAGTTCTACCGCTCAATTTGGACTTGGGATTGATCAAGTCGGTGGGACTGAGAGAGGTTCCACATTTTTCACACTGGTCTCCATAGGCGTGGTCGTTGCCACACTTAGGACAAGTGCCTTCGATGTAGCGGTCAGCAAGAAACTGATCCGCCTCCTCATCGTAATATTGAGCGGTGCTCTGCTCTAAAAATTCCCCTTTCTGGTACAAATTCGTAAAAAACTCCTGAGCCGTCTCGTGATGGATAGGCGCAGAAGTACGGGAGTAATGGTTGAAGCTTATCCCAAATTGCTCAAAGCTCCCCTTCATCATCTCATGGTAATGATCCACTACCTGCTGCGGCGTCTTTCCTTCTTTCGCTGCCTTGATCGTAATCGCTACGCCATGCTCATCGGAGCCACAGATGTAGGCGACATCCCTTCCTTGGGAGCGCAAGTATCGAACATAAATATCAGACGGAATATAGCAGCCTGCCAAGTGACCAATGTGAAGTGGTCCATTTGCATAGGGCAATGCTGAAGTAACGGTGTAGCGTTTAAATTTGGTGTCGCTCATGTGGGTGTCGTATCGCGTCTAGAAAAAATAAGTCCTTTTCTAAAACTAGCCTACAAAGATAGAAAATTCAAGGGAAGCCTGTAGCCCATGAGCGCTATAAAATCGGTTCAAAGGCAATTCCCTATAGTTTCGGAATCCATGCAAAAAAATGAAGGTACAATTCGCTTCAACCCGCAAATTCTTGAGCCTTAACCCTTATTTTTACCCTAGAAATTTTAGCCTTGCATGACTCACTCCGAAGCCGCACATCGTATCCAAGAACTTTCCCAGCAGCTCAATTACCACAACCAGCTGTACTACCAAGAAAGCCGTACAGAAATTTCTGATTACGATTTTGATCAGCTTTTGGAGGAGTTGATTCGCTTGGAAAAAGCCTTTCCCGAATTGCTTCAATCCGATAGCCCCAGTCAGCGCGTGGGAGGTACCATTACGAAGGAATTTCAGACTGTTGCGCACGAGTCCCGCATGCTTTCTTTGGGTAATACCTACTCGGAAGAGGAGTTGAGCGCTTTTGATGAGCGCATAGTCAAAGGTTTGGGCCATTCCAACTACGAGTACTTCTGCGAATTGAAATTTGATGGAGTCGCGATCTCCTTGGTCTACGAAAATGGACAGTTGGTGCGTGCCGTCACTCGCGGAGATGGCACCAAAGGAGACGATGTCACTGCCAATGTGAAAACCATCCGAAATATCCCTTTATCGCTACCCTACCCCAATGTTCCTGTCAAATTCGAGGTTCGCGGTGAAATATTTCTCCCCCTCAAGGAATTTGAAAAATTGAATACCGAGCGTGAATCCAAAGGGGAAGCCTTGCTGGCCAACCCACGAAATGCTGCTTCAGGCACCCTCAAAATGCAGGATAGCAGCGTGGTGGCCAAGCGCCGCCTAAATTGCTATTTCTACCAACTCCTGGGTGATGACCTAGGAGTAGATCAACACGATCAAGCCATTCACTTACTAGAAAGCTGGGGCTTCAACGTATCTCCCACCTACCTAAAAGTAAAAACAATCGGAGAAGTCTTCGGGTACATCGCATCTTGGAAGGAAAAGCGCTTTGAACTTCCCTTGGATACAGATGGGGTCGTAATCAAAATCAACGATAACCAGCAGCGGGAAGAACTGGGTTTTACTGCAAAGAATCCTCGCTGGGCAATCGCCTACAAATACAAAGCAGAAAGCGCGGAAACCGAGTTGCTCTCCATCACCTATCAAGTAGGACGTACCGGAGCCATCACGCCAGTGGCCAACCTAGCCCCCGTATTACTTGCTGGCACCACGGTTAAGCGGGCCTCTTTACACAATGCAAATGAAATCGAACGCCTGGAAATCCACGAAGGAGATTTTGTACAGGTAGAAAAAGGAGGGGAAATTATCCCTAAAATCACCGCAGTGAATGCTGCTAAGCGAAGACCTGGCTCCCTAGCCATCCGCTACATCAGTCACTGTCCGGAATGTGGCAGTACCTTGGAACGGAAAGAAGGCGAAGCCAAACATTACTGCCCCAATGCAGCTGCTTGCCCCCCACAGATCCTGGGCCGTATCGAACATTTTGTCAGCAAGCGTGCCATGGACATTGATTCCATGGGAACGGAGCGAATTCGCGCGTTGATCGATCAGGGTTTTATTCGAAACTATGCCGACCTCTACAGCCTCGACAGCAAGCAAAGCGAACTGCTCGGGCTAGAGATGAGTCAGGATCAATACGAACGAGAGGTCAATGGGCTACTCTACATCTCCTTAGAGAAAGTATTGTTTGCACTGACAGAGGGAGTCTCTCTGAAGCAAATCCAAGATTTTCTACTTGAAAATACCCACCTCCCCCTTCGAGATCGAATCCGTACTTTTCAAGCACAACTCAAAGCATGGAAGAAAAAAGTGCCTTCCAATGTAGGGATGGTGGACTTCTTACTCCAAAACTTGGCTACACATGCCGACTTGATGAAGGTGGAAGATTACATTCCTGTAGCGGTGGTCTTGGAGATATTCTTAGGCCGGCGCGTGGAATTTGAACAGATTTTGGAGGCAAGCAAAAAGCACGGCACCATCCACACCATTCTGCTTGAACTTCAGCTCAACTTGCCCGACGAACTTCAAGAGCGCATCAAAAAACTAAAAGCGAACACCTTCCAAGAAGGGGTCATCACGAACATGATGGAAGGGATTTTTGCATCCAAATCCCAAGATTTTGACAAGGTGCTATTTGCCCTTGGCATCCGAAACATTGGAGAAAATACCGCACAGCTCCTGGCGAAGCATTTTGGAACCCTCGAGAAACTTCAAGCCGCTACTGGGGAAGAATTGCTGGAAATCAATGGAGTGGGTGAAACCTTGGTGCAGAGTCTTCAAGAATTTTTTGCACAGCCAGAAAATCTAGAAATCATCGCCCAAATGAAAGCCCAGGGCTTGAATTTTGAAATGCAGGGAGGAGAAATTGTGGCACTTGGCAATGCGTTGGATGGTAAAAGAATCTTGGCCTCCGGAAGATTGAATCACTTCAAACGGGACGAGATTGTTACTTTTGTACAAGCCCACGGAGGGCAATACTTGAGTTCGGTTTCCAAAAACCTAGACTTCATCATCGAAGGAGAAGAGATGGGACCGAGCAAAAAAGAAAAAGCCCAGAAGTTGGGCATTCCTTTGGTTTCCGAAGAAGAGTTTTTGAAACTAGTTAACGGTTGAGGGTAGCGCAATTCTGAAATCTTGATACCCGAACTGTATTGAGGATTGGTGCCTTAGATTCTACTCACCAGCACCTTGTCGATCCGTTGCCCGTCTTTGTCTACTACTTCAAGTCGAAGTTTTTCTACCGTAACCGTATCACCCACATTTGGGATATAGCCACTTTGATGGAGGATTAAACCTGCTAGCGTGGTGAAATTTTTGTTTTGATAGGAAATGTCAAAATCGAAAAATTTTTCGAAATCGATCAAGGAGTATTGCCCATCAATCAACCAAGAACCATCCGCACGCTCCACGATTTGGTAGTCCGTTTGATCCATTTCCGTGGCCTCTCCTACAAGGGCGTCTACCACATCATCCATGGTGACCATGCCCACCGTGACCCCGTACTCATCAATCACCAATCCGTAATGAAGCCGATGCGCCTTGAAGGATTCCAACGCTTGGTAAGCAAACATGCTCTCGTTTAGAAAAAGTGGGGATTTTGCAATTTTTCTCAAGTCAAATCCCTCCTCAAGACTGGAATCAAAGAGGTCCTTCACCAGCACCATCCCGACGATTTGATCCAAATCACCATCCTTGCAAAGTGGATAGGCAGAATGTTTTTCTTCACTGATTTTCTTTCTGACCCCCGCTTCGGTATCGGTCGTATTGAAAAATACCAACTCATTTCGGTGGGTAAGCAGCGTGTTGATCCGACGATCACCCAACTCAAATACCCGCTCCACGATATCCTGTTCAATATCCATGATTTCTCCTCCCTCAGCACTTTCTTTGATTAGAGCTTTCAACTCCTCTTCAGAAATTTTACTATCAGATGTTCGCTTAATCTGAAAAATCCAAAGTAAAAAATCATTGGAGATCGTCAACAACCAAACAAAAGGGCTGGTTAACTTGGACAACCACAGCATGGGCTTGGCCACTTGCACCGCAATCTGCTCTGGAAAGGTCATGCCCAGCCTTTTGGGGAACAATTCACCCAGCACGATGGACAGGTACGTAATCAATACCACCACCAAACCTACTGCCAAAGTATTCGCATAGGGCTGCAAAAAAGGAACTTGTTGCAGCATGGTTTCCAGATCATCCGTGATGTTTTTGCCACCATAGACACCCAATAAAACACCAATGAGCGTGATACCAATTTGCACCGTGGACATGAATTTGGTTGGGTTCTCTGACAGCGCCAGAGCCTCCTTTGCTCCCAACTTTCGCTGCTTTTTCATGCTCTCCAACTTGAATTTTCGCGAAGAAACAAGGGATAATTCGGCCATGGCAAAAACGCCATTTAACAGGACCAGAAAAAGAATAATTAGAATTTCCACAGAAAGAAAAAGAGACTTTACAATTATAAATTTAAC
>CAMDLI010000089.1 GCA_945901615.1 Spirosoma fluviale
AATGGCATTGGTGGCGGCCATCACATTTCGATTCAGACAGGGAGCCTCTACACGATCGGCAATCATGTCGCAAATCATACCCAAGGATGATTGAAGGGCCATGGAGGCTGCTCCTAGGGATTGATCCAGGCTCCCCTTTTTCAATTCAACAATTCCGGCTGCGGCCATGCCTGAACCCGAACCGCATTCGGCCATACAGCCACCTACTTCGGCGGCAAAGGTGGCATGTGCGGCAATAAATACGCCGATGATGCCGGCTGCGAGCATCGCTTTCACCGTTTCATCTTCATGCAAGGAAAGTCCCCTGCTGATGCCAATGAGAGCGCCTGGCAGAGCACCACAGGAGCCAGCAGTTGGGGCTGCTACCACGACGCCCATCGAACTTTTGACCTCCATCATCGCAGAGGTGTAGAGGATCACTTGGTTTAGAATATCGCCTTCCACCAGCTTTTTGTCCTCTAGCTGCTTTTGAAATCCAAGGGATTGGGGGCCTAAAATCCGGTCTGCGTACTTCGTTCCCTTCAATCCAAGATCGATGGAGTTTTGCATGATTTGCACAATGTTCCGCATCTTTTCAAAAACCTCCGCTCTCGAAATATTCCCGCGCATGCTTTCATAGTCCACAGCGAGTTCCCAGAGGGCATGGTTTTTGTCCTGGTTGAACGCTAGCATTTCCTCGCAAGTAATAAAGGGCACTTCGAGGTCTTTTCGAGACATGACAGGGAGGACCGGCTTGATCTTTTTTATGAACAGCACTTCCTCCATTTGGAGAAGTTCCTCGCAGACCTCCTCATTCAAAAAGGCATTGGCCTTGATTTCGATAAAGATCGATTTGCCTTGGCGCACCGCAACTTCATCGCAGGGCATGGACTTCTCAATAAATTCTGGAAGGCTACCTGCCGTCTTTACATAGACTAGCGTCTGGTAAAAATCCCCTGCCATAGAGACCTGGGCGCCATCGATTTCAAGAATTTCAATCATGCCCCCGCCGGTAGAAATGGCGGTTACCTCACGGGATTCTTTTTTATTGGTGAGGGTGAGCTTGTAGGTATTCGGGTGGGTGGCCCCGATGGGATGGATATCGATTTTAATTTGGATACCGGCTTCTTCAATGGCTCGCAGGTAATCTGGAAGACGCTCTTCGTAGGCTTCCCAACCTAAAAATCCCCCAAACAATCCCATGTCCGAGCCTTGCCCCTTGTGCGTAGTCGCAAGGGAGCCGTTGGGGTCAAACTCCACATATACCTCCTGGATATCCCCATCCATCAAGTCACGGCACATCCGTCCAATTCGAATGGATGCAGCACAATGAGAACTCGAAGGGCCTCGCATGACCGGGCCGATTACATCATTAAATATGCTTGGGTAGGTTTTCATTTTGGGTTAACTATTAATTCCCGCGAGGGGAGTAAGACTTAAATATAAGCGTTTAGTAAAGGGCTGCTATTTAGCGATGGAATAAAAATAGAGTTTTAACCTTCATATCCTGCACTTGTAAGAATTTTATCTGAATTTAGGTGCCTAAGAAAAGCCACTTCAACTAGTCTTAGCCTAAAAACAACCCATCATGAAAAACTCCCTGCGATTTATCCTGTTATTTTTTGCAATCCTGCATACGACTACCCTTGCGGCACAGGATCGCTATACGGTGAAGCCGGGGGATCCCAATGGCATCAGCAAATGGTACATGGGGCGCCAAATTGCCCAAGTCATGAGCCACTTTGGAATTGGCTGGCTTGAACGACAAGAAAGAGAGCAGGAAGAAAATACGACGCAGTTGTTAAAAAATCTTGCCGTACAACCTGGCACTGTCATTGCAGATATTGGTGCTGGAAGTGGCTACCACAGCACCTTACTATCCAAAATGGTGGGCAACGGAAAAGTGTATGCCGTGGATGTGGAACGGGAGATGATTGCTTTCTTGAATGAACGAATCAAACGGGAAGGGAAAAAGAATATTATTCCAGTATTGAGTACCGAAAAGACAGTTTCCTTGCCTGCAAACAGCATCGACATGATGTTACTGGTGGATGTGTACCATGAATTTTCTTATCCTTACGAGATGGCGCTATCCATGTTGGGAGCACTCAAGCCTGGGGGCAAGTTGGTTTTGGTAGAGTTTAGGGCTGAAGACCCGAATGTACCCATCAAAGCCATCCACAAAATGAGCCAGCAACAGGCGGTAAAAGAGTTTAAGGCTGCCGGCTTTTCATTTGAAAAAAACACCAGCAACCTACCCTGGCAACATTGCCTGATTTTCAGAAAACCGAAAAATTAATTTGATGAATCAATTTTTCGACTGGTGTTTTCACTGGAATTGCTGCTTGAATGGCTTATTTTTCTTTTGATAGCTCCACTGCAGCTTCATACACATACAGGGTAGATTCCATGTCGTCAGGGAGGAAGTAGGCACGAACTTGGTTTGGGGCCACTGCTTCCAAAAAGCAAGGATTTTGAGTCATGACTCTGCCTGTTTTCGGTGACCAGAGGGATATTGGTAGCTGGTGGACCACCTGGCCTTGGAGGACATTCCAGATTTCCAGTCCGCCCAGGGAAAAGGCAGGCTCTTCCGGTTTTTTGTAGGTTGCCACCCCTGAATAGAGCATTTCGCCACCACCTAGGTATTGGTTGTCTTGGTAGTCGATGTAGCTGGAGGGATTGAGTTGGCTGGTGGAGGGAATAGTTTCCGAGGAACCCTGTTTTTTTGCAACCGCTTTGCTATCCCATTGGTACAGGGTACGGGAACCCCAGCTGGCACCATGCAAGATCTGGGTGTCCGGATTGAGTGCGATGGCCCCGAGGTGATCTTCCCATCGAAAAATCTCCTTCACCGTCATTTGCGATGGATTAACCTGGTAAATAATCGATTGGCTGTTGGGTTTGTAGGCTGCAAGGGCTATCCAAAGGTGTGTGCCATCGAAGTCGATGCCACTGGGATGGTACAGCGGTCCTTCCCCGAGTTCTAGGCTATTCAGGAGTTGGCCTGTTGCACTCACCTGAAATAAATATCCTTTTCCGTGGGAACGATCTCCTGCAAATTCTGGAAGGACTTCCACCGAGCTTACCCAATAATCTTCTCCAATTTTGACCATGCCCTGGCAATGGTGTGTGGGAAAAGAAAAGGGAATCGAAGCGACCTCTTTCCAAACCGTGTGTCGGGTCATGATTTTCAGAAGCTGGCTGAGCGGACTTTGGGAGTGTGAGGGGGTCGGATTAGCCTGGACTAGCGAAGGGACCAGGGCCCCTAGTGACAGCGGAAGTAGGCCAGATTTTAGGAAGTTTCGTCTAGAAGACATGGCTGCAGGGATTAATAAAAACAGCAACCTAAAGAATAAGTAGAAAAACTGCTAGCAGGGGAGGTTATCCTTTTGTTTTGTTTTCGACACCTTCTAAGTAAAAAAATTGAATTTATATTTTTAGAGTTGAGGCTCTGTTGAAGCAACTTTTCTGTAGGGCTAGTCTTTGTTAAAGCCCGTAAATCTCAATCAAGTGAGGTGTCCACTACTGCGGGGACTAAAAAGTATCCCCCAAACTGTACCCCAAAAAGAATTTAACTCATTTCAAATGAGGTAGCGGTTTGTTTTGTAGCCTAGCTAGGAATCGAACCTAGATCTAGCGTTTAGGAAACGCTTGTTCTATCCGTTGAACTACAAGGCCAAATAGTCCTGCAAGATAGTCCCAATCTCAACTTTTACGCAAATAATTTACAGGCAACTTGTGGCTTTTCAATCCTTTATCGTATCTTTGCAGTCCAAAATTAGGATGGACGGGTTCCATCCACTCACTAAAAACAGTTAATTATGTCCGTAAAAATCAGATTAGCACGTCGTGGTCGCAAAAAACAAGCCATTTACGACGTGGTTGTAGCTGATGCAAGAGCTCCACGTGATGGACGCTTCATCGAGAAACTCGGAACTTACAATCCGAACACGAACCCCGCTTCCATCAACATCAACAATGAGCGCGCTCTTACCTGGTTGTTGAATGGAGCTCAGCCTACCGATACCGTGAAAGCCATGCTTTCTTACAGAGGTGTCATGCTGAAAAAACACCTCCAAATTGGAGTGTTGAAAGGTGCTATTTCTCAAGAACAAGCCGATGCCAAATTCAACGCATGGCTTTCTGAGAAAGATACCAAGATCGAAGGCAAGAAAGACCAACTTGCAACTGCCAAAGCAGATGCTCGTAAGTCCGCCCTTGCTGCTGAAACAGCCAAAAACCAGGCTCGTATCGACGCTATCAAAGCAAGAGAAGCTGCTGCTGTTGCCGCTGCTGCCCCTGCGGTAGAAGAAGTTGAAGAAGCTGCTCCTGCAGTTGAAGCTCCTGCTGTAGAAGAAGAAACTGCCGCTGCTGAAGCTCCGGTAGTAGAAGCTACTACCTCCGCTGATGCTCCGGTAGTTGAAGCTGCTGAAGAAGTTGAAACTACCTCCGCCGAGGCTCCTGCAGTTGAAGCTCCTGTTGCTGAAGAAGCTCCAGTAGTAGAAGCTACTACCTCTGCTGATGCTCCGGTAGTTGAAGCTGCAGAAGATACTGCCTCCGTTGATGCTCCTGCTGACGCACCTGCTGCTGATGCAGCCGATGGTGGCGCTGCTGGAGAATAATAAATTCCTCCCATGAACAAGGACCAGTGCTTTTTGATAGGCCGGATAGCCAAAGTTCATGGACTTCGTGGTGAAGTAAATGTGGTGCTCGATGTAGATTATCCCGAGGAATACGAGGGATTAGAGCACCTCTTCCTCGATCAAAAAGGGCGCTTAGTCCCCTTCTTTCTGGAACACTTTGTGATCCAGTACGGAGGCAAAGCACTCGCCAAGTTTGAGGAGCTCGATCGAATCGAAGAAGTGGAACATCTCGTAGGATCGGAAGTATATCTTCCACTCTCCGAGCTTCCTCAACTAGATGAAGATCAGTATTACTTCCACGAACTGATTGGTTTTGACGTCATCGACCTGACGATGGGACCCATCGGACCTGTGCAGGTCGTCTACGATCTCGAAACACAGGACCTCCTCGGAGTGACCTACCAAGGCAAAGAAGTGCTAATCCCTATACAGGATGGCATCATTACCCAGGTGGACAAGGCAGCAAAAAAAGTTTTCTGCCAGTTGCCCGAAGGCTTACTTGAAATTTATCTGGAAGATTAACCCATGCATATCGATCTCATTACAGTAGTGCCTGGACTATTGGAAGGTCCCTTTTCGCATTCCATCCTCAAACGGGCGGAAGAAAAAGGAATCGCCACGGTTCGAATCCACAACCTGAGAGATTATGCCACAGGCAAACAAAAGCAAGTGGACGATTATGCATTTGGTGGGGGCGCAGGAATGGTCTTGATGATCGAGCCGATCGCCCGCTGTATTGAAGCCCTTCAACAGGAGCGTGTGTACGATGAAATCATCTACATGACGCCCGACGGAGCCACCTTCGATCAGCCGATGGCCAATGCCCTTTCCCAATCGAAAAACCTCCTGATCCTCTGCGGTCATTACAAGGGAGTAGATCAGCGGGTTCGGGATGCCTTTATCACCAAGGAAATCAGCATCGGAGATTACGTCCTCTCGGGTGGCGAGTTGGCCGCAGCGGTTGTCGCTGACGCCATCATCCGTCTCATCCCAGGCGTACTCAACGACGAGACTTCGGCCTTGACGGATTCCTTCCAAGATAATTTGCTTGCCCCGCCGGTGTATACCCGGCCAGCAGTGTATGAAGGAAGAGAAATTCCTGAGGTACTGCTCTCGGGTCATGAAGCCAAGATAAGCCAGTGGAGATTCGAAGCGTCGGTTCGCCGAACCCAAGAAAAAAGACCCGATCTTCTCAAAGATTCAGGTTGGGAGTAGGCGAGACAAGAGTATAGAAAAAATAATTCATTTATACCGCTGCGGCGGAGCACTGCGAAAGCATTAAAACATAGAGCTATGAGCGATCTAATGAAAATTGTAGAAGCGGAATACAGCGAGGCGAGAGCCAAGTTCCCTTCTTTCAAAGCCGGTGATACCATCAACGTACACGTACGTATCAAAGAAGGTAACAAGGAAAGAATCCAGCAGTTCCAAGGAACTGTGATCCAACGAAAAAACCCAAACTCCAACGGAGAGACTTTTACCGTGCGTAAAATATCCAATGGTGTAGGGGTAGAGCGTATCTTCCCAATCATCTCCCCAGCCATCGAGCAGATCGAACTGGTAAGAGAAGGTAAAGTAAGAAGAGCTCGTCTATTCTACTTGAGAGGACGTCAAGGTAAGGCCGCCCGTATCAAGGAAAAAATCAGAGCAAGACAATAAGTCGAGCCCATTCCCACCAAAAAGGCCCCGTAGACATACAGGGCCTTTTTTGTTTGCTGCTTTTGCTGCTCGAGGTTTGCTGCTGCTCGAGGTTTGCAACCTCGAGCACTTATCTAAGGATTTTTAATCCCCTAGACTTCGATGTGAACATCGATGGATAGGTGTACCTCGATCCGCAGCGGAGGATCGAGGAGCGGCTTATCAAGCATTAAGCACTTATCCAAACCATTCCAAATCCAACGGCCCTTTTCGAATTCCAAAAAAGTCTCCCGCGCTGCTCAGAAGATAGTCTTCCGGGTTTTCTACAATGCCGGCTCTCACAGGATTTTGATGAATGTAATTCATCTTTGAATTATAGAAAGGTTTGGAATAGATCTCTTCTCCATGGTATCCTTTTTCCCAAAACCAAATATGATTTTCGAATGTAAGGGTCATTGCTAGCCATTTTTTTCGGCTTTCTAATTCATTCTCTTGAATTAGCCTAACTATGGCTTTTGCGGTAAATTTTTTTAGATCACGAATAATGTCTGCAAGATTTTCCCCCCTGGCTCTTAAGATTAAATGGCAGTGATTGGACATAATTACCCAAGCAAAAATCTCCAAACCTTTTGCTTTTTGGCAATATTTTAAACTATCGAGGAATTGATCCACATAAATTCTTCTTGTGAAAACATCCACCCATTGGTGAACAGTAAATGTTACGAAGTGGACGGCACCAGGATCTCTAATGATGTATTCCTTTCCCATAAAAAGTGAGGTTAAAAAGTTTCTATAAAATTTAAGAAGAAATTTTTGGATTACCTTCTAGGTGAAAGAAGTTCCATGTTTTTTGTGGTTTGCAACCTCGAGCACTTATCTAAGGATTTTTAATCCCCCAGACTTCGATGTGAACATCGATGGATAGTACCTCGAAATTGTAAATTTCGAGGAGCGTCGACCTTCGAGGTCTAAAAGACCTCAAAGGTCGACGACAAATTCCTATCTTTGTGGGCTTAGAAGCCAACGACTACCATGACCAAAGAAGTTCGCGTACGATTTGCTCCTTCCCCAACGGGAGCACTCCATATCGGAGGGCTGCGCACTGCCCTCTACAATTACCTTTTTGCCCGAAAAATGGGAGGCAAGTTTCTCCTCCGCATCGAAGATACCGACCAAATGCGCTTCGTACCTGGCGCCGAAGAATACATTCAAGAAGCCCTAGACTGGTTGGGCATCTCCCCCGATGAAAGCCCCAGGAATCCAGGATCTGTAGCCCCCTACCGCCAATCGGAGCGTAAGGCAAGTTACATGCAGTATGCCCTGGACCTCGTAGAAAAAGGCCATGCCTACTATGCCTTTGATACCTCCGAGGAACTCGAGGCCATGCGGGAACGCCTCACCGCCGCCCGCGTGCTACAGCCTCAGTACAACAGCATCACCCGCAGCCAAATGAAAAACTCCCTCACCCTCTCCGCAGCTGAGGTGAAGGAACGATTGGCCTCGGGAGATCCCTACGTCATCCGTGCCAAACTACCACTCAAAGAGGAGGTACGTCTCCACGACCTGATTCGGGGTTGGGTCATGGTGCACTCGAGCACACTCGACGACAAGGTCCTGATGAAGTCGGACGGCATGCCGACCTACCACCTTGCTAATATTGTGGATGATCACCTCATGGGTATCACCCACGTGATTCGTGGAGAAGAATGGCTTCCCTCTGCCCCCCTACACGTGCTTTTGTACCGTTTCTTTGGTTGGGAGGATACCATGCCCCAGTTTGCCCACCTGCCCCTGCTCCTCAAGCCGGACGGCAATGGCAAGCTCTCCAAGCGCGATGGCGACAAGCTGGGATTCCCAGTATTTCCACTCAATTGGGTCGATCCTTTTACAGGAGAAAAGTCCAGCGGATTTCGAGAAAATGGCTACCTCCCAGAAGCCCTTCTCAACTTCCTGGCCTTTCTCGGCTGGAACCCAGGGGATGAGCGCGAGATTTTCTCTTTGGAGGAATTGGTAGAAGCCTTCTCCATCGAGCGGATTGGCAAGTCGGGAACGAAGTTTGACATTGCCAAAGCGAAGTGGTTCAACGAGCATTACCTCCGCAGCAGCCCCCAAGACCAGCTGATCAGCTACCTCCAAAAGGACGCGGACGCTGCAGGCGTAGCGATATCCCCGGAAAAAGCAGCAGCAATCGTTGCCCTACTCCGAGAGCGAGTAACTTTCCCCGGGGACTTCTGGAGAGACAGCCAGTTTCTTCACCAGGCCCCTAGCGACTTTGATCTAGAGGTAGCCACCAAAAAGTGGAATGCAGATGCAGCCACCCTATTGAAGGGCTATGCCCAGACCCTCGAGTCTGGAATACCTACTCCCTTTGATGGGGTAGCAGCCAAAGATCTCCTAGAAAGTACGGCCGAAGCAAATGGCATCAAATTGGGCAAGGTCATGCAGGCTGTTCGCCTCGCGGTCACTGGCCTCGGCGCTGGTCCAGACCTCATGGAAGTTTTTGCAATCTTAGGTCCGCAAGAGGTAGCCAAAAGAGTTCGGTTTGCGTTAGA
>CAMDLI010000090.1 GCA_945901615.1 Spirosoma fluviale
AGCTCCGACAATGGACTTCCAAGAATATTGCTGTGCGGTAAGATAGGAAACCAAATACACCCCCGCTACGAGCACAAAACCAATCATGGAAATTATTGAAGCCCAAAAAAGTTCCAAAGGAATCAACTTCAACTGTACCCCCCACCAGAACCCGATGCTGCAAAAGCTTGTCAAGAGAATGGCAATGAAAATGGTAGAATTGAACAAGTGGGCAAAGGCATGAAATTTAATGCCCAGCGGATGATTTTCATTTAGAACCTTCCCTGCATGCTTGACCGCACATTCGGCCCCGCCCTTGGTCCATCGGAATTGCTGGGATTTGATTGCCGAAAGAATCGGAGGCAATTCTGCTGGGGATTCGATTTCAGGTCGGTATACAAACTTCCATCCTTTTCGTTGGGCACGGTAACTCAGGTCCAAATCTTCGGTCAAGGTGTCTGCCTCCCAGTTTCCCGCATCAAGAATGCACCCTTTTCTCCAAATTCCTGCCGTCCCATTGAAATTGATAAAGGCCCCTTGCTGGTTTCTTCCCGACTGCTCAATCAAGAAATGAGCATCGAGAGCAAAAGCCTGCAGCTGTGTGAGGATGGAATAGTTTTGATTGAGGTGCGTCCAGCGACTCTGTACC
The DNA here is from genome assembly GCA_945901615.1 of Spirosoma fluviale. Taxonomy (GTDB): domain Bacteria; phylum Bacteroidota; class Bacteroidia; order Cytophagales; family Cyclobacteriaceae; genus Algoriphagus. The sequence goes on from CAMDLI010000090.1 coordinate 629, forward strand.
ATACCCACTTGGGGGGAGGAAAAGTAGGGCAAGGCCTTGATCAGAAAATCGGGATCCGGCACAAAATCTGCATCAAAGATTGCCACAAATTCGCCTTCAGCGGTGGGTAAGGCTTCTCGCAATGCCCCAGCCTTAAATCCTTGCCGATTGGTACGGTGGAGGTATTGAAAATTGGCCGATGGATAAGCCAACAACTTGGCCTGAATCAAGTCCGAAGTCTGATCCGTACTGTCATCCAAAATTTGAATTTGAAGCAAGTCACTGGGATAATTGAGTTTGGCTACTGCATCTATCAGTCGCTCGACTACATACAGTTCGTTGTAGATAGGCAACTGCACCGTGACCTTTGGCCAAGGATTTGGAATGAGGTGCGGAACCTGCTTTTCCCTTTTTCTAAACTTGAAGAAATTTACCAACAAATGCCCTTGCGCCAGGCTGTACAAGAATATAAAACCCATCCCCAAAAAATAGAGGCCAGCACAGCTATACAGGAATACCATTTAGGATCTCAATTTGATGGAATCGTTGCCGATTAGGATCGGAAACTCGTGAATACGCCCCTCTTCGGGACCATTTTCCAACTTCAATACTCCACGTGGACAAACCGAAGCACAAACTCCACATCCCACACAAGAAGATCTAACAATATTTTGCCCCTGCTGTGCATAAGCACGCACATCAATGCCCATCTCGCAATGGGTGGAGCAATTGCCGCAGGAGATGCATTGTCCTCCATTGGTAGTGATTCTAAATCTAGATTTAAACCGTTGTACCAAACCCAAATAGGCTGCTAAGGGACAACCAAATCGACACCAGACCCGATTCCCCATCAAGGGATAAAAACCTGTTCCCACTACCCCCGCAAAAGCAGAGCCAATGGCAAATCCATAAAAAGAATGCAATTGATTGGTCACCTGCCCTAAAAGACTGAAGGAAGAAAAATAGTTAACAATGGTCAAAGTGGTCATCACCACCGCCAAAGCAAGCACTCCGTGGATCATCCAGCGCTCCCATTGCCAGGCCTTCAGGGACTTGTCAGACAGGTGACGGAATCCATCTCCGACTGTTTCGGCCAAGCCTCCACAGCCACAGACCCAGGAGCAATACCAGCGTTTTCCATAGAAATAGGTAAATGCCGGCACACCAATTACAATCAGCAAAATCCCCCAAATCAACATAAATAACCCCAATCCACCGCTAGAAATAAAGGTATCTATCTGATAATCATAGAAGAAATCGTAATCCAAAGGCCAGATATTCTTGAAATCAAAATAGGGCTTATTCAATAAAACGAGCACTTCAGGAATAAGGAAGGCAAAGGCTGTTTGAAAAAATACCACCGAAGCCGTGCGCAATTGCTGGTACTTGTTGTCCCGGTACTTCAACACCATCCGAATTCCCATCACACCTATCGCCAAAGTGTACACCAAGCCATACAAAAACCATTGGCTGGCAGGACCCCCGGACAAAAATTGAGCTATGGGCTCCACCATCCATACCAATGGACTTAGATAGGCTGGAAACCAGTACAAAATCACATAAAATCCGATTAGGTAAGTACCTGTAAGCATTCCTAGCACACCTCTATTCTTGAGCGAGGAATGGAATACTCCGGTATGCGCCAAACTTGTATGCGCTGAGCCAGATCCAGCAAACTGAAAAAGAACGCCTCCCAAGACTACAAGACCTATGGACAAGGCCAAACTGGTCCAAGGATGTGCACGAGCAGGTCCTTCGCCAGCCGCTTTGGCCAAGGCAAATCCATAATCGTCCCAAATCACTTGATCCCAGGCTTGTTTGGCTTTCAGTTCCTCATTGTATGGATCAAAATTGGAGGAATAAGCACTTAAAAAGGCATGGGTGGAAGGGTAACTTTGTCCATACATGGGCTGCAGGAGTTCAACTAACTTTTCCCGATGGATCTCTTTGACTTGATCCTGCACCATTGCTTCCGTTAAGCGATAGCTGCTCAAAAACGGCAATGCCGTGAAGACCAACATGCCTACTAAAAACAGAACAAGACCGATACCTTGAATTCCTCTCATTGACTTGCCCCGAATAATTTTTGGAAAAAGGATTTTTTTGAGGAGACGATTGCCCCTCCAAATTGCCGTTGATATGCGGCTTGAATATCGAGGTGGTAAGGTGTATAAAATTCTGGATCGAATACTCCCTTACCTAGCTCTTGCATGACTTTTGCTCCAGACCACTTTTCGCGAATCGCACGATCAAAGAATTCATGACGCAAACGAAAGCCCAGATTTAAGACACCTAGGACTTTCCCTTCTTGGTCTAAGCTCATGCGAAAAGAGACTTTTCCATCTCGATGTTGCCAGAAGAGATCATGTACTCCACCCACTGGCTCCGGTGACACCCATCCATAGGTTTGGTATTCGATGGCAAAGAACTTCGCAGAATTAAACCATACTCCGGGTTGGTAGGTCACTGGGGTATTGCAAAAATTATAGGCCAAGGTCTCACCATGCATTCTGCCGGTGTACCATACTTGCTCCAAGTTCTTTCTACCTAACCCAGGAGGCTTTTCAAATTCCGCACAATCTCCGATGGCAAACACATCGGGTACCGAACTTTCAAAATAAGAATTGACCTTAACCCCTTTACCAATCGCCAATGCCGTGTTTTTTAGGAAATCCACATTTGGAGTCACTCCGGTAGCAATACCTACAAAGCCGCAAGGAATTTCTTCACCTGCAGTGGTCACTACCGCCCGAGCATTTCCCTGCGCATCGGATAAAATTTCTTTCAATTCCGTCCCAAGACGAAGGTCAATCGCATGTTCGCGAATATGTTTTTGCACCAAGTCTGCTTCCGACTCAGGGAGAACTTGCTCCCAAAATCGATTTTCGCGAACCAAGAAGGTAACCGGAATTTTCTTGTAGGTCAGCATTTCAGCCAATTCAATTCCAATCAATCCTCCACCTACGATCACCGCCCGCTCCATCGGTTGACTGGTGATGGCTTCCATCGTCTCCAAGTCTTGCTTGGAGTAAAGTCCTTGCACCCCCTTCAACTGCTGTCCTGGCCAACCGAAAAATGCAGGCTTGGAGCCGGTGGCTAAAACAAGAACATCATAGCTCAGTTTCTCTCCAGAATCAAAAAATAAAGTCTTGGTTTCAAAAGCGATGCTTTTGACCCAGGCTTGCTTGAGATCTATTCGGTTTTTCTTCCAAAAATGGGGTTCATACGGCTGCGTATGTTCCCACTTCATCTGCCCCATGTACACGTACATCAGAGCTGTGCGCGAGAAAAAATAGGGAGATTCTCCTGAAATCACGGTTATACGGGCTTGATCATCACCTTTTCGCAAATGTCTAGCGAAGGTGATGCCCGAAATACCATTTCCAATAATCACAAAGTGACGAGAACTCATACGGCAAAGTTGAACCTAAACTTACCCAAAAATTCAGCTTACTCGTTTAAATTCCAATTGTAATCTAGAAAAGAGATGCGAGCATTCGGTGAAATCTTAACCTTGGAGTAGCGATTTAAAAATTCGATAAGCGTTCCTTTTTTGGTAAAATCCCCTTTAAACCAAGAAAAAATGGAGGATAGTTGGGCTGATTGACTTGAAATTTTATTTCGACTTGGGTCATTGACAAATGTCGTGGTCACCCGCATCAATTGATTTTCTAGGTTACTGGCTACAAATGCCTCATTCAACAAAGGTGGACAAGATACCGAAGCGCAGTTGATGGCAAAATGAATTCGTGGCTCCTCAAATTCTTTCCTCAAGATGCTGTGCTCTACCTCATCCAAACTCATGTCGACGCCGGCGATTTTGAAAAATTTGTAATGCCACACGTCCTTGATCAGTGGAATTTTAATTCGTGGCCCCAAGTCACGTATGCTTTTGGTAGGATAAAAATCGACAATCAACTTGACCGTATAGGCATTGTACACATTGATCCAATAAGCAAGCTGCTCATTTTTAGACCATTTGCTTCGATCGGGAGCATTCGCCGAAAGCAATTTGAGGTAGCTTTCCAATTTTGGTTTTTCTCGGATAAAGCCTTTGTAATCCACTTGCCCGTTGGGTTTGACATGCGTCTTGAGCAACTCATTCCAAAGCTGGTGACTAGGCGGTGTGCTGCCTGCTTTTCCCACTACTGGGCTATGGCAGGAAACAAGAATAAGAAGCAACAGCAAGGAAGAGATTCGAGAAATTAAAGTCATGTGGAGCTAAGAAATGAAATTTTGGATTTTGGTTCTGTTGGACTGAACGAAGTTAGTACACTTTTTCTCCTCTGCTCAGCCAAATACTCCAAGGCTTGGAATAGGTATGCACTTTCAGCGTTGGCTTTCCATTCACAAACACAGTACGCCCCTCATTTACCCAATGAAGGATGCCACCATAAAGATTGTATACTTTTTTAAATCCTGCTTTTTGAAGTGTTTTTCCAATCTCCTCAGATCGTGCTCCTACCGTACAGTAAATAAGCACCGGTTTATTCTTATCCAATTCAGCGACTGTTTTCAAGGTAAAAGTCTCATGTCCCACCCATTTTGCATGTTGCAAATGGCTGACCTGATACTCGACTTTTTCCCGAGCATCGAGTACCTGATAATTTGTCAATTCAGTGATTTGCTCAGGTTTGAGCACTGGGAAACTGGAATCATACAATCCCTTCAACAGCGTCTGGTAAGGTAAAGACTGTCCATAAGCCTGCAATCCCAAAAACAGGAAGCAGCACAAGAAGGTAAGTCTAAATGGAGTCATGGAAGCAAATTTAATCAACTAACTCCAATTGAACCATTCTAGTTCTGACTACGCATAAAAATCTGAAAGTCGGACCAATCCTTTCTTGTCTTTAATTTTAATTTTCTTGCCATCAAGCTCAATCAATCCATCTTTATTAAATTCAGATAGCAATCGGATCACTGATTCTGTTGCCGTTCCCACCATCCCGGCAATTTCTTCTCGACTGAGTATGAGGTCTATTTGTTGATGCACCCCACCATCCACTCTATAGGTATTGGCCAACTGCAGAAGCAAAAAAGCAAGCCTTTCCCGAATACTTTTTTGGGAAGCGTCTAACAGTTTTTCCTCCATGATCCCTAGCTCATGACTCAATTGCTTGGTAATCCGTCGGAAAAAATCAGGGTTCTTCATCATGGAGCCTAAAAATGCTTCTTTGGGAATAAAGCAAATTTTCGGATCCTTAATTATCGTGGCAGAGTTGCTGTAACTCTCTTCCCCAAGCAAAGCATGATAGCCTAAAAAGTCCCCTTCCTTTGCCAAGTATAAAATCTGCTCCTTCCCATTGGAAGCTGTCTTGCATACCTTGACAACTCCTGAGTTCACACAGAAAATCCCCAGCGGCTTGGTGCCTTCGTAGTAAAGAATCTGTCCTTTACGATGGGAAACTAGATTTTTGGCCTCTGAGATGGCACAGAGTTGGGTTTCCGGAAGCCCAGAAAAAAGAGAATGCTTCCGTGAACCGCAAAGATCGCAGGGTAGAGTTGAAATTGTAGCTTGCATAGATATACTCTTTCTTAAAAAATTTTAGAAAAGTTAAAGAATTTCAATCATAAATACAATTTAATTCTTTAGCCAGGGATAGGTGGCAAGCTCTTTTGCTGTATAAATTTCCCTTCTTCCATTACATATTCCATAAAAACATGCCGATTCCCATTACTGAGCGCAATAAATGGACACTTCAGGATTTGGTTATATGCAACCGCTTGGGAGAGAACTTTTTGGTTGATCTCCACCTCAGGAGCTTTGCATTCAATTAAAAAGTAAGGAAGACCCGATCGATCAAAAACCAATAAATCGGTCCTTTTCTGTAATCCGTTGTAGACCAATCCTTTTTCACTAGTAACCAATCCTTTCGGGAAATTTTGGTGATCGATAAGAAATCGGATCCAGTGTTGCCGCACCCATTCCTCCGGGGTAAGTACCAAATGCTTTTTGCGCAAAAAATCAAAAATAAATACCTGATCTTCTTTTTTGAGAAGTTGGGGTTCGAAAGCAGGTAAGTTGAGTTCAGGTAAGGAAATCACAGGGACAAGAGTTGGTTCCCACTGCAACTTATGGCTTTTTACCTAGAATTCTAGTTACTTCTTGGCTCCATCTGCTTCCTTAATCTCAAAGTTTAAATAAGGCCCAATTTTGCTCACCCACTCTGTTTTAAAAATCCGAATCTTCAACAGGTCATCCAATTGTAGGAAGGGACCATGCTGCAGGCGAAAGGCAACTACCACCTTAGCTTCTTGGTAACTGATGTAAGGATGGGAAGCCAGTTCTTCAATTGTAGCACGGTTGATGGATAGCTTGCGAATGGGGGCAGCATCAAAATCAAAATATTCCCAAATGACCGGAATGACCTCCGGCTTGAGCCCATACACTTCATTTAGCTGGGCTATTTGGGTAAACCCGCCTAAACTTTCCCGGTGCTTGATGATCCTTCCTGCCGTCAATGCGCCGATACCAGGCACAATTTGCAAAAGCACGGAATCCGTTTCGGAAAAAGGCAAGCGCTGAATCCGCTCAGAAACTTTTGTGGAATGCGCCCGGATGATGGTATCCTGGACATTGAATGTCGGCAGAGGAGATACCGAAAGTAAAAAGCCAGCCTGTTCCAAGCTATCCACTTCATGAAGGTACTGCAAGTATATCGCTGAGGCCTTTTGATTTTTTGCCCAAGCAAGCACCTGAGAAGCGGCCACTAAGGCCATTAAAAAGGGAATCAAAAGCAAAAATCCTCGAGATTCCTTTGCTGAAAATCCAAGATGAATCTTAGTCCAAAAAATTACGCGCTGCCACATGAAATGAAGTTAAAAAAGTATCTGAACTGAAGTTACAGGTTCTAGGCTTTCAAACCAAATGTACTATCAGCTCACGAACTCAATTTATTATTTAGATTGATTTTAAATTAGAGAACTCTTGCTAGAAAGAAACTTTTGAGGGAGCTGCAACTGTTAAATTTGCAGCCTTAGAAAGTCATGATGCAGACCAGATTTAGAGTTGTCAGTTTATCCCATAAAAGTGCTCCCGTTCACATCAGGGAGTTAATTTCCTTGGATGAAGCTGCTATTGAACGTCTACTGCTCAAACTCAAGGAATTTTTTAGTGTGGCAGATGCATTGGTGCTATCCACCTGCAACCGAACTGAAGTCTATTACAGTCACGATTCGGATCTCAGCGTTGAACTTATCAAGTTGATCGGGATCGAAAGAGGATTAACTGACGCAATTAGCTACCTCGATTATTTTCAAGTTTTGAATAACGAATCGGAAGCAGTGACTCACCTATTTCGTGTATCCATGGGACTTGAGGCACAAGTGATCGGTGACATTCAAATCTTAAATCAAGTAAAGAGATCCTACCAAACTGCAGCTGACCTAGAGCTTGCCGGTCCATTTTTGCATCGCTTGATGCACACCATTTTCTTTACCAACAAGCGGGTAGTCCAAGAAACTGCTTTCAGAGATGGTGCCGCATCCCTTTCGTATGCCACCATTGAATTGATTGAAAGCCTTACCCAGAATATTTTTCAACCCAGAATTTTACTTATTGGCGTGGGTGAAATTGGAGAGGATGTAGCCAGAAATATGGTGCATCTTCCCACTGCACAAGTAAAAATTGCAAACCGAACCCTTGCCAAAGCAGAAGAAATCGGGGTTCCTCTTGGTTTTGAAGTCATCGCCTTTGAATCCTGCCTCACGGCCGTTGAAGAAGCCGATGTAGTGGTTTGTTCAATTCGAATGCCCGAGCCTTTCCTTACCAAACAATTGATTGAGGGAATCAACATCCCAAGCTACAAGGTCCTGATTGACCTATCCGTACCGCGAAGTATTGAAACTTCGGTAGAAGAACTTCCAGGGGTTGTCCTATACAATGTGGACAATATCCAAAGCAAGGCTTCGGCAGCACTACAAAACAGATTGGAATCCATCCCTTCAGTTGAAACGATACTCGAAGAAAGTATTGAGGAGTTTGGTGCTTGGCAAAAAGAAATGGTCGTATCCCCTACCATTCAAAAACTAAAGCAGGCCTTGGAGCAAATTCGCCAAGAAGAAATGAGTAGGTATTTGAAAAATGCGGATGAAAAAGAATATTT
>CAMDLI010000091.1 GCA_945901615.1 Spirosoma fluviale
GCAATGGCAAAAAGCCGGTCATTCTTCACTTGGAAAGCTACGATCCCACCCAATACTAAAAGGGCAGAAAGCCAAAGCACTACCGGACGCTTAATTTTTTGAATCATGTTTCCCTAAATTTTTAGACAATTCATTTGGTAATTTTTGAAGCACCAACTTCATTTTTGGCTCAAGCTCTCCAAAACTCATTTTTGCCTCTCCCACAAACACAAAGCCGAGTAGCAGTCCGGTCGGAGGAAGCAGTGCTTTATTGAGCCTGTAAGCCTCTTTAAGTCTTCTTTTGATGTAATTCCTACCTGTGGCTTTTTTGATTTTCTTTTTTGAAACCGAAAAAAGGACCTGGTTGGCAGTATCTTCCAATCCCTCCCCAACCCAAAATACAATCTTGAATGGGTATAAAAAAAAAGAGGAACCTTTTTCGAAAAGTTCCTTTATACTTTTTTCGGCATGAAGCCGCTCTGATTTCGGAAGTGAATACTTCATTGCAAGAAAGCTTTCGTATGGTAACATACGAAAAACAACTCAAAGAATTATTTCTTCAATGTCTTTTCGTCAGACACAGATAATTTATGTCTGCCTTTTGCTCTTCTGGCTCTCAATACCCTTCTGCCATTTGCAGTCGCCATTCTTTCTCTGAATCCGTGCTTATTTTTTCTCTTTCTACGAGAAGGCTGAAATGTTCTTTTCATGATCGAATATCTTTAATCTAGTTGCTTTCTTGACTTTCCTCTTGGAGATTGCCCCCAAAAAGGATTGCAAAGATAAGTACCATTTTCTTAAATACAAATCGAGGCCCTACATTTGTTTAAGTCCTACCCATAAAAATGATCCAATACAAAATCTCTTGCCCAAATCCTGCATCTCAATTTCTTCAAATTGAACTTAGATTTGATTGCCAGGCCCAAGAAAGGATTCACCTCCAACTCCCTGCTTGGAGAGCAGGAAGGTACCAAATCGCCAATTACGCGCAAAATCTACGCGGATTTACCGCATCAAATCTAAATGGGGAGTCACTTCCATTCACAAAAACAAGCAAGGATCGCTGGGAATACCTCGCTTCAGAAAACACAACCCTATTGGTTAGGTACAGCTATTGGGCTGGGAAAATAGACGCTGGAAGCGCATGGGTGGACGATCAGCAAGTATATGTCAACTTGGTCAACTGCTGTTTTGAACTCCTCGGAAGGAGTACCGAGCCGATTGCAGTTCAACTGGATTTGGAGGACTACCCCCACCGCGCAGTAACGCTAACCCGATCGGAAGCATCTAATTGGATGGCGGAGAATTACCAGATCCTGGCAGACGCGACGGTCTTGGCTGCAAAAAACCTACACCGTGAAACCTACTCGGTCGGATCCACCCAATTTCATGCCTGGTTCCATGGGGACATCCATTTTGACAGTACCAGTTTTATCAATCAACTCCAAGCATTCTCCTCTCGAATGATTGCCGATTTTGGAAGCTTTCCCGAACCTGAATACCAGTTTATCTTTCAACTACTGCCCTACCCACACTACCATGGGGTAGAGCACCGCAGGGGAACGGTCATCACCTTTGGCCCAGCCAACTCCATCACTGAGGCAGAGGCAATGGAAGAATTGCTCGGCATTAGCTGCCACGAACTGTATCATGCTTGGAATGTCTGCCGTATTCGACCAGAGGAACTCCTCCCCTACGACTTTTCTCGGGAAACCTACACGCAAGCAGGGCTAGTACTGGAAGGGGTGACTACCTACTTTGGAGATCTGTATTTACTGAAATCAGGGGTGTACAATTTGCCCACCTACCTTCGTCATTTGGAGAAAATTGTCCAGCGAGAATCCCAACATTTTGGCTGGAAAAATGCATCCATTGAAGAATCATCTATTGACCTCTGGCTAGATGGCTATGTGCAAGGGGTTCAAGATCGAAAAGTAAATATCTACAGCCATGGCGCGCTGATCTGCCTTTGCTTGGATGTTCAACTGCTTAAGGAAGGAAGTTCCCTAGCCTTGGTGATGCGAGAGATGTGGGAAACTTTCGGTATTCCCTTTCGAGGGTACCAACTAGCAGATTTTGAAAAACGAATTGCTGATCGGTTTGCGCAGCCCGAAAAAATCACGGAGTTCTTCGATGCATTCGTCAGGGGAAGAGCGGATCTGTTTCCAGTGCTCGAAGACTGCCTTCAGGAACTTGGGATATTAATTGGGACGAATGAAACGGAAACCACCGTTTTCAATGCCCTCGGCATTCAAGTAAATGCACAGCAGGTAATCCAAAAAATCCATCCTGAAAGTATCGCTCACATGCACTTGATGGCAAACGATCGCCTACTCAGTCTAGATCTCAAGGCAGATTCCCTGCACTGGGAAGTTGAGGTAGAGCGGCACGAGAGAAAGCTCAACCTATCCTTTGCCAAGGAGGAGGAGAACTTTTACCCGCTTTTGGTCTTGGAGAAAGGATCAAGTACAGCGCTTCGGGAAAACTGGAGAAAATAAAAAAGGGGATTGCTGTATCAGCAATCCCCTTTTTTATTTTCTCCTACTTAACCTAAAAAGGAGGGCATTGCTACCCACCTTTTTGATTTTTAGTTGATATCCGAGTCTGTTACCGGCACGTTAAGCTCTAGAGAAGTCACCTTTGCCTCCAAAGGCACTGGGATCTGTGGAGATTTGATGGTCCAAGACATTGGAAGTAATACTCCATTCGTAGCCTGATAATCTCCATAATACGTATCTCCAGAAGCAGGATTTTCATACTTGATCTTCAATCCTGAATCCTGTGCATAATAGTTGATCAGCTTGGCGCCTGAAGCAGCCGTGATGATCACTTTGTATGCTGGCTTCCCGTCCACATCTTTTAATCCATCAAGCGAAACGGTGTAGCCATTGGCTTTGTATACCGCTTCAGGGAACAGATAGGAGTTCAACTGCGCTTCAGCTAGTTGTGCAGGAGCCATTTCAATCGTATTGCCCTGCACTGACATGGAACCCTTGCCGTTGGCTAGGCTTGTCTTTTGCATCACATTGCCCGCAATGGAAAGTTTTTGTCCATAACGGCCATTTTGTGAATCGTATACAAAAGCGATGGTCAGTGGAGTACCCATGACGTTGGCATCCATGCTGATTTTGGCGGATTTAACGGCAGCTACTTTGTCTGCCCCTCCTACTGCGGTCAAGTAATTTTCCAAGACTTTCTCAGCTGTCATGGCGGCATCAGCTACCAGCTGTTTGGCTGGTTCACCCATGAGGTCGTATTCCACCACTTCTCCAAACTGGGCAAGCTTTTCTTTAATCTCAGCTCCATTTCCTACCGTGGTGATGATAAACTTGTCCGGCTCAATCAAACGCTTAGCTGTAGCATTGATGTCTGCCACTGTATACGCATTCAACTTCTTCAAATAAGTCGCATAGTAATCCTTTGGTAAATTATATCTGGCAGTATTCAAGGCAAAGTTAGCCACAGTACCTGGCTGCTCTAGAGAGCGACCAAAGCTACCTGCAAGCTCTGCCTTGGCTTTGTCCAATTCTACTTGAGTAACTCCCTTGTCCACGAGATTTTTGATTTCATAGACAAATTCGTAAACCGCAGAGTCGGTTACTTCGCTGCGCACCGATGCGGAAGCTGAAATAGTACCCACCAATTTATCTGCATCAATCGAAGAATAGGCACCGTAGGTAAAGCCTTTGTCCTCACGAAGGTTCATAAACAAGCGAGAGGCAGAACCGCCACCCAAAATCTGGTTCAACAATCTACTGGAAATGTAATCAGCGTCTCCAATTTTCATAGCTACAGGCTGCGTCACATCGATTACGGATTGCACAGAAGAACTGCGGTCCACAAGAGCTACTGCCTGCTTGGCAGCGCGTACTGGCATTGGATAGGTGAAGGTGGGTACAACCCCCTTCTTCCAAGCACCAAAATACTGATTCACCACCTTTTGAGCTTCTGCCTTATCGATATCTCCCACAATTGCCAAATAGGCAATATTTGGTTTGAAATAGGTTTGGTAGTAGGCCTTCACATCATCTAAAGTGATGTTCTTGGTAGTTTGCTCCGTTTGAGACTCTCCATAGGGGTGGTTTTTTCCATAAAGCACTGCGCGAGAAAGTCGCGAAGAAATCGCCTGTGGATCGTCCTTGGTAGTTGCGAGACCAGTTAAAGACTGCTTTTTCAACTTATCCAATTCCGGCTGAGGGAATACGGGATTGAAGAGCACATCTACCATCAAATCAAGCACTTTTCCTTGGTGCTTTTTCAAGGAAGAAGCAGATACAGAAGTGGCAGAAGCACTAAGGCTTGCTCCAATGAAATCAATTTCTTGATCCAGCTGATCTTTGGTTCTATTTTTTGTACCTCCCATCATCATGTCCCCGATGAAGGTGGTAAGACCTGCCTTGTCTCCTTCCAGGATCGGGTCTCTCTCCAAAACCAGGGTGAAGGATACGCGTGGGAGTTTGGTGTTTTTCACCACAAACACCTTCAATCCATTGGAAAGCGTGAAGGTTTCCGCCTCCCCGATCTTGATTTCAGGAGCTGGGCCAGAAGCCGGCAACTTACTCCTATCTACTTGGGCAAAGGTGATCCCCGTGGCCAGTAGCATAACTAATATTCCTAATGCGAATTTTTTCATGTCTTTTCGATACGTTTAGTCAACGAATTATTCAGATACTGGCTTAGCTGATTTCGGCAAATAGTACAATACCACGCGTCCAGTGAGGTCCATGTAGGTTTTGGCAACCCGCTGAATATCATCCTTGGTCACCTTCGTATAAGCCTCCATCACTTGGTTGACATAGTTGGTATTACCAAAAATCACCTTCGCTTCTGCCAAGTTCTCCGCTACACCAGCTATGGTGGAATTCCCACTCACAATGTTGTTTTCCATGATGTTTTTCAACTTGGTAAACTCCTCATCGCTGATGCCTTGATCCTGAACCTGCTTGATCAATTTGTCTACTTCGGTCTCTAAATCTTTTGGATCTACGCCCATATTGGCAATGCCATACATCAAGAAGACGCCTCCGTCTTCCAATTCAAGAGGAATTGCTGCTACCACTAAGGCTTTTTGCTGCTTATCCACTAGCTCCTTGGTCATCAAGGAAGATTTACCACCAGTCAAGTAGGTGGAAAGCATGGACAAGGCGTAGCTATCTGGGTGATTTCTTGCAGGCAAGTTGTAGGCCTGAATTACAGCAGGAATCTGAATGTTGTCGTAAATGATGTCACGGATCTCAGCTGTTTTCTTAGGCTCGGTGATTTTAGGACGGTAAACAGGCTTGGTGCCCTTTGGAATTTCAGAGAAGTACTTGCGAACCATTGCTTCAGTGGTAGCGTAGTCTAGGTCACCGGCGATGGTCAAGGTCGCATTGTTTGGCACGTAGAAGTCCTTGTAAAACTGCTGAAACTCTTCGATGGTCGCCGCATTCAAGTGGTCCATGGAACCGATAGGAGCCCACTGATAGGGATGCGTAGTGTAGGCTCTCTTGAGTGTCTCAGGCAAGATGGTGCCGTAAGGCTGGTTTTCATAGCGCTGTCTGCGCTCTTCCTTCACCACTTCTCGCTGGGTCTCCACTCCGGTCAAATCCACCTTGGAGTGCAGCATGCGCTCACTTTCCATGTACAAGGCCAAATCCAACTCATTGGAAGGAAGCAACTCGTAGTAGTACGTGATGTCGTTTGAAGTGTAGGCATTGAGCGTTCCACCTCGGCTTTGGATGATGTTCATGTATTGACCACGGTCAATATTTTCGGAGCCTTCGAACATCAAGTGCTCAAAAAAGTGTGCAAATCCGGTGCGCTCAGGATTCTCATTCTTGGAACCCACGTGGTAAAGCACGGAAGTCACCACGATAGGCGTGGTATTGTCCTGGTGCATGATCACATGAAGTCCGTTGTCCAAGGTAAATTCCTTGAATTCGATTTTAGTCTGAGCAGCCAGAGGAAGGATTATCCATCCAAGGAGGAGACTCAACAGAAGAATTTTTTTCATGGTAAAAAAGGTTAGTTAATAATTTATTGGATTAAGTACGGAATGTATTGCACAATAGTTTTAGGTAAACCTAAGATCTTTTAAAACTTCTTACCCCAAGGTGACTGATTTTTTTGGTTTTTTAAAAGCAAAACTAAATTCTGCCAAAAAACCCTGTTGAGGTAAATTTAACCCCCTTCACTTGTGAATCAAGGAGTTAGCTTGGTCAAAATCTCCTTTGCCTCATGCCACTTCAGTCTTGGCCCAAACTGGCTTACGATGCGTGAACTGGCCATAGAGGCTAACTTCCCGCTTTCGGCATAAGAATGTCCATTGGTAATTCCGTAGAGGAATGCACCTGCAAACATGTCACCTGCGCCATTGCTGTCAATGGCTTGCGTTGGATAGGGTTCGATGTCGATGAAGGTATCTCTATCGTAGATCATGGCTCCATTTTTTCCCATCGTGATGACAAAATGCTTGGCGGCCTTTTTCATTTCTTCACGCGCTTCGGCCAGGGTGCTTTTGCCTGTATACAACATCGCTTCCTCTTCGTTTGCGAAAAGAAGATCTACGCTGTGCCCGATCACATCATCAAAGTTGGCCTTGAAATACTTGACCATGGCTGGGTCCGAAAAGGTCAATGCCACCTTGGTACCTGCTGCTTCGGCTACCTTCTTGGCATGAAGCATGGCTTCCTTGCCGTTGGGAGAGGTTACTAAGTAGCCTTCGATAAATAAATAGGAAGAGTCCTGGATGGCTGCATCATGCACATCTTGGCTAGAGAAATTCTGCGTGATGCCCAAAAAGGTATTCATCGTCCGCTCCGAATCTTCGGTCACCATCACCAAGCACTTGCCAGTCACCCCAGTCTGGAGTTGCGCAGAAGTCAAGGCAATATCCACTCCAGAATCAATCAAATCCTGTAGGTAGAAGTACCCCAATTCGTCATTGGCTACGCGGAAGCAGTAAAAGGATTTGCCTCCAAACTGGCTTACTGCCACCACTGAGTTGGCCGCTGATCCACCCGCTTGCTTTTTGGCTTCAGCATGGTGGATTACCTGCATGAGGTGATTTTGACGCTCCTCATCCACAAGGGTCATGAGGCCTTTCTCTACGCCATTGTCCGCAAAAAACTGGTCGGTCACTTTAAACTCAATGTCTACTAAGGCATTTCCTATGCCAGTTACGTTGTACTTTTTCATTTTATTTTGGTTGGAATTCTTTACTAGTTTAGAGTATTCAATTCGAGGTTTTTGGATATGCCTCGCTGTTTTTAAATAAAAATCGGATGTCTTTCAAAAGGCTTTTCCCGATCAAAAAGATAGCGATAGGTATGGTGGGTTTTGTAGATTTTGGAAATCAATTGTTCGCAAACCCGCATCATTTTGGGATTAAAGTCCCCAATCCAGTTCATCTCGATGGTTTTATAGGGGAAAGAGGCCTTGCCACTCATCTGGTCGTAACTCAAGACAATGGCGCCCTCCACCCCTTTACCCTGATGCTCTGGCACCACGCCAAAGACCAGCCCGAGCATTTTATTGGGAGGAAAAAAGGTCTTGTACCAGAGAAATTTGAGTTTACCTATCAGGTCCATTTTCCCATTTACATGTTTGAAAATCTGATTGATCTCGGGGATCTGAATAAAAAATCCCACTGGCTCTCCTTTGAAAAAGGCAAAGTAAATCAATCGTGGATCTAGGATAGGTTTCATCTTGGCAAACATCAGCTGTGCCTCCTTGAGCGCAATGGATTTGCCCATGTGCCGAGCCCAAGCTTTGTTGTACACGGTCATAAAATACTCGGGCGCTTTTTCCTGGAGTTCTTTGCCCTTGATGTATCGGAAGCTGTAATCTTCATTGGCGAGGATCACCTGGGCACGCTGCACCATTTTTTGATCAAAGCCTACATTTTGCACATTTCGAGCGTAGGTGTACTGCTTGAAGTAAAGCTGAAATCCATAGCTCTCGAAAAAGGTCTGGTAGTACCCAAAATTCCAAGGCATGTTGTAATTCGGCTCTGAAAACCCATCCACCAAAAGTCCCCACCACTTGTCGCGCTCCCCAAAGTTGATCGGTCCATCCATGGCCTCCATGCCTTCGCTTTGGAGCCAGGCTTTTGCTTGATCAAACAGCAGAAAAGCAGCGTCTTGGTTTTCGATGCATTCAAAAAAACCAACGCCGCCAGTAGGCTGTTTTTCCTTCATCTTGGGATTGACAAAAGCAGCAATCCGGCCAATGGTCTGTCCAGATTCATCCTGGAGCAACCAGCGCTTGGCCTTGGCTCCATTTCTAAAAAGTTTGTTGGTCTCCGCATGGAAGAGTCCCTCAATGTCCTGATCGATGGGGCGAATCCAATTCTTCTCGTTACGGTACAACCACAGGGCCATCTCGATAAATTCGATTTGATGCGCGGAGGTGGTAACTTCGATCAGCTTCATTTAA
>CAMDLI010000092.1 GCA_945901615.1 Spirosoma fluviale
CTTGCTCATGGCTTGTTACATTTAATGGGCTATAAAGACAAAACCCAGGAAGAGGCAGCTTTAATGCGACTAAAAGAAGAAGAATCCATCAAGCTGTATGTCTTAAGTTAACTGTTCCACGTGGAACAGCTGATAGACGGACAAACAACACAACGCACTGTTCCACGTGGAACACTTGTTCAAAAGGAAGATAGACATAAAGAACTGTTCCACGTGGAACATAACTAATAACAAATGTTTCCAATATACGATGTAATCGTAGTCGGCGCCGGGCATGCGGGTTGCGAAGCGGCACATGCTGCAGCTAAAATGGGTTCGTCGGTACTCTTGTGTACCATGAATATGAATACCATTGCCCAAATGTCGTGCAATCCAGCGATGGGTGGCGTAGCAAAAGGCCAAATAATCCGCGAAATTGATGCGCTAGGGGGTCTTTCGGGCATTATTTCGGACAAATCCATGATTCAATTTCGCATGTTGAATCGCTCAAAAGGGCCCGCAATGTGGTCTCCAAGATCACAAAATGACCGCATGCGCTTTGCTGAAGAATGGAGATTAGCATTGGAATACACACCAAATGTTGATTTTTGGCAGGAAATGATCACGGGTTTACTCATCAAAAATGGGGCAGTATGTGGTGTCCGAACAGGAATAGGCATTGAAATCCAGTCCAAAACAGTTGTGCTTACTAATGGTACGTTCCTGAATGGAATTATACACATAGGAGAGAAACAAATTGGGGGCGGCAGAACCGGAGAGGGGGCGGCCAAAGGAATTACAGAACAGCTCGTTTCTTTAGGATTGGAAGCGGGACGAATGAAAACCGGAACTCCACCACGAGTGGACGGAAGAAGTTTGGACTACTCCAAAATGGAAGAACAGCTGGGCGACGAAAATCCAGAAAAGTTTTCCTACCTGGATAGTACCAGTCCGCTGCAAGCCCAAAGAAGTTGTTGGATTACCTATACCAACAAAGAAGTACACCAAACCTTGGAGACAGGATTTGACCGCTCTCCGATGTTTAATGGCCGAATTCAGGGCCTAGGACCACGTTATTGCCCAAGTATCGAAGATAAAATCAATCGTTTCGCAGAGCGTGAACGCCATCAAATATTTGTAGAACCAGAAGGATGGAACACAGTAGAAATCTATGTAAATGGCTTTTCTACTTCCCTTCCAGAAGAAGTACAGTATGCCGCATTACGCAAAATACCAGGGTTTGAGCAAGCAAAAATGTTTCGCCCTGGTTATGCAATAGAATATGACTTTTTTCCGCCTACACAGCTCAATTTAACCCTTGAAACCCAGGCGATTCCAAACCTGTATTTTGCAGGACAAATAAACGGAACTACAGGCTACGAAGAAGCAGCATGCCAAGGTTTGATGGCAGGAATCAATGCAAGCCTTCGGGTACAGGAAAAAGAACATTTGATTCTAAAGCGATCCGAAGCTTACATCGGGGTACTAATCGATGACTTAATCACCAAAGGGACAGAAGAACCCTACCGCATGTTTACATCACGAGCAGAGTTCCGATTATCTCTCCGGCAAGACAACGCTGATTTACGCTTAACAGCCATAGGACATGCACTTGGATTAGCCAGCACCGAACGCTTCGATAAAATGGAGTCTAAACGGACTGAAACCGCCAAACTGGTCAATGACTTGAAGCAGAAGAAATTTAGCCCAGATAAAATTAATGCAGGACTAGAAAACTTGGATACTGCAACGATAACTGAGAAAATAAGTGCTGAAAAGCTCCTCAAGCGACCACAACTGGGAATCAAAGAACTTGCTATCCTTTCCGATGAACTAGCAGAATACTTGACCAAGTATTCAAACGAGGTAATCGAGCAAGCAGAGATCCAAATCAAATACGAAAGCTATCTAGAGAAGGAACAACTCATGGTGGAGAAACTAGCAAACATGGAAGACTTTAAGATCCCTCCCACATTTGACTACATCGGCATTACTGCGCTATCCAATGAAGGAAGACAGAAATTGAACAAAATCCGCCCTGAGACACTTGGCCAAGCATCGCGCATTAGTGGAGTGTCCCCAGCAGACCTATCTATCGTCACCGTCTACCTAGGAAGATAATGTCGGAACGCCTACTCAAATGCCCCCTCTGCAAAAGCGGAAATATCCTCAACCATCAATTGGTCAAAGATCATGCAGTAAGTAAAAAAGAGTTTACACTATGCCGATGTGGGGACTGTACTCTCTTATTTACCAACCCAAGACCAACAGAGGAGGAAATCGCTCCCTATTACGATTTCAAGGAATATTACTCACACGAAGACCAGGTGCGGAGTTTCACGCAGTGGCTCTATCAGAAAATTAGGAGATCGAGCATCCAACGAAAAGTTGGGTTAATTGATAGTCTGGTTAAAGGAGGATCCTTATTGGATTACGGATGCGGAACAGGTGAGTTTCTCCAAGAAGCGAAAAAGAATCACTGGACCGTACGTGGAATCGAGCCAAGTGATAAAGCCAGAACCCAAGCTATCGCTAAGCTACCTACAGAAGTACTGGGAACCCTAGACGAATTGCCAGAACTCGAAGCCTACGATGTAATCACACTATTTCACGTACTGGAACACATCCATAGCCTGAGAAAGACCGTTAAAGAACTCATAACTCACTTAAAATCAAATGGTTACCTCGTAATTGCGGTGCCCAATCCCGAATCAGAGGATGCAACGCACTATGGGAATGATTGGGCAGGATACGATGTACCAAGGCACCTCTACCATTTCTCTCAGAAATCCATGACGGCTTTCCAAGAGCAATTTGGATTAGAGCTAGTTCGCGTAGAACCACTAGCTTATGATTCGTATTATGTAAGCCTTCTTTCTGAAGGATACAAGAACCCAAAGGCAGGTTTACTGACACGCTATATGAAAGCCTTCATGCAAGGCTATCGATCCAATCAACGCGCAGGTAAACCAGGTAATTACTCCAGCAACATCTTTATCTTTAAAAAGAAGTGAAAACACAATTCTTCCTAATTCTCTTTACCATATGCGTCTTGTGCATTTCCTGTGCCAAGCAGAGCTCGCCTATGGGAGGTCCACAAGATGAAGATCCACCCAAATTAATTTCAAGTACCCCTGCCGATCAAAGCACATCCATCAGTCCAGAAAAAATTGTATTGACCTTTGATGAATACGTAGGATTGGAAAATGCGAGCAAAGGTGTGGTGATCACCCCAAAGATCAACAAAGACCTGGTGGAGTTTACAGCACTTAAAAACACAATCACCGTTCTTCTCAAACAGGAACTCGAAGACAGCACCACCTATGTATTTGACTTCCAAAAATCCGTGGTGGATATATCCGAACGAAATCCTGCAGAGAAACTAAAACTAGTATTTTCCACAGGGAATCAAATTGATAGTTTAAGTCTCTCCGGATCGCTCCGATTTCCCTATTCAGAGCAATCCGAAGATTACAGAAATGTATTGGTGGGAATCTATCCCTTAAACGATAGTACAGATGTGTTTACAGCGCCTCCCTACTACTTAGCCCAAGTAGACACGATGGGCAATTTTAACCTCAGCAACCTGAAAACAGGATCCTATAGAGCTTATGCCTGGAGAGATAACAATGGCAATCTGAAAGCAGAGTCCAAAAGTGAGGATTATGACTTTTTACCAGATACCATTCATTTGAACCCAAGTAGCATAGATTCCGCTTTTTTCAACTTATCCAAAGCAGACTTAACACCCATAAAAATTCTTCGGACCACAAGTTTTGGAAAAAATTTCGATGTCATTCTAAACAGAAACCCAGTTAAAACTACGGTAGAAGTCGACGGATTAGGAGAAAATCTATTTTATGTTCAGGGCGATAAACGGATACGCTTTTATCCAAAAACTACAAGAACAGATAGTATCCCATTAAAACTAACCGTACAAGATTCCGTGGGATTTAGCAAAGATTCCCTAGTATGGGCAAAATTTCCTGCCTCAGAACGCAAACCAGAAAAGCTTAGCGTAGAAGTTAATTCAGGTAAAAGTTTTTACCAGAATCTGAACATGAGGTTGACCTTCAACAAACCAATTGCTAACATCCGGCTAGACTCACTTCGCCTGCAGGCAGATAGTGTTTTTATTCCTGTACGAAAGGAAATGCTGAGCTTCGCGGACTCAAGCATGCGAGATGTTTTGCGAATACAGGCTTTTATACCAGATTCTATAAACAGTGACTTAATCACCCTAGTGGCTGCTGACTCTACCTTCCAAGATATTGAAGGAGCAGTAAACGAAAAGCCCTTGCAAGCCAACTATAAAAAGTTAGAAAGAAAAGAATTAGCAGACGGAATCAGCGGCGAAATCCGAGGGGCGGTGGCTCCACTAGTTGTGCAACTAGTCAACGGAAAGAAGGAAGTTTCGTACGAGTTAATTGTGGACAAAGGAAACAAATTTTCATTTAGCCTTTTAGAACCGGGAGCCTACAGTTTACGGATACTTGAAGATCGAAATGGGAATGGAATTTGGGATCCTTCTAATTACCAGTTGCGCAAATCTGCAGAACGGATCTTTTATTACGAAGGTGAAGATCAAACCAGAGACCTAGTTGTACGAGGGGGTTGGACCGTGGAAGACTTGGTAATTCGGGCTACAAATGCCTCAGGCTTGAAGAAATCTGAAAAAAAATCAGTGGATAAGCCTTAAATTTTCGGTGGATAAGTCAGTCAGAACTTTTTAAAAATCCAAACTTATCCACTCCAAAATCAGCATTTAAGGATCCGCCATTTCAAATAAGCATAAGTGTCTTTTTATGCACCCTACAAAAGCATCTTGTCCACAGGCTTTTATTCACTGTTCAAAAAAGCCAATTCATCCACATAAGTCAAAAGTTTTAATCTAGCTATTCGTTATCAAACGATTAAGTGAATAAACTAGGTGGATAACCTGTGAAATTCAAGAAGATAAGCGCATAGAAACTGTGACTAATTCAAAGAACAGGGATTGTCCACATATCCACAGACTTAATAACTACTATATGTTCTTTTAATTAAATAATTTAATATACATATAGTAGATAAAAAGGTGTGGATATCCTATTCTTGTGGAATAACTAATGATTTGTTAATATTATAAAATCAATCCACCCAAACTGACCTAGGACATGGAACTCACCCGTCTATTTGACCTTATTCCCTATCAAATTGAAAAATACAACAAGGATATTGCTTTTGGACGCAAAGAGGAGGGGGTTTGGAAAACCTATTCTTCGAAAGAGGCGCAAGGCATTATCGATGAGTTGAGTTTGGGTTTTTTAGCTCAGGGAATCCAACCTGGAGAGAAAGTTGCACTTATCTCTGAAAATCGTCCTGAATGGAATTTCATTGATTTGGCCTTGCAGCAAATTGGGGTGATCTCAGTTCCCATGTATCCAACTATTACGGTAGCTGATTATGGTTATATTTTTGATCATGCCGAAGTCAAAATAATTTTTGCAGGAGATCAAACGATCTATGACAAAGCGGTACAAGCAGGAAAGGGTCGAACCATTTATTCCTTTGATCGATTGTCTGGAGTCGCGCATTGGACAGAACTACAGTCACAAGGAAAGTCTGGAGATCATGCAGCATTGACTGGATATAAAGCCAATGTAACCCCTGAAGATTTATTCACGATTATCTATACTTCTGGAACAACAGGTAAGCCGAAAGGGGTGATGTTGACGCACGCAAATGTGCTCTCCAATTTGATGTCAGTATCGCACATCATGTCTCCTCCTTTGGGAACATCAAAGGTGTTGAGCTTCCTTCCCCTCTGCCATATTTTTGAGCGCACTGCCTCCTTCTGTTTTATGTATATGGGTTACTCGATCTACTATGCTGAAAATATGGAAACCATCGGTGACAACCTCAAGGAAGTTCAGCCCCATCTTTTCAATACGGTACCGCGCTTGCTTGAAAAAGTGTACGATAAAATTGTTGCCAAAGGGTATGAACTTACTGGAGTGAAGAAAAAGCTATTTTTCTGGGCTTTGGAATTGGGACTCAAGTACGATCCGGCTGCCGATATGGGTGGATGGTATGATTTCCAGTTGAAGATTGCCAACAAACTGATTTTCTCGAAGTGGAGAGAGGCTTTGGGAGGAAATATCATGCAGATTAATTCCGGTGCTTCCGCACTTCAGCCTCGACTTGCTCGGGTATTCTGGGCGGCAGGAATAAAGGTTTGTGAAGGCTATGGCTTGACAGAAACTTCTCCAGTAGTAACAGCTTCCATTGGAACCCGTGAAGAAATTAAAATTGGCTACGTGGGCAAGATTGTAAAAGATGTGGAAGTGAAAATAGCCGCCGATGGAGAGATCCTAGTCAAAGGACCAAATATCATGCAAGGCTACTACAAAGAGCCGGAGATGACTGCTGAGGTAATCAAGGATGGTTGGTTCCATACGGGAGACATTGGTATCCTAGAAGGCCGGTATTTGAAGATTACAGACCGTAAGAAAGAAATGTTCAAGACTTCTGGAGGCAAGTACATTGCTCCACAGGCGATGGAAAATAAGTTTAAGGAATCGCCGCTTATCGAACAATTGATTGTCGTGGGCGCTTATCGCAACTATCCGGCAGCATTGATTGTTCCTAGTTTTGATGGATTAAAGGAATTCTGCAAGCGAAGTGATATTTCCTATACGACGGATGCGGAGATGATCCAGAACGAACAAGTTCAGGAAAAGTACCTAAGCGAGGTAGCAAAGTTTAATGAGCTTTTTGGAAACTGGGAGCAAATCAAACGATTTGAATTGCTAGATACGCCTTGGGGAATTGAGACCGGGGAGCTGACGCCTACCATGAAGCTGAAAAGAAAGGTAATCATGGAGAAGTATGCGGATCGGGTGGAAGCTTTGTACACGAAGTAGTTTAGAAGCAAGATGCAAGAAACAAGAGATTAGACTGAATGCTGCTACCAATTACTAGTTTTATCCACTTTAACCTTCTTCAATCGGCGTTCAGCGTTCGACATTAATCAAGAAGCAAGAGCCGAGAGGCAAGAAACAAGAGATTAGAATAGATCTAGGTTTTTTTTAGCCACATAGGGACATAGGGTTTATTTTCTATGTGCCTCCTATGTGGTTTTTTAAATGAGCTCTTGTCAGAGTTCTAAAGGGTAAAAGATTCCTGCCGTAGGCAGCCGAAGTACAAGGTACCAAGATGCCCCAGAAATAAGATACTAGATATAAGAGCCGAGAATATACTCCAAAGGTAGAATAACCCTTTTAGCAGAATAGAGTCTAATCTCTTGGTTCTCGGCTCTTGCTTCTCATCGTATCTTCTACTTCACATTTTTTCAAAAAATAGTATGCATGCATACAAAAATTTTTTAATTTAGGTCCGCTAAGCAAGCGCGGAAAGACCTATGAAAAAGGAAGAGACAGTTGATTATCCCATTAAAAGTGCTTGGCATGCCATTTCAAGGATGTACAATCAGCAGGCTGCCGAGGAGGGTTTTACCACCGCCATTGGTTTTGTGTTGATCAACATCAACTCCAAGGAGGGAACTCCGGCCACCAAAATCGCGCCGCTCATTGGTTTGGAGACCCGTAGCCTTACCCGCATGTTGAAGACCATGGAGGAGAAGGGACTGATTTACAAAAAGGCGGATCCGGTAGACAAGCGTTCCGTACGTATGTTTCTGACAGAAGAAGGGAAACGGAAAAAAGAAATCTCCGTTCAAAGTGTTATGCGATTCAATGAACAGGTGCGCGCAGCATTAACAGAGGAAGAGCTGGCCGATTTTTTCGGAGTCATCTCAAAAATTCAAAAAGTTATTGATCAAATTCAAACCAAAGAAGTCCTTTCCGGATTTAGTGAACAAGAAACCCACAGCAACGCATTCTAATAAAATAGACCATGAATAGAACCATTAAAAAAGTAGCCATTTTGGGCTCAGGGGTAATGGGATCCAGAATTGCCTGCCACTTTGCCAACATTGGCGTGCAGGTACTTTTGCTGGACATTGTCCCGTTTGAACTCAATGAGGAGGAACAAAAGAAAGGGCTGACGAAGGAGTCTCCGCTTGTTCGCAACCGAATCGTGACCACCGCCCTCCAAAATACGCTTAAATCCAACCCCTCTGCGATCTACGAGAAATCGAATGCGGCTAGAATTACCACCGGAAATTTTGACGATGATCTACCTAAAATCAAGGACTACGATTGGGTCATTGAAGTGGTGGTGGAGCGCTTGGACATCAAGCAGCAGCT
>CAMDLI010000093.1 GCA_945901615.1 Spirosoma fluviale
GTAATCACCAAAGTCTGGTCCAAGGAGGCAATGCCTGCCTTTACCAAGGCCTTCTTGACCCAATACACCTGTTCGGCAGGTCCTTCAATCTGAAAATACGGCATCGCTTGACTCCACTCTACCCTTCCCCGGGCCACATTAAACTGATAACGATCCGAAGGAAATAATGCTTGAATCTGCCCCGAAAGGACTAGATCTTCCGGGGTTCCAGACAAGAGTGGGATACCACAATTCAGGATCCAAAATCGATCCGCCGTCTCCAAGGCAATATCTAAGTCATGGGTCACAACCAAGATGGCTTTTCCCTGGCTGCGGCTGATTTCGCGTAGCAAACTCATGATCTCCAGGCGATTGACCAAATCCAAGTGCGCGGTAGGCTCATCCAATACAATCACGGTTCCATCCTGCGCCAAAGCCCGTGCAATCATGGCCTTTTGCCGCTGTCCATCACTGAGTTCCCCCAGTCGAGCATCGCGCAAATACCCGATATGAGTATCTGCTAAGGCTTTTTCCACTAGAGCTCGGTCTGTATTGCCCAATTTCCCCAACCAATTCGTATGCGGCGTTCTGCCCAAGGCCACCAACTGTCCCACGGTCAGATTGCCCGGGTAGATCGGGTCGGTCAAGACCACCGCGATGTGCTTGGCACGATCTTGAATGGAATAGGAGGAGATGGGCTTCTGCTCTAGCAAAAGCCGACCTTCCCAAGGGCTAATTTCTCCTAGAATGGCTTTGATTAGCGTGGATTTTCCCACCCCATTGGGACCCAAAAGGCAGGTGAGCTCTCCGGCTACCAACTCAAAATTCAGATTCTCCAAAAGCGGTTTCCGTACCCCTTCCTGGCTATACCCAAGCTGGAGCCCAATTCCTTCCAATGTGATTTGGTTCTGTTTCATCCCTTAGAAGTCTTTGCTGAAGTTCTTTTTCAAAATCAAGGAAATCACCAGAGGAGCGCCAATCAAGGAGGTGACCGCATTGATGGGGAGCGAGCTGGCCCAGCCAGGAAAGTGGCTAAAAGCATCGCAGAGCAGGAGCAAACTTGCCCCCAAGACGGCCGAACCTGGGAATAGCACCCGATGGTCTGCACTTTTCCAAAGCATGCGTGCCAAGTGAGGAACGGCTATACCCAAGAATGCGATGGGTCCACAAAAAGCGGTAATTCCCCCAGCCAAAATCCCGGCACTTCCGATCATCCACCAACGGAGACTTGTCGTATGAATCCCCATGCTGCGGGCATAGGTTTCTCCCATCAACAAAGCATTGTAGGACTTGACTGATCCGACAATGGGAAGGATTCCAAACAAAATCAGAAGGCCAAGGATGCTTACCTGTGACCAGGTCAGCGCACCCAAACTACCCATGGACCAGACGGTATAGAGCTTCAAGGCTTCCGCTCCAGAAAAAAAGGAGAGCACCGCCACCACCGCGGATACGGCACTGCCCACCATCAGGCCTACGATCAATAACGTCATCGAATCTTTTACTCTCCAGGCCACCAAGGTAACAAGAGCCAGCAAGCTACCTGCGCCAAGAATTCCTGCACCTGCAATCGCCCAAGAATTCAGCCCGGTAAGGGATATTCCAAAAGCTGCACCCGCCAGCATCAGCAAGGCTACGCCTAATCCCGCTCCCGAACTGATGCCTAGCACATAAGGCCCCGCCAGTGGGTTTCGAAAAAAGGTTTGCATCTGTAAACCACTTACGCTGAGTCCTATCCCTGCCAAAATCGCCACCAAGGCCTTTGGAAGTCGGTAGTGTAGGATAATTTGTTCCCAGGAATTTTTGGCCCAACTTCCCGTTACCATCCCTTCTACCATTTCTGCGGGCGGAATCCACACGCTACCCATGCTCAGGTTGAGCAAGAAACTCATCCCAAGTAGGAGGAAGGTAAGTGGAAAAAGGAAGCGTCTAAAGGACATTAACAGTGGGTAATTCTTGAGGCTTAGGTTTGGAATAACCGGTACCAAACCGATTCTTCTGGGCTAAAATACGGGAGGAAATCCCATTTTGACCGACTTAGTTCGGTAATTTTTGGTAAAAATAGGGTTGATAGTCCGGCAGTAACTGAGGATGTAGAATTTTTATCAAGTCTTTTAGAATCAAGTCGGGGCGCAAATACCCCAATTCAAAGTACTCCAAACCTCCCGTTTCTCCTTTCTTGGCAGTATAGGTATACAATTCTCCCACCTGCCATGCAGCAAAAGCTTGGTACCGCGGTTCACGGGTTCCCATCTCAGCTCGTGAGGCAAAGTCTGCCGCTCCAATCCAAATCGGAACTGTGCTGGCCTGGTCCAGCACGAATTCGTAATTGAGTTGCAGGCTGCCCGAACCGGCATTTTCTTCAAATGCATAGTTCCCCCCCGCTTGGCTGAGGAGCTGTGCTGCCCAACTGTCCGCACTGGGTGCATACCAGATGTCCTGGTACATCACACCGCTGAGTACGCGAGGTTTGTCTTTTTCCGGTATCGAACTGGCTAAGGTCGCCGCTTCGTTATAGTCTTTTTTGATCTGTTCAAATTGGGCCGAAGCCTCCGCATACTTACCCAAAAGCACACCCGTAAACTTGATCCATTCGGCTCTGCCCAAGGGATTTTGTTCCACATACTCCCCGTTGATAAGTGCAGGTATGCCCGCCTGTTTGAATACTTCCAAGTAACGAAGATCCTCCCCCAAGGTGGAAATCATGATCCAATCGGGTTGTAGGTCCAACACCAACTCAGGATTTGCCGAAGGCCCGGAACCCAGGTCCTGAACTTTTCCTGCCGCAATTCGCTGCCGTGCAGCCCGAGAGGAGATCAGATCGAGTTGGGGAAAGCCTACCAGCAGATCGGTCTGCCCCAAGGCATCCAAGTGGGGCACTTGGGTGGTGGAAGTGAGTACGACTTGAGCGATGGGAAGTTGAATGACTGCATCAAAGTTGGCCGAATTGACCTGTACTCCAGAATCTAAGACCAGGTAGCGGTAGGTTTCGGAGGAACCTGCATAGCCTTTGCTAATTTCAATTTCCCAGAATCCATCACCCTGGTACAACTTGAATCCTGTGGCATAATCTAGCGGAACAGGTTTTTTGACAAGATTTTCGGTTTCCTTTTCCGCGCAAGAAAGGAGCAGCAAAGCAACACCAAACCACAGCAAGTAGCTTAGCCGGTAGGGTAGGGATCGCAAAATACTTGGGGATGATTGCATGCAGGCTGTGGAGAAATTTTCCCACAAGGTAAGGGGTAGCGCTTGACTCTCAAAAAAATGCCGAGCAAGTCCTTTTTAATGAACTTAAATTGGGCGTTATTTACATCGATTTTGGTTTCCATCCCGAGCGTTTCGGTTCTTGGAATTAAAAGGGAATTCGGTGCAATACCGGAGCTGTCCCCGCAACTGTAAGTTTGATTTCCTAGAAAACACCTAGGAAAAAGCTTTTGCAACCCCCGCCATTGGTTTCATCGAAACTGAGAAGGCCTGCAAAAAGTCAAACGAGCCAGGAGACCTGCCTTGATCAATGATTCTGAGCTTTCGGAGGAAAAGCTGATAGGAACGGTCAATGGACTTTACTCATTTTTGGGTAAGGCTGGTTTTCATTTCTATTTTTTCCTTCGCAGCCGGATTCGACTAGACCTTCTAATCGGAGCCCAATGACTTTTGCCCTTTGGTGTGTAGTTGTACTTCCTTTTGCCTCTCCCCAAGACACGGTGGCGCTGGCTGAAGTGGCCGTGCATGCCGCAGCCTTGGATCGTTTTGCAGCTGGGCAAACGCTCTTGACTTATGATAAATCTACCCTAGAGCTCTATGCGGTACGCTCCTTGGGTGATTTGCTGCAAGAAACCTCTCCAATTTTTGTGCGTCAATACGGAGCGGGCATGTTGGCCTCGCCATCTTTTCGCGGTACCTCTCCAGGGCATACTGCCCTCTTCTGGAATGGGGTGCCTATCAATAGTATCTCGCTGGGGCAATCCGACCTCAGCATCCTACCGGTACAAGCTACCGACCGGGTGGAGGTTCAGTTTGGAAGCGCAGGAGCACTTTTTGGAAACGAGGCCATCGGAGGATCTGTGCACCTCTCTACCGCTCCCACCAAGAAAGAAGGGCTGCAAGGGGCCTTTAGTCAGACTATTGGGAGCTTCGGCCAAAACCAAACCTCCTTGACGGCAGCCTACGGAAATCCAACCCTACGTTTTCAAGCCAAAGGCTACCTTCAAGATCAGCCAAATACCTTTCGCTACCGAGACATTTCCCGAGCAGGAGCCCCCTGGGAGCGCCAAACCCATGCTGCCTTCAAGCAGCGTGGTGTGCTCCAAGATATTTGGTGGCAAGCGGCTCCCCATGCACAAGTCAAAGCCTCCTTTTGGTGGAATGAAGCCCAACGGGAGATTCAGCCCCTGATTGGGAGTAGCACGCAGGACAGGCAAGCCGACGAAAGTTTCCGGGCAGTGCTAGATTACCGGTACCAAAAGAAGTCTTCGGTATGGAAACTCAAGGGAGCCTGGGTGGCGGATAAACTTCAATTTAACGCACAAGAAAATCAAACCAGCCAAGGACTATTGGGACTCGATTGGGAACTTCCATCGGCAGGGAATTGGGCACTTCGGGCGGGTATTCGAGGCACCTGGATGAATGCCAAACTCAGCACCTACACCGCCACAGAGCAGCGCTGGGAAGCTTACCAGAGTCTGGGATGGCAGGAGGGAGGGCGCATCTCGGTTTCCCTCAATCTCCGCCAACTGGCCTATCCCAAGGACCTCGTTCCCTTTCTACCTGGTCTAGGAATGGACTGGCGGCTTTTTGAAAGTGACCAAACTAGCCTTCACCTCAAAACGGCATTTGGGCTTGGGCTGAAGCTGCCGACGCTCAACGATCGCTATTGGGAACCGGGAGGAAATCCCAACCTCCGACCTGAGAAAAGCCAAAACGGAGAAGTCGGTTTTCAACTCAAGCAAACGGGGAATTTTTCTTGGTCTCAGCGCCTGACCTATTACCGAATGCAGGTGGACGATTGGATTATTTGGCTGCCAAAAGGAGCTATCTGGAGCCCAGAAAATATCCGAGAGGTGCACAATCAAGGCTTGGAATACCAAGGCGAGAGTTCCTGGACTACGGGCCACTTAAACTGGCAAGCCAATATCAGCTACACCTATTCCAGTACGCGAGACCTCACCCAAGAAGGATCCCAGCAACTGCCCTACAGCCCCAAGCACCAAGGCAATGCGGGATTGCAGGTGAAACGAAACGATTTAGCCCTTGACCTTTCTGGTTTCTATGTTGGCCCACGAAGCATTGCTTTGGGGGATTCTCGAATTCTGGAAGGCTTTGCGCTAGGCAACCTGGGTCTTACTTATTCAGGAACCAAGTGGAAATCGCTGCAAATGCCCCTGCGGTTTCAAGTCCTCAATGTATTCAATCAATCCTACCAAGTGCTCTACCTACGGGCCATGCCCGGACGATCTTACCAACTCAATCTAACGCTTACACTATGAACAAATTCAGCAAATTAATTTTACCAATTTTCTTAGGAGTCCTTCTTTTTACCGCTTGCGACCCGACTGGTGAAGAACGTCCTCAAGGAGTGTATGATACTGGAGTTTTAATTTTGAACGAAGGCGCTTTTGGATCCAATGATGGAGAGGTAACTCACCTCGACCCAAGTACCGGGACACTTAGTTCCGCCGTCTTTGAAAAAGCTAATGCTCGACCTTTTGCGGGGTTGTTGGAAGACCTGGTCTTGGAGGAAGACCGGCTGTATTTGGTGGCGAACACGGGTAAAGTGGAGGTGGTGCAGCCTGGAGATTTTAAATCGATAGGAGCAGTGGATAAGGGTCTGGACCAGCCCCGATCGGTGGCTACTGCCCGAGGTAAGTTGTTTATTTCGGATTATGGGCCCTACGATGCCAATTACAACACGCCCTCTTCTTACGTAGCTGTGGTGCAAGGCTTCGATGGTGGAGTAGTGAAGAAAAAGATCTCCGTTTCCAGCAAACCTGAAGACCTCTATGCTTTTGGATCCTATGTATTTGTCGCGGGTTCGGAAGGCAAAAAGGTAGAGGTGCTGGATGCCAACGCAGAATTACCTTTCAAAACCTTGGAGATGCCTGGGCAGCCTGTTCAGTTTTTCGAATTGAATGGGGACCTCTGGGTATTTTGCTACGATGCGCAGAAAGTCTATTTCGTTTCCATCTCCAAAAGTGGGCTAAGCCAAAAAGAAATCCGCACCTTTCCGATTGCCCAGGCCGCGGGACGCATCGCACAAGGGGATACCGATACCTTCTATGTGTTGACGAGTTCGGGCTGGCCAGACTATAGGGATGGGATTTCTGTAGTCTCTATCCTATCTGGCACCTTGGTATCCGATTGGAAAAAAGGATCTGGCTTCTATGGAATCGGCTACGACTCCGACCGTCAGCAAGTTTATCTAGCCAATTCGAAAGGATTCCAAGGAAATGGGGAGGTTCTGGTCTACCAAAAGTCAGGAGCGGAAGCTGGTAAATTAACGGTTGGTCGAGGACCTTCTGGATTTCTATTCCGGTAATTTCTTTTCTTTTCTTTTCACGCTCCGCCGCGGCGGATGGTTGGAAAAAATACGCTGATTGATTTCTTAATGAATGTGTTAGTGATCAAACAAATAGATGTTTGAAGGTCAATTCAATGAGCTGTGGACCAAGGTCTATCAACTGTCGACCTGTTGTTTACTGCTGCTATTTTTAGAAAATTTCATAAAAAACAAATTACAAAAAGTAGCCTAGCAGCTAAAATCTGAGCAGATGTACCAGAAAATTCAGGTCAATTGGTATTTTTGTCAGTTCGTCACACAACCTTCCTGCGCCAGGGGGGTTGTAGTGTATTCATCCTCACCTACATGACAGAAAACAAGCGCGTAGCTATTTTGGGAAGTACAGGAAGTATCGGGACTCAAACCCTCGATGTCATACGTCAGCATCCCGACTGGTTTACTGTAGAAGTACTCACTGCGCAGCACAATTGGGAACTCTTGGTGGCGCAAGCCTTGGAGTTTAAACCCAATGCTGTCGTGATTGGCAACGAGGTCTACTATGCCCAAGTGAAAGAAGCCCTTGCGGCAGCGAACATAAAAGTATATACTAGTCAAAAAGCCATCGCTCAGGTGGTGGAGATGGATACCATCGATGTGGTGCTCACTGCTTTGGTAGGGTACTCCGGGTTGATACCTACGGTACATGCGATCCGAGCGGGTAAGCAAATTGCCTTAGCCAACAAGGAAACCTTGGTGGTGGCAGGGGAGTTGATTACCGCACTAGCCAAGCAGCATGGGGTCAATATCTATCCGGTAGATTCTGAGCATTCGGCGATTTTTCAATGCTTGGTGGGGGAATTTCACAATCCCATTGAAAAAATAATTCTTACCGCTTCAGGAGGACCTTTCCGAGGAAAAGACACAGCCTATTTGTCCTCAGTCACTCGGGAGCAGGCCCTCAAGCATCCCAACTGGGATATGGGTGCAAAAATCACCATTGACTCCGCCTCCCTAATGAACAAAGGGCTCGAAGTCATCGAAGCCAAATGGCTTTTTGGGTTAAAAACAGAGCAGATTGACGTGGTCGTTCACCCCCAAAGTATTGTGCACTCCTTGGTGCAATTTGAAGATGGATCGATCAAAGCGCAACTCGGCCTGCCCGATATGCGTATCCCTATCCAGTTTGCACTAAGCTATCCCGACCGATTGAAAAGTAATTTTGAGCGCTTCAACTTTGCGAACTACCCGCAGCTTACTTTTGAACAGCCCGATGTAAAGACCTTTCGCAACTTGCAGTTGGCCTACGATGCGCTGGCCGCAGGTGGCAATGCTCCTTGCATCTTAAATGCAGCCAATGAAATTGCCGTTGCCGCTTTCCTCAATCGACAAATCGGCTTCTTAGAAATGTCTGACCTAATCGAAGAAACGCTCAACCAAGCTAACTTTCTTGCCCGTCCACAATTGGAAGATTACATCGAATCCGACCGGCAAGCCAGAGAACTAAGTGAAAATATACTAACCTCAAAACGATAAATGGAAACCTTAATTATGGTGGGCCAGCTGCTCCTAGGATTGTCAATCCTGGTGGGACTACATGAGCTGGGACACTTGCTTACCGCCAAACTTTTTGGCATGCGCGTAGAAAAATTCTCCATCGGATTTCCTCCAAAAATCGC
>CAMDLI010000094.1 GCA_945901615.1 Spirosoma fluviale
TAGCGCAAAATAGATTTAAATTTATATGGGTAAAGCAAAAAAAAGAGACCATTACGGCCTCTTTTTTTATCCATTCAAGAATTAATACAGACCTACTTCAGCCCCTAGGTTCTTGAAATACACCTGCTTTTCGGCATCCAAATCCACAAGTACCGTCGCATCATTTTTGATGTAACCTGCCAGTATCTGCTTAGACAGCTCGTTCAAAATCAGCCGTTGCATGGTTCGCTTGAGTGGCCTCGCTCCAAAATTAGCATCAAAACCTACCTCACCCAAGTAATCAAGCACCTCTGTCGTGGCCTCAATTTGAATGTTTGATTCAGACAATCGCTTTTGAATCTCTCTCCACTGGATGTCTACAATCTTGCGGATTACCTGTTTGTTGAGTGGCTCAAAGAGAATCGTTTCGTCGATCCGGTTGAGAAACTCTGGGCGAACTATCTTCTTAAGCAATTCGAAAACTTCTGCTTTGGTCTTCTCGAGCACTTCTTCTCGATTCCAGTCCTCCATTTCCGCAAATCGCTCCTGAATCAAGTGCGAACCAATGTTAGTAGTCAATATGATGATCGTGTTCTTAAAGTTGGCCAAACGACCCTTGTTGTCGGTAAGCCTCCCATCATCGAGCACCTGAAGGAGAATATTGAATACATCTGGGTGGGCTTTTTCGATTTCATCCAGAAGGATTACGGAATAGGGTTTTCTTCGAACTGCCTCAGTAAGCTGTCCGCCTTCCTCGTAACCCACATAGCCTGGAGGAGCTCCCACGAGCCTGCTTACTGCATGCCGTTCTTGGTATTCCGACATGTCTATTCGGACCATGGCATTTTCATCATTGAATAGGTATTCGGCCAATGCCTTAGCAAGCTCAGTTTTACCTACCCCGGTGGTGCCCATGAATATAAAGCTTCCTATTGGTCTTCTTGGATCCTGCAATCCTGCCCTACTTCTACGCACGGCATCGGAAAGTGCTACAATCGCTTCCTGCTGTCCTGCTACTCGTCGACCCAACTCATCTTCCAGGTGAAGTAATTTTTCTCGTTCGGATTGAATCATTTTGCTCAAAGGGATACCCGTCCACTTGGACACCACTGAGGCAATGTCTTCTTGGTCTACCTCCTCTTTGAGTAGCGGGGAGCCTGCCTGCATCTCGGCCAACTGAGTTTTGAAGCCTTCCAGCAACTTCTCCGCCTCCACAATCTTTCCGTATCGGATTTCGGCTACCTTACCAAAATCCCCTGCTCGTTCCGCTTGTTCGCCTTCGACTTTTAACTTTTCTATGGCCTCTTTCTCGTGCCGAATGCCGAGAATAACTGCTTTTTCACTCTCCCACTTTGCTTTTACCGATTGTCGCTTCTCTCCAAGATCCGCTATTTCTTTACTCAAGACCACTTCCTTGTCCTTGTTGTTTTCTCGACGGATCGCCTCACGTTCAATCTCAAGCTGCATGATTCGACGGTTGAGCTCATCCAATTCCTGAGGAAGGGAGTCAATTTCCATGCGCAGCTTGGCAGCCGCCTCATCCATCAAGTCGATGGCCTTGTCAGGCAAAAAACGATCAGAAATGTAGCGCTGCGAGAGTTCGACGGCAGCGATAACCGCATCATCTTTGATACGCACACCGTGGTGCAACTCGTACTTATCCTTGATTCCTCGCAAGATGGAGATGGCATCTGCCGCATCGGGCTCATCCACTAGCACGGCTTGGAAGCGACGCTCCAAGGCCTTGTCCTTCTCGATGTACTTTTGGTATTCCTTTAGCGTAGTGGCTCCGATCGCATGGAGCTCCCCTCGAGCCAATGCCGGCTTGAGCAAGTTGGCTGCATCCATGGCTCCCTCTCCTCCACCTCCGGCACCAATCAAGGTGTGGATTTCGTCAATGAACAGGATAATTTCTCCTTCTGCATCGGTCACTTCTTTGATTACCGACTTGAGTCTCTCTTCAAATTCGCCCTTGTACTTGGCACCTGCTACAAGCAGACCCATGTCTAGGGAGATCAAGGTTTTGGACTTTAGGTTTTCCGGTACATCTCCAGAGACAATCCGCTGGGCCAAACCTTCCACAATGGCTGTCTTCCCCACACCTGGCTCACCGAGTAGGATGGGATTGTTTTTGGTACGTCGAGCAAGAATCTGCAGGACGCGTCTAATTTCTTCATCTCGACCAATGACAGGATCTATCTTTCCTTTCTTGGCCAATTCATTTAGGTTTTTGGAATATTTTTCCAATGCCCTGTACGTACTTTCTGCGTTTGGATCAGTCACCTTGTTTCCTTTTCTAAGTTCTTTAATCGCTTCTAGGAGCGCTTTTTCAGTAATTCCCTGATTCTTCAACAGCTGGGCCACGGGATCATTCCCAGCCAATAATGCCAAGAGCAAATGCTCGATGGCCACATACGCATCTCCAAAAGTCTTCAAGTAATCCTTTGCCTTGATCAACACTTGATTTGCAGCAGAAGACAAATAGGGCTGTGCACTTCCCCCAGTCACCTTGGGAAGTTTTTGAAGATCTTCGTCTAGTTTTTGATTCAGCAGTTGCTGGCTAGCACCCAACTTTTGTAGCAGAAATTGAGAGACGTTTTCGTCCTCCAAAAAAATCCCTTTTAGCAAATGGGAAGTTTCAATGGCTGGACTCCCAGAACCCGCAGCAAGTTCAGCGGCTTTCTGTATCGCCTCCTGGGATTTGGTGGTAAACTGCTTAAAATCCATGGATCTTCTTATGGTTTAGTAGGTTGAACTGCTTTTCTTTCCGGGAAGCATCAAATTGACCTCCAAACTAGAATTTACGTCATTCTGTCTGAAAAAGGTTAAAAATTGACTTTAATCATGAATTTTTGGCAGAAAAATTAGAAGAAACTCTGCCTTTTACGCACTGAAAACTACCTAAGAAAGGCCCTCTTGCAAACTACCAGAACCCTTCCTGCCAAAAGTGGAAGGAAAAAACGCAAATTGAATTCTTACCTATCAACTAACTGACGCCAATTGAAGAATGGTGAAGTGAGAGCCTGATTAAAATACAAAGTCGGGGGTATCAATTTTTATCGGAAGGTAATTGTTTGTTTTTTGAACTTTTACAGGTATTCCCGTCTTATGTACATACTGATAAACCCCTTTCCTAGACTAAAGGCAAAAATGCCAAATTCGGGTAGAAAAGGCAGTATTCTATTTCCTTGATCCCCCTTCAATTGACCTCTTGTAGAGATAGATGGCCAGAATGGATTATTTTTGAAAATAAGTACAGTCTAACGCGTACCTTTATCTAAATTTAACTAGGGCCAATTAATAAACGGATATTATGAACTCGAAAGAAATCAACTATGAATTGGAAAAAAACATGGAGGTCATCTCGCAATTGGATGATTTCGTTGGCCATGCCGTAGATACCGTCCTTGTGGATCCGGAAGACTGCTGGCAGCCGTCTGATTTTTTGCCCGACTTTGCCAATCCAGAGGCGATGGAAGATGTTAAGCTTCTCCAGCAACGAGCTGCAGGAATACCAGATACGGTATTAACTTCTTTGGTGGGCAACCTAGTTACGGAAGAAGCCTTACCTTCTTACCAAACCTATTTCAATCTGTTGGAAGGAATCAATGTAGAGCGAAGCTTGCTCTCCCCATCTGGATGGGTACGCTGGTCCAAAGCATGGACAGCAGAAGAAAATCGCCATGGTGATCTATTAAACAAGTATCTGTACCTTACTGGCCGTGTAGACATGCGTGCTGTGGAGCAGACTATTCATCGTTTGATCACCAATGGCTTTGATCCTAAATCAGACGCCGACCCCTACCAAGCCATGATTTACACCTCCTTCCAGGAGCGCGCCACCAAGATTTCACATGTGAATACTGGCAAACTTGCAGACAAAGCAGGTGACCATGTCCTTTCGAAAATCTGTAAAACCATTGCTGGAGACGAGGCGAGACATGAAAAGGCTTACAAAAGCTTTATGTCCAAAATTTTCGAAATTGATCCAAGTGGAGCAATAACTGCATTTGAAAAAATGATGCGGAAAAATATCGTCATGCCTGCAGTCCTCATGGGCGAAGGAAGTAGCCGTCCAAGCATCTACAAAGACTTTTCAGAAATCACCCAAAAAATAGGCGTTTATACCGGCTGGGATTATGCCCGCATCATTGAGCACCTGGTAGATTTCTGGAAAATAGAATCCCTAACTGGACTAGATTCTGCTGCAGCCAAAGCGCAAGACTACCTAGCCAACTTAGCGGATCGCTACATGAGACTAGCGGATCGAATCAAAGCACCAGATGAAGTCAGCCTTGCCTGGTTAAAATAAAAACCAAGTCCTTCCCTCCGAAGGACTTTTTTTTGCATATTTCCATACCTACTTTCCCGATTCAGAATGAAATACTTTCTACTACTTCCTGCTCTATGGATTGTTGGCCTGGGTACTTCCTTGGCTCAAAACGTTCAAATTAATTCCGAACGACTCCAAAAATCACTCAGCACCTTGGCCACCTATGGCAAAAATGACAAGGGAGGCTCGGATCGAATAGCCTACTCTGTTCATGATATTGCTGCGAGACCTTTCGTCAAGCAGTTGCTCACCGCTGCAGGGCTGGAGGTATCGGTAGATTATGCAGGGAATATCATCGGTAGAAAAGCCGGGAAAAACCCATCTCTAAAGCCCATCAGCATGGGTTCCCATATCGATGAAGTTCCCAATGGTGGGGACTACGATGGCCCTGTCGGGGTAATGGGAGCGATAGAAGTGGTGCGAACCCTAGCGGAAGCAGGCATACAAACCGAGCACCCACTAGAAGTGATTGTATTCACCAACGAGGAAGGTGGCGTCATTGGCAGTCGGGCTCTAGTTGGAGGCTTAAGCGAAGCCGCACTTCAAGCCAAGAGCAATGCAGGCATGACTCATGCCGAGGGCATTCGGCTCTTGGGAGGAGACCCGAGCAAGATTTCCAATTTAGCTCGAGCCAAGGGAGATATCGCTGCATTTTTGGAGCTCCACATTGAGCAAGGAGGCAACCTGGATACCAAAAAATTGGACATTGGAGTAGTTGAAGGCATCGTCGCTATTGAATGGTGGGAATTCACCTTCAAAGGAAAAGCCAACCATGCAGGGACCACCCCCATGGATGCTCGGAAAGACCCCCTTCTGCCTGCAGCTCGATTTATTTTGGCCGTGAATGAAGTCATCACCAGAGACGAAGGGCGGCAAGTGGGTACTGTGGGAAAAATTCAAGCCTTCCCTGGCGCAGGCAATGTGATCCCTGGAGAGGTAAAGCTCAACTTGGAAATCAGAGATTTGTCGTCCGAAAAAATCTGGAAACTTTATGCAGAATTGGAGGCGATTGCCAAGCAGCTTGCACAGGAAAGTGGCAGCAGCCTAGCCATCCAACACATCGAAGTGGCTAGCAAACCCGCCCTTGCAGACCCGGAAATCAGAAAAATCATCAAGCAGGAAGCAGAAAAACTTGGAATGACCACGCTCAGCCTACCTAGTGGAGCTGGGCATGACGCACAAGAAATGGCCAGAATCGCCCCCATGGGCATGATTTTTATCCCAAGTAGAGATGGCATTAGCCATGCCCCAGAAGAATACTCTAGTCCAGAAGCCATCGCCAACGGAGCAAATGTCCTGCTGAAAACCCTACTTGAACTCGACCGAAAGTTGAGCTCAAAAAAATAAGATTTAGCTATCGATAATGTCCTGAGAAATCAGTCGATAGATTTCGGCAAGTTGCTCGTTGTAGGCCAAAAAGTGATGGTGAGTCTCCAGCGTTTCGTAGTCTTCCCGAATAGCGGGTCCAGTTTGGGCTTTTCTTGCTCCCAGCTGTAGGCTTTTGGAGATTGACTCAATGATCAATGGCTTGAGCAGCTCTGCATCAAGTCCTTGCCGATGCAGAATGTCTTCTGCAATTCGAAGCATGTGATTCGTAAAGTTACTCGCGAAAACTGCCGCTACATGCACCGCTTGCCGATCTTTGCCTCGTAGGATGTAAACAAGTTGGGAAAGGCTTTTTGCCACCTTTTTCAGAAGCTGCAAGCTGCCTTCATCCTCGGACTCCAGCAGGAATGGCACTTCCTCAAAGTCAACCTTTTTGCCTTTGGTGAAGGATTGAAGCGGGTAAAATACACCCACATAGCTGGCTGAACTTTGGGATAACACCTCCATGGGAATGGCTCCTGAGGTATGCACCAAGACACTTCCCTCGGGCAAAATTACCTGATCTGCAACTTCAGATAGCGCGTCGTCCTTGATCGCTAAAATAAATAGCTCCGCACTACTCTCCGAGAAATCCAAATCATCCTTCGGCGTCGCAGTGTAAATTCGCTCGGTGATTTCCTTGGCTTTTTGAAGGTCTCGTGCATAGACTTCTGTGATTTCATGGCCTGCATCTTCGAGTGCTGGCGCCAAGTTCCAAGCCAAATTGCCTGCGCCAAGGATTGCTATTTTCAACTTCATGAAGAAATTAAGTCAATTTTGAGGAAAAGAAAAAGCCATTCCCAAGTATGGGAATGGCTGTAATCCATTTAGAAATCATATTAAATATGCAGCGCTCGGTTGTCCGTAGCTGCCAAACAGGCTTCTTTGAAGACTTCAGTATAGGTTGGGTGCGCGTGGGACATTCTCGCGATGTCCTCTGCTGAAGCGCGAAACTCCATTGCCACCACTGCCTCGGCAATCATATCGGCAGTTCGTGGACCGATCATGTGTACACCTAGGATCTCATCTGTACTTGCATCTGCCAATACCTTGACCATCCCATCCGTATCCATAGAAGCACGGGCACGTCCGGAAGCCAAGAAAGGAAACTTTCCAACCTTGTAGGCCCTGCCCTGCTCCTTCAGCTGTTCTTCGGTGTAGCCTACAGCAGCCACTTCTGGCCAGGTGTACACCACTCCAGGGATCAAAAGGTAGTTGATGTGTGGCTTTTGTCCAGCGATGGTCTCTGTAACAAATACCCCTTCCTCTTCCGCCTTGTGCGCAAGCATCGCACCTTTCACTACATCACCGATGGCATAAATATGGGGAACGGCCGTTTGCAG
The DNA here is from genome assembly GCA_945901615.1 of Spirosoma fluviale. Classification (GTDB taxonomy): domain Bacteria; phylum Bacteroidota; class Bacteroidia; order Cytophagales; family Cyclobacteriaceae; genus Algoriphagus. Next base: position 7,021 of record CAMDLI010000094.1, read on the forward strand.
GTGGTCATTTACCTCAATTTGTCCTCTATCCGTAAGTTTAACTCCCGCAGCAGCGGCATTTAAGCCATCCGTATAGGCCTTTCGACCAATCGATATAAGGACATAGTCTCCCTTGATTTCTACGGTCTCTCCCTTCGCGTTTTCCGCTTTGACGACCACTTCTTTTCCGAGATTTTCTACTTCAGTCACCTTGTGCTTGAGGTAAAACTCAAAGCCGATCTTTTTCAAGGATTTTTGTAGTTCCTTACCCAAACTTTTGTCCATGGTAGGAATGATGGAATCCATGTACTCAACCACCGAAACTTTGGCGCCTAATCGCCCATAGACAGAACCCAGTTCCATGCCGATCACTCCACCACCGATGACGATGAGGTGCTTCGGAATTTCCTTCATTTTGAGCGCCTCTGTAGAAGTGATGATGCGCTTCTTATCGATCGAAATAAATGGAAGAATTGCAGGCTTGGAGCCCGTGGCAATGATGATATTATTTCCTTGAATATCAGTTGCCGAGCCATCAGCCTTGGTCACTTTTACGGTGTGTGCATCCACAAAAGATCCAAGTCCATAGTGGACATCCACCTTATTTTTCTTCATCAAAAACTGAATCCCATCCACATTTTGGGTGACCACCTCATCTTTTCGAGCGATCATTTGTGGGAGGTTTACCTTGAGACCCTTCAAGTCGATGCCATGCGTAGCAAAAGTATGCGCTGCATTGTGGTAATGCTCCGAGGAGTCCAGCAAGGCCTTTGATGGAATACAACCTACGTTTAAGCAGGTTCCACCAAGGGTGGAATATTTTTCAACCAAGGCTGTTTTCATCCCTAGCTGCGCAGCTCGAATGGCTGCTACATAGCCCCCAGGGCCCGATCCGATTACGATTACGTCGTACATTGTATTGTTGTTGTACCATGTACCAGGTACTAAGTACCAGGTACACGCTGGTTAGACATTCAAACTTTTTTTGAGTTTCACGACCATATTTTGGAT
>CAMDLI010000095.1 GCA_945901615.1 Spirosoma fluviale
TGCGCGACCAGATTCTTCGTAGACAAATTTGGATCTACCTCCCAGACGATAGCCGATGTATGGGCCAGCGGCTAGTGTAAGGCCCTTGTCCTTATCCTTCCCTAGATTCACTTCGAGTAAGGTCATGGCAGTCAGGTAGGAAGCGGATATCTTGCTCTTGACACCCGTCACATCGGTTCGTTCTACAAAGCCAATTTGATCTTGGCCACGTACAGCTTGGAAATCTCGATTTTCAAACTTGAAATTGTACCATTGAAAGCCCATACCAAAATTCCATCTCCAGCTATCACTTAGGCGCTGTGAACCCAACCAATTCAATCCCACATTCCAGCTGCCCCAACCTTTAGTGGCATAGGGTTGATCGGAGGTTGGGAAGCTGCCCTTCTGAAGGAAAGTGTTAATCCCTAAATCGACACCAAAATCGGTTTTGAAAGAGGGATTATCCTCCTTTTTAGCATCAGTTTCAAACTTGACTTTGGTGTTTTCACCGGATTCATCTACGTAGACACGCATTCTCCCAACGCGCACTTCCGTTTCCATACCATTTTCATTGACACGAACTACCTCTTTTACCGAGCCATCCTTTTTGTGGATTTCTACCAGGGTCACCTCGCCGGTAGCTTTGTTTTCTTGTACGCCGAGCTCAGCGATGATTTGGTTGATATTCATTCCCTTCAGTTTCTCGAAATCGGCTAGGGATTCTACCATAATTACGATTCTTCCTGCCTTGCCAAATTCAATGACTACGGAGTCTTTGAGCGTTGGGGTCATCGTTTTCAGGGTTGTTTCAGGATTAATCTTGGCCTCAGCCAGGAATGCACATCCTAGAAAAGCGAGTAGGAGCACTAATTTTTTCATGGGTTCTGCTGTTTACGTATACTTGGTTTAGTTTTATTGTTTTTCGATTGAAGGAGCTTTACGGCTTGTTAGGGAAGAAAAGAGGCGCTCTTTTTTATCTTGAATTTCAACTAGTCCCTCGTCTAGTTTGTCGAGGAGCCCTTCCACCTGACCAACTGTTTTTCCGAGTTCAGTGATCAAGTTTTTGTTAGGGGCTTCTTCTTTTTTCAATCCATCGGAGAAAATCCGAATTCGGTACCCGTCTAGGTCTTCCCCATCTGTCAAGCTGGGTTGTGAGGTGCTTGGTGAAGGAGTGGTTTGGGTAGGCTCAGGAATTACCAAGGTCTTGGACTCGGTAGTGGAATTTACTTCTACCGCTACTGTTGCTTGGGAACTAGGGAAAGAAATAGCCTCAGCCACGACATTTCCCAAATTGACCTCTTTTGAATTTTCCTGAGGAAAGTTTGATTTTAGTACTAGCTTACTGGCACGAGAAGTGCTTGCTTCAGCTAGGGATACCGGTTTTTGGACTTCTTCGGATACCAAAGTTTCGGCTTCAATAGGTGATACCGATACAGGAGTACTAGTCGACACCTCTTCAATAGCTGCAAGGGAACTTTCTTCGTCTGCTTGCGGTGCTTGGGACCAGATTAGGTACCCAAGGCCTAGCAACAAAGGCATTGCAGCTGCTATCGCCCACCAGGAACTTTTCTTCGGTTGCTTCGCCGCATCCAATTGGGCTTCCAGCTTATCCCAGGCTGCTGGGCTTGGAGCGGATTCCTGGTTCTCGAGTTTTTCTCTAAAAACCCGATCCAATACTTCGTCTGATTTAGCCATGCGTAATTTTGGGTTGGAGTTGAAGACTCGTAATTTTTTCTTTTAGCACGCTTCGAGCGCGGTTGAGTTGGGATTTGGAGGTGCTTTCCGTGATTCCAAGGAGCTCTCCGATTTCTTGGTGCGAATACCCTTCAATCGCAAATAGGTTGAAGACTGTTCGGTAGCCCAAGGGCAAATTTTGCACTAATTCCATCAATTCTGCTACTTCCAGCAGGTTCAAGGCTTCGGCAGCAGACTCTTGTACTTTTTCTGCGTCCTCTAGGGAAACTGCCAAGATAAGGGAGCGGTTGCTTCGAATGGCCATCAGTGCTTGGGTGACCACAATCCGCTTCATCCATCCCTCAAAACTCCCTTTTCCTTCAAACTGGGAAAGCTTTTCAAAGATTTTCATAAAGCTTTGGATCATCACATCCTCTGCTTGTTCCTGATCCTTGAGGTACCGCAGGCATATCGCCAAAAATCTCCGGGAGTAGGTCTCGTAGAGCTGTCGCTGGGCCTGCCTGTTTCCAGATAGACATCCCGCGATCAGTTCTTCCTCAGCGGAGAAATGGGGAGGTAATTGCATTTGGTTTAACTTTCAAAAAGGTAGATGCACTAAGCAAAGGAAAGGTTGCAGGGAGGGAGAAAAATTTTCCAATTTTCTTTTCCCTCAAAAAAAGATACGAAAGAAGAGGGGCTGTGGTTGAATGAATTAGAGCGAAAAAATAAAAAACAGGAGCGCTACTGCGAGGATAAGAATCATCAACTGCGACTTTTCCTTAAACTCTACGGCAACTTTCGGTCGGCGCAAGACAATTACGGTCAAGCCCAAACCAAAAAACTGGAGCAGCAAACTCACGCCATTCAGCGGACCCATGGGGGCGTCAAGAAGTTGGAGCTTGGTGTTGAGCAGGGAAAGGGTACCCAGCAAAATCCCTGTAATTCCAAAAAGGAAGGAGCGCTGGAGCAATACGGGTTCGGGTAGGGAGGACCATTTCATAGCGTAAGTATATTGGGCAAAGGTAAAGAAAGATCCCCAAACGAGATCAATTCGGGTTCATTCGGGGATTTCTTAGATTTTTGCTTTGCGAGCTTCAAAATAGCTGGTCAGCTCCATTCCAGAAAGTGCATTGAGGGTGAGTTCCTTGGTAAGACCTCCTTTTCGGCCGGTCCATACTCCATATTGCATGTCGGCAAAGCCCTCCATTTTATGCGCATCTGGATTGATGGAGAGCATCACTCCTTGTTCAACCGCGTAGTGAACCCATCTCCAGTCCAGGTCCAATCTCCAAGGATTGGCGTTGATTTCGATCACCACCTGCTTTTCTGCACAGGCATCGATGATGGCCTTGTGGTCAATGGGGTAGCCTTCTCTTCGCAGCAATAACCTCCCCGTGGGATGACCCAAGATCGTGGTGTAGGGGTTGTGAATGGCGGTAAGCAAGCGATCTGTAGCACGCTTGAGGTCCATATTGAGTACCGAGTGTACGGAAGAAACAATGAAATCAAAGCTTTGCAAGACTTCAGTGGGGTAGTCCAAACTCCCATCGGGAAGGATATCCGATTCGATGCCTTTGAAGATGCGGAAAGGTGCCAATTCTTGATTGAGCGCATCGATTTCGGCATGCTGCTTGGCTACTTTTTCAATCTCTAGCCCACCCGCATAGCTCGCCGTACGGCTGTGATCGGAGATGCCCAGGTAGTCGTAACCCAACTCCTTGCAGTACTCGGCCATCTGCCGGAGCATGTGTTGTCCATCACTGTAGGTGGAATGGTTGTGTAGGATGCCTTTGAGGTCGCTGTTTTCGAGTAGCGTTGGCAGTGTTCCTGCCTTTGCCATCTCCACTTCCCCCATGCCTTCACGCATTTCTCGAGGGATAAACTGCATGCTGTTTAGTTGAAAAAATTCCGCTTCGCATTCAAATTTTGATTTCCGAATCAGTTCCCCTACAGTCTCCTGCTCGTTGACCCAAGTACCGAGGTGGGCTTTGGAGGCCACAAAAAGCATTTCCTTAGAAGCAAGTTCCTCTAGGCTACAAAAGTGAATGACAAGCTGTAGTTCTGGCTCTTCCAATTTACCCCTCCAGGTCATGGGGCCAGAGTTTGGCTTGTCCCAAACGATTCCCTCAACTTGACTCAAGCTGATTTTTGGGGCTACTAGGTCTTCCGTGGCAATCAAAAATTCCCCTTCAGTCAGAATTTCCATTCTTCGTGCAAAGTCGCCCACAACACGTACTTGTGCTTTAGGAAGAACTTGCTTCAGTTGCTCAGCTATCCCAAGAATGGTCTCTTCGATATCGGCATAGAGCCACTTTCCGGAAGTGGAAGCCTTGAAAAGTAGGCTTTGGATGATGGTTTCTTGTGTTTTTTCGCCAAAGCCCTTGGTTTGGGCTACCTTTCCACTTTGGCAGGCTTCCATTAATTCGTGCGTGGAGGTAAGCCCGAGCTCCTTCCACAAGATCTGAACTTTTTTGGGCCCCAAGCCTTTTACTTGTAGGATCTCCAATACGCCAGTGGGAGTCTGCTCCAGAAGCGCGTCCAAGGCGGGGAATGAACCGGTTTCTTTGAGTGATTGAATCGCTTCAAGAATGCTTTTTCCAATACCGGGGATTGCCGCTAAATCCTGCGAGCTTAGTGCCATCAGGTCTTGGTCCAAACGCTCCAAGGCATTCAATCCACCTTGGTAACTCCTGATTTTAAAGGGGTTTTCCTCGTGAAGTTCCAGGAGCTGTATGCACAGCTTGAGTCGGTTTAGAATAGCCTTGTGATCCAAAATTTTTATTTTTAGTGGGTTTTCAACACAAATGTTGACAAATATAGTTTCAATTTAAACGCTTGAAAACTAACTTCCCTGTTAAGACGTACCAACTTTGAAGAAGTTGTAAAAAGGTTGAACGAGAAAAAGAAGAAGCATGCACTATTGGATTGTAAAAACAGAACCCAGCACCTATTCTTGGAAGGATTTGGAACGCAAAGGAGAGGATACCTGGGATGGGGTGCGGAATTATCAAGCAAGAAATTTTCTGAAGTTGATGGGGCTTGGTGACCAGGTGCTTATTTACCATTCCGGAACCGAAAAAGCGTTGGTAGGCCTTGCCCAGGTGTCCCAGTCCGCATTTCCAGATCCCCAAGATGAAGCTTGGGTTGCCGTAAAGCTCCTAGCTATTCAGCCCTTATCCAATCCAGTTACCCTGAGTCGGCTGCAGGCCGAACCCAGCTTAGCTGAAATTTCCCTACTCAAGCAGTCGCGCCTTTCCGTACATTCCCTCAGCAAAGAAGCGTATCAGTTGATCCAGACCCTAAGTTTATGAACAGGTATATTCTTGCCTTATTTTTTGTACTTCTTGCCTTACCGGTTGCTGCCCAATTGCAGTTCAAGGAGCGGATAGAAACTCCTGCGGAATCGTATGAGCCGATCTATGAGTTGATGCGAATCCCTTCAGGTCTGGTGGCTTTTCGCACTTTCCAGTCGAGAAAGCTTACGGCAGACCTTGTATTTGAATATTACCTCACTTCCGACCGTATGGAATCCGATAGCATCAAGGAGGTCAAGGTGAAAGCAGGTTTTGACATGATTGGCTACGACATAGATGAAGATCAATTGTATGTTTTGTTTGCCAGGGGGGATGAAGCTGCGGCAGACAAATATGTGCTGCACCTAGATCTAAACACCCATGTAGGGCTAGAGTATCCAGCTGACAATCTGCTCCCTATGGACCTAGTTGAATTTTTGGTGTTGGATAACAAGGCGATTTTTATGGGCGATGCAGACGCTCGTCCGGTGGTTCAGATTTTTTCCTTGGAAGATAAAACTGTCCAAACCGTGCAGGGGATTTATGGCAATGAATCCCATGTGGTCCAGATCCTAAAGCTTCCAGAGCTAGCCGCTTTGGAGGTAGTTCTCCGACGGAGAGGGCCTTTCAAATCGCAAGAGACGCTCGTGCTGACTTTTGACTTGCAAGGCACACTTTTGCGTGAACTTAAATTGGATCCTTTGGGTGATCTGGATGATGAGCCGCTAGACGGCTTACTTCTCTCAGGTTCAGGATATGGTCAAATGCTGATTGGAGCCTACGGCAAAGAGGTGAGAAACTTGTACAAGGGCATGTATTTAGCACAAATCAATGAGTTTGGCGAGCAAAATATAGGGCTGTATACCCTGGCAGATTTTCCTAATTTTTACAACTACCTGCCCGAAAAACTACGGCTAAAACAACAGGGAATCGTAGCGGAACAATTGGAAAAGGAGAAAATTCCTTCCATACGAAATAGCTTTGCGATCCGAGATGTCAAGGAATTCGAGGATAGTTATTTGATCTATTTCGATCAATTTTCAGTTTCTAGTTCCCGTGGTGCTGGGACTGTAGCCCCATCTTTAGCCTCCCAGCGCTACCGCTACGATCGAGCGAGCCGCATGGGTTACATCCCCTTTTACATGGATCCTTACAATTCTTTAAGTGGGCCTACCTACACACTAGTAACGGAATACACCTATCGGTCGGCACATTTCATCCAAGTAGCCAAAACAGGGCAGGTTCTTTGGGATAACTCCGCCCGGTATGAGGATATCAATACGACCTATCCGGAACCCTTTGCGGAGGTTTCGGCGCAAGGGGAGGAGGTATTTCACCTCTACTTGGTGAATGATCAGATCAAACTCAACTACTTCAAAAAAGGGGAGAGGCTACTTGAAAATCAAACGATACCTTTGGAGCTCAACGAAAAGCTTGGAAAAATACAATTCACGGATTTGGGATCGCTCAGACTGCTGCATTGGTATGGCCCCTACTACGTGTTGTCAGGTCTGCAAAAAATCCGCTTTACAAATGAACAGCAAAAAGAAGACGTTCGGGAAGTGTTTTTTATCCAAAAACTCCTGTTGAACGGGGATTTGTATGTGCCAAATGAGGACTTAAACTAGTTTATTTTCTATATTTACCGCAAATTTAATCCATGCAAAAACGGCTAGTCCTCGATCAGCAGCAGATTGACATCACACTGAAGCGGTTCTGCTACCAACTTATCGAAAATCACGATGATTTCGAAAACACGGTTTTTTTGGGATTACAGCCGAGAGGCACCGTGCTTCTGGACAAAATTGTGGCACTACTTAAAGAAATCTCTGGGATAACAGTTCCATCGGGATACCTAGATGCCACCTTCCACCGCGACGACTTCCGAAGAAGAGACTTCCCACTGAAGGCCAACGAAACCAAAATCGATTTTTTGGTAGAGGGCAAGAAGGTGGTACTCATTGACGATGTGCTCTACAAGGGCAGGTCGGTTCGTGCCGCTATGGATGCGATGATTGCCTTTGGAAGACCCCAAAAAGTGGAATTAATGGTTTTGGTAGATCGAAGACTCACCCGAGATTACCCGATCCTGCCGGATTATTATGGCGTCAAAGTCAATACTTTAGACAGTCAATATGTAGTGGTAGAGTGGGTGGCTCAGGGAAATCCCGCAGATGCCATTTGGATCACAGAGAAAGTAACGAGCTAACTATGTCGCAACTCAGCACCAGGCACCTTTTAGGAATCAAAGAACTTAGCGAAGCTGACATCCGGCTTGTGCTGGAGACCGCCACCAATTTTAAGGAGGTGATCAACAGACCGATTAAGAAAGTTCCTTCCCTTCGCGACATCACCATTGCCAATATTTTCTTTGAAAACTCTACCCGCACCCGGCTCTCCTTTGAACTGGCGGAGAAGCGACTCAGTGCAGATGTAGTGAATTTTTCTTCTTCCAATAGTTCAGTTAAGAAAGGGGAAACCCTCGTAGATACAGTCAATAATATTTTGGCTATGAAGGTGGACATGGTGGTAATGCGCCATGCCAGCCCCGGAGCGCCTCATTTCCTCTCCAAAAATGTGCCTGCCAATGTGGTCAATGCTGGAGATGGAACGCACGAGCATCCTACCCAAGCAATTTTGGATGCCTTTTCCATGCAGGAAAAATTAGGTGATCTGACAGGTAAAAAAATTGCCATCATCGGCGATATTCTCCACTCTCGGGTGGCGCTTTCGAATATTTTCTGCCTTCAAAAACTAGGCGCAGAAGTTCGGGTATGTGGGCCAGTGACCTTGATTCCCAAGTATATCGAAAGCTTAGGGGTAAAGGTGGAGTTGGATCTACAGAAGATCTTGGAATGGTGTGATGTAGCCAACGTGCTCCGAATTCAGTTGGAACGCCAGCAAATCAAGTATTTTCCGAGCCTTCGTGAATACTCTTTGTACTACGGGATCAACAAAAAGATGCTGGATGGACTCAACAAGGAGATCGTGGTCATGCACCCTGGACCGATTAATAGAGGGGTGGAATTGAGTTCCGATGCCGC
>CAMDLI010000096.1 GCA_945901615.1 Spirosoma fluviale
TAGTTGCCCATTTTCTATTCTCAAATGCTTGATGTTCGCTGAATCGGGTGACTCTCCCCTTAACTATTCCTTTTATAAAAGTTAAACACTAAAACCATGGAAATTAAAAAAATGGGACATCCACCCTCAATCAGAATGGGAGACAATAAGAATTGGGTGGAGAAATATGTAATTGAACTAGATACTAAGTGTTAAAGAAAGTCTAAAAAATAGAGTTAGCCTACCAATCAATCAATTTGAAATGCCACCTCATTTCGGCGGTTGATTACATCCCAAGGGGCATTGTAGCCCATGTATAAAAGTGATCCTTTTGTTTGGATGTTATTTTCTTTCAGAACTTGGGTTAAGATTTGGGCATGTTTTGCGATTTTCTCGTCGGAACTAAATCCCCCAAACCGCAAGACTGCCAGCTTCATGGAATCTTGACTGACCAGCGAAACCGCAGTGGAGTTGGGAGTAGGAAGTTCAGCTAGTTGGTACTGGCTGGGCATCACGAAAGACATGGATGCTTCCGTGTCTGACATATTCATGATCACAGGAGCCGTCATTGCAATCTTCTGCTGCTGCTGGTTTCCACCAAAAATATAGTTGGCCACTACACCGAAGCCGTTGTTCCCGTTGGATTCGTAGCGCTTGCCACCCAATTTGGTTTGTGCGAGAATCATCTGGGGATATTCCCTGATTTCCACATCACCAAAGGTTTTAATGACTTTGTAATTGGGAGTCTCGATGCCTTTAAATCGAAATGAGAAAAAAGAAATCACGCCACCCAGAATGAGTACGCTTCCAGCAATCCAAATAATTGTTTTCATATACAAGAAACTAATGGACTATAAAAAAAGTTTGAAACGGGCTTCTTGAAATTCAGGCTTGTGTAAATAAATTACCAATTCAATTACCAATAAACTCAAGGTTTTGGAAAGAGCCTAATGATAGTATGACTGGGACTACCGACCACATTATTGAGAAGGTTGCGAATCAGAAGTTTAACCTAAAACTTCCACCCGCTCAAACTCACCTTACTTTCCAGGTTTTGCTCGAGGGCATCCTCTAGCTGAGGGAAAAAATCGATACCTGTTTGCTGCTCGAGGGCATCGATGGTAATTACAAATTGCTGGACCGAACCCGATGCTCCTGCATTGGAAAGAAGGAATCCCAACATCTTGGGGCTTGAGCCACCTGTGAATACAATCTTGTAGTAGGAACAGGGGATGGTGATGGACGAATTGATGGATCCGCAGGATTTGGAAAGCACAGGCCCTGTGACTACAAAGAGCCCTCCTTCTTGTAAGGCCGCATCTCGCACCCAATCCTCCAACTTGGACCAAATTCCTCGATTGAAAGACGGGGTCATGGGCGACATGTTGGACATAAAAAAGGTCTCGGACATCGCCGTCAAATTCAAAGCCATGTCGGCCGCAGGACAGAGATGCCCCCGATCGTAACCCGAACCTTGGTAATCGGTGCTTTTGACTGGGTTAGCTTTCACCTTCGGATCAACTCGGAAATCGTCTGTACGTGCCTGCCCTCCTTGAATGCTCTCTGGGCTCAAGTAGTAGTAAACATACTCTGCCTGCCGGTGCGTGCTGGAGTAGGAAAGGCTGTAATAGCTATGTTGAATCGTATACCCAAGTGAAACTTGTGGGGTATAATCCGCTGATTGAGCTGCTGAACGAGGAGCTTGCTCCTCCTGGGCACAGGAACTGCATACAAAAAATAATACAAAGCCGAGGGTGTGCAACAATCGCATCATAGAAAAGGGCAAGTGAGCTAAAAAAGGAGGGTGAGTCCTAGACAAAACTAACCCATAAATTTAGATTTCCTCCAACTCTCTGTCTGCTACCTCCTTGAAAAATCTACTGCCCTACTTCCATAAACTTCAACACATCCTTGTATCCCTTGCTCCAAGGGAAGTAAAACTGAGTGACCATGGGAATATGCTTGGTTTTGGGATAGAAGGAGTAGTCAACTTTCAATCCCTTTTCTTCTGCAGCCTTGCGAAAGCGCTCTATGGTCAATTTGATTCCAGGATAGGTGAGCTCCCCTTCCATCAGCAATAGCGGAATTTCCTTGGACTCTAAGTAATAAATCGGTGAATAGGTTTTCCACACCGCAGGGTCAGCCGTGAAAGCATCGTAATTGTCTTCCTTATTGTATTTTTCCTTGAGCTCGGTGAGGAACCAGTACCAATCCAAACCTGCAGGGTCGTTCAAAATAGCACCTTTCAAAGGGTTCGCCATTCCCAACTCCTTCCAAGGTTCTTCTTTGATGGCTACCAAGGCCGCCAAATGCCCTCCCGCTGAGTGTCCCGATACATACATATTTGTAGGATCCCCTCCATAGGAAGCAATGTTCTCCTTCACCCATTGGACAGCTCGCGCACTGGCCTTTTCCATAGCTGGAAGTTGGTAGGTCGGCGCCAAAGGATAATCTATGATAACCGACACCACCCCTTTTGCCGCGAGGCGATTGCCCATAAAATCATAAATCTCCTTTCTGCCGCTGTGCCAGCTTCCCCCATGGATAAAAATCAAAACGGGAGCATTTTTGGCCTTTTTGGGAGCAAAAACGTTCAGGGTTTTTTCTGGCATTTCGGCAGTTGCAGATAAGTAAGAGATGTTTTTATTCCGCTGGGTCTGCAGTACCCCGCAGGAGGAAGAGATTACAATTAGAAGGAAGCCGAAGACTAGATTTTTCATGACAATGATTTGAAAACTAAAGCGCAAAGAACTGGAATTTGTTTATTGAACCCAAGAATAGGAAAGATACTTTAAATGTAGCAGGCAAATGTATCCGTAAAAACAGCTTTTATTTAATTTTCAGAAGGGCTGGAGGGAATTAAGCCCGAGGCTAAATCTCGATTAAAAAAGACCCCTGAATTGGCAGTTTGTGCTAAGGCATCTTCAAACACGCAGACACCCAACTCATAAAGTATGTTATTTTCCCAATCCATTACGTTCCAATGATCCAATTCATCTGCTTCGTGGTAATGAGTAAATAATTGGTTTAAACCTTTCATCAATCCCTCCGTATTTTTTTCAATTCCAGCAAACTCTGTAAGGTAGGCCTGCAGTAGGCTACGGTCAATTTTTTTTAGTTTGATTGGTGGGAATTTAACTTGTGAGGAGGATTTCAGCACAGGTGAAGGGGATAAAGAAATTGCTTCTGCGCAACGTTTGGCAAATACCAATCCCTCCAATAAAGAATTGGAAGCCAATCGATTAGCCCCATGTAATCCAGTCGAAGACACTTCGCCTACTGCATAAAGCCCCGGTACTTCGGCTACTTCTCCAGAGGGCCCTACCTGAATTCCTCCACAAGAATAGTGTTGCACAGGAACAACGGGAATCCAATCTTTCGTGATATCCACTCCAATCCTTGCACTACATTCTCTTATAATATTCGGAAAATGGGACATTAGGAAAGAGGGATCTAAGCCCGTTGCATCCAGAAACACGTGCGGTTCTCCACTATCTTTCATCTCCATCCAAATTCCACGAGAAACAATATCGCGCGGAGCCAATGAACCTCTATTGTCGTAAGATTTGAGGAAATCTTTCCCTTTAGCATTCCTTACGATGGCACCTGCTCCTCTGAGGGCTTCTGTAATTAAAAAAGTTGTGGAGGAATTCTCTTCAACTAGTCCAGTAGGATGAAATTGGATGTAGGATATATCTCGTAATCGTGCTCCTAGGTGTTTGCCCAAGAGGTAGCCATCGCCTGTTGCGATGGATTGATTGGTTGTTTTGGAATACAACATCCCAAGCCCACCTGTAGCAATTACTAGGTGGAGTGAATTAATTTGATCTAGTTTTTCCTTCGCTACCAGTTGGAGATGAAACCCAGAATTAGAATCTTTTTGAACTTGAATGAGGGCCGTATCTTCTAGGAGAGTGATAAAGGACAATTGATGGATCCGTGTGACCAAGGTAGCTTGCAATGCTGCTCCCGTTGAATCTTGGTAATGCCAAATTCGCTTTTGGCTATGCCCACCTTCTTTTACTAAATCAAAGGTTCCTTCAGCATTTTTATCAAACGAAATTCCCCAACGGAGGAGATCCTTTAAGGCTTGAGGGGCATTCTGCACAACCGTTTCTACAACATCCTGCTTATTTTTGAAAGCCCCTGCAGCCAGGGTATCGTCCACATGTGCTTCAAAGCTATCGCTTTCAAGGGCAACTGAGGCGATACCGCCTTGGGCCCACTGCGTATTAGTTGCGTTAATAGAAGATTTGGTCAAAAGTAAGATGCTGAACTCCTGCTTGGTCGCCTGGCAGTATTCGGCGAGGTAAATTGCAGTTGCTAAACCTGCAACACCCGTTCCTACAATAACCACATCGTAATGATCCTGAATTTTGTCCATTTAGATGGATAACATATTGTGTAAAGCCTTCAAGGCTCCTTCTTGAATATGTGGCTCAATTTGAATTTGAGGTGCTTCGAAATGCATGGCATTGTATACCTTCTCCAACGTATTCATTTTCATGTAGGGACACTCCGCACAAGCACAGGTATTATTATCCATAGCAGGGGCTGGAAAAATCTTTTTTCCAGGGGCCGCCTCTCTCATCTTGTAGAGAATCCCTGCCTCGGTAGCTACAATAAAAGTGGAATGTGTTGAATTTTGAACGTAGTCAATCAACGCTTTTGTAGACCCTATAAATTGAGCTTTATCCAAAATAGAACTTTGGCATTCAGGATGTGCTATTAATTGGGCATCAGGCTGACTTTTCATCAATTGGACTAGCTTGGCTTCTGATATATTCACATGAACTATGCAGGCTCCATCCCAAATATGCATCTTTCTACCAGTCACTTTGGAAACATACCTACCTAAATTCCCATCGGGAGCAAAAATAATTTCCTTATCCTCAGGAATTGATTTCACGACTGAAACGGCGTTGGATGAAGTACAAATGTAATCGCTCATCGCCTTGACTGCAGCCGTACAATTGATGTAACTTACTACGACAGCTTCTGGGTGTTGCGCTTTAAAAACACGAAATTCCTCCTCAGGAGCTGCATCCGCCAAGGAACAGCCTGCATGTAAATCAGGCAATACCACTTTAATTTTAGGATTGAGAATTTTTGCTGTTTCTGCCATGAAATGTACCCCACAGAATACAATCATGTCTGCATTAACTTTCTGGGAATACTGAGCCAGTGCAAAGCTATCTCCAACAAAATCCGCAATTGCCTGAATTTCATCCGCAACATAATAGTGAGCGAGAATAACTGCATTTTTCTCTTGTTTTAATCGAAAAATCTCTCCCTTTACATCTATACCAGCTGGTAAAGATTTTGTTACGTATCCAAATTGTTGTACCTCTTCTTGAATTGTCATGTTGTGCATCCGTTACTCAATTTTTAAAGAAATATCCACAGATTCTATATGGTGAGTCAGATCTCCAATAGAAATGAAATCTACTCCTGTGGCCGCATATTCTTGAATATTTCGCTCATTAATACCCCCAGAAACTTCCAAGGGCTTTCTTTTTTGGGTAAGCTTCACCATCTCTGATACGGTGCTCGGAGACATATTATCCAAGAGAATTCGAGTAACCCAATCGGCAGTTAGTGCTTCTAAAAGCTCTTCTCTAGTTTTCACCTCCACAAGTACCGGTAAATTTAGCTTATGCTCTTTGCAATAATCCTGCGTAGTAGACAAAGCCTTGGTGATGGATCCTGAAGCTTTGATATGATTGTCCTTGATTAAAATCATATCGTACAAACCAAACCTATGGTTTATTCCACCTCCAATTTGAACAGCCCATTTTTCCGCGAATCGAAAGTTTGGCGTAGTTTTTCGAGTATCCAAAATTACCGCAGGATATTCTTTTATAAGCTCCTTCAAGCGATTCACCTTAGTAGCAATTCCACTCATGCGCTGCATGCAGTTCAACATCAAGCGTTCTGCTAAGAGGATACTTCGGGTATTTCCTGTTAGGGTGCCAATTTTTTGATTTTTTGAAACCAAGTCACCATCCCTCACCCAAAAAACAGGCTCAAGATTCGGATCCACTTCCAATGCAATCGCTTCGACAAGTGCCACTCCAGCTAGTAAACAATCTTCCTTGACTAAAAAGTGAGCCACACTTTTTTGATCTGCTGTTACAGTCGCTAAACTCGTGACGTCACCCAATTGACCCGCATCTTCATCTAATGCACGGTTAATAAATAACTTTAAATCAGTAAGCCTTGGGCTCGTTATTTGATCCATTTAACTCAACTCTAAAAGGGGAATAAAAAGAACACTAGACTTTCGCTAATTCCAAACAAATCAATAGAAAAACGGATTTAAACCGAGATGGTTTTAAGTATTTTATTTATTTATCTCAATATACCGTAGCGTAGGTTATACCGCTGGTTCTTGCTGACTCAAACAATGGAAAGATCCCAATCCCCAAATGATGTCGGTACTGTCTATGCCCACTACCCGACGGGTAGGGAAACAGGTAGACAGGATATCCAATGCCTTTTGGTCGTTTTTATCTCGAAACGTTGGAACCACCACCACTTCGTTGGCAATGTAGAAGTTGGCATAGGAAGCCGGCAGTCGCTGTCCTTCCCAAATCACAGGACTTGGCATGGGAAGCTCCACTACATTCAGTGGCTTGCCATTCTCGAGGCGCATTTGCTGGAGCAGGTGAAGATTTTCCTGAAGAATGGCGTAATTCCCATCTGCTTTGTTTTCTTCCACTACGGTCACTACCGTATCGGCGTTGACAAATCGGGTGATGTCGTCAATATGCCCATCCGTATCGTCTCCCAGGATGCCATCTCCTACCCAGAGGATATGGCGCACGCCATAGTAGTCGCAAAGGTACTTTTCAATCTGTGCTTGATTGAGCTGCGGGTTGCGGTTGGGGTTCAACAAGCAGGCCTTGGAGGTAAGCAAGGTTCCTTTTCCATTGAACTCCACAGAACCTCCTTCCATCACGATGCCGGGAGTAAAGTAGGGAATACCCAAGGCTTGGGCGATATGAATCGGAATCTGGTTGTCGAGGTCATGCGGTGGGTATTTTTCTCCCCAAGCATTGTAGTTCCACTTCACGAGTACCTTTGGGATAGCAGCGGCAGGATTAATCAAGAAAGCAGGACCATGGTCACGGCACCAGGCATCGTTGGTCGGGGAAAAATGAAAGTAAATCCGATCCATGCGCACTCCTGCTAGCTCCAACTGTTGCGTCGCAATTGCCTGCATGGCCACATCGGCTACATTGATGTACACTTCTTGTCCCAAGGCTACTTCTTTGACGAATTGTGCATAGGGAGCATAAATGGTTTGGATTTTTCCAGGCCAGCTTTCCTCCTTATGTGGCCAACTGAGCCACATTGCTTTTTGTGGGGCAAACTCCGCAGGAAAATAATACCCGAGTTCCGCCGGAGTCATGAGTCCTCCTTTAGATAAATCAATACGATCCTGCATGGCTTATTCTTCGTCAAGAAAACGCTTCGTGATCGGGCCGTAGGAATCGATTCGACGATCCCGCAAAAATGGCCAATGGGTTCGGTAGCGGTCGGAACCGCTCAAATCCAAGGTTTCCACATGGACCTCTTCCGTCAAATGTGGGGCTTGATAGGTTACGCGACCAAAAGGATTGGCCACGAAAGAACCACCCCAAAATTGCATTTGTCCTTCCTCTCCGGTTCGGTTGACCGATACCACAGGAATGCCGTTGGCCACAGCATGGGAGCGCTGGATAGTCTGCCAAGCGCCGTATTGCTCCTCGTTCGTTGCAACATCTTGTGATTTGGCCCAGCCAATGGCGGTAGGGTACACTAGGAAGTCCGCACCCATGAGGGTAGTGATGCGTGCCGCTTCTGGGTACCATTGGTCCCAGCAGATCAGCACGCCG
>CAMDLI010000097.1 GCA_945901615.1 Spirosoma fluviale
TGGGAGAGGAGTTGGAAATTGAAAGTGCTGCGGCCTACCTAAGCCACATTATCGGTAGAACCTACGAAGAGACGGTGCATGCAGTACATAAGTTTGCCGAGAGCAGCAATTCCAATAGCCTGTTTTCGATTGTTTACCACCTGGGTAAAATATCCATGGAGGAATCGATTCAGGGCTTGGATCGTGAAATTAGCTTTTCTGCCACCCTTCGTGAGCGTGTAGGTCACCATGTATATGGGGAGCTTTGGGCCAATCGAATCAAGGAGGCTCTCCTAGAGAGAAACTTGATTCACCGTCCCATTCACATCATCTCTGCCAATATGCACAGTGTGGTGAATACGATTTATGCGCATCAAGCTCTGGGTGCGGGAAGTTTTGAAGAAATCGAACAAGTGGCTACGGAGATTTCCATCAAGGCAAAAAACAACCAGGGTAAGAAGATTTTAGCTTTTGCGGAAAAGCAGGGATTCATAGACCTTCCCGATGAGTCTGGAACCAACATTGGTGCGCAACTCATTGATACCGCGCAAATGGAAATCGACACGCTTATTCCTGGAGTAGTTTTACACAAAGAAAAGGAAAAGCGTCCTGTATTTGTGGTGATGGATTATGCCTTTGGAGAGCAGGCCTACGAATGCTTCGATGAATTGCTGAAGCCATACACCAAGGATGGAACCAAATACCCTTTGAATGTGGTGTCAACCTCAATTATGGGTAAAGCAGGGATTTTGCATGGAGGCAAAGGAGATTTGATGGTGCCTACGGCGCATGTGTTTGAAGGTACTGCCGACAATTATCCTTTCCGGAATGAATTTAAAAAATCCGATTTTAAGGGCTATGGTTTGGGCGTATACGAAGGCTCCATGATCACGGTATTGGGAACTTCTCTTCAAAATCGGGATATCCTAACTTACTTTATGGAATCCTCTTGGAAGGCTGTAGGTTTGGAGATGGAAGGTGCGCATTACCAGAAAGCCATCCAGTCTGCCTCCAAAATCAGATCTAACATTCGATCGAATATTAAGGTGCTATATGCCTATTACGCATCAGATAATCCATTAGAAACTGGGAGTACGCTTGCTTCAGGGGCATTGGGAATGGATGGTGTTCGTCCTACTTATCTAATTACTTATAAGATTTTAGAGAAACTTTTTGCAAAATAACCTACCTGTTGCAGTAGGCTTTTGAAAGAGTGCAGCTATTTTTTTGGGAGTTCAGCTCTGGTGGAATGCAATAGTTCCAATCTCCAACCTTGGTCTGTTTTTAGGGCAGACGCACTTTCGAGCCAATATACTTCTCTCGGAGCTTCTCCCTCTTTGGTGAAGGTTGCATAATTGTGATACGCTACCCAGGCTCGATTTCCGAATATTTCGGTTTTGATGAATTCAAATCGGTTGGTACGGATCACGGGATTGTTCTTTAGGCTCCGTTCGCTAAGGTAGGATTTGATAAAATCCATATCCCAAACTTCCCCTTGCTCAAGCAATAAAAAATCAGGGCTATAGTACCGCTCTACCAGGTCTGCGTGATAGCCAGAAAACAAGGAATCAAAAGATTCTTGGATAAGTTGATGGATTTCCAGAGTCTCCTGCTTGGAGGAACTAGATTGTGCCTGTGCAGCTACTTGAAAAACCAAGGCTAGGAATACGATAAAAGTGATTTTTTTCATAGGAGAGTAGGGTTCAGCTGTAAATCAGGACTGGAATCATGGAATGAGTTTTGATACTTGCTGGACTTGAAAACTACTTAAAATTCAAATAGGCTTGGCGAAAGCACAAAAAAAAGTCGGCTAGAAAAGCCGACTTTTTAATGGGGGTAAATACCGAAACTTACTTAGGCAAGATTACACCATCCACTACGTGGATGACGCCATTGCTACCTGCAAGATCAGCAGCAATTACTTTTGCGCCATTGATGGTTACTACACCGCCTTTGATCGCTACAGTCAATTCTTGACCATTCAAAGTCTTTACTTTCTGACCGTCAGTCAATTGAGAAGACAATACATTTCCAGCTACAACGTGGTAAGTAAGGATAGCAGTCAATTTATCTTTGCTTTCAGGCTTCAAAAGACCTTCGACTGTGCCCTTTGGCAATGCATCAAAAGCAGCATTTGTTGGAGCAAAAATAGTGAAAGGACCTGTTCCGCTAAGGGTCTCTACTAAGCCTGCAGCTGTTACAGCAGCTACTAGGGTAGTGTGATCAGCAGATCCTACTGCGATATCTACCACAGTGTTTGGCGCTACTTCTTCAACTACAAGTGTGGTAGAGTCAACAGCCGTTTCGTCTGTTGCTTCTTCCTTAGGAGCATTGCAGCTTACTAAGCTGGTAGCTGCAAAACCCAAAAGGGCAAAAGTTACTAGTTTGAAATTTTTCATTGGAATAGTTTTTTAGTGTTTACAGATACCAAACTAGAAACCTAGAAATAAGTTTAAAAAAAAAGAAAATCAATGAGTTAGGACAAAAAAAGCCCTCTGATCTTGGAGTGACAGAGGGCCAATTTTTTTAATATCCTGATTTCAATGGGGGAGGTCCATCGGGTACGATACCCTTGTAGACATATTCTCCTTTCTTTTGCTTGAATTCAGTTTTGATTTCGTTTCGCAACACTTCATTTTGATAGAGGTCCACCATGGTCATTGCTAGGGCTTTAGAGGCATAGCCCATGCCTTTGTGACCGATAGACATGCCTACAGAAGCTACCACAGCCCAGGAGTGCCATGGAGTTCCAGTTGGAGCAACTGTAGCACCCATACGGATGGTAGGCACTACCCAGCTTACATCACCCACATCGGTACTTCCACCCATGCTGTGTTCTTGCGTTTCTTCCATTGGCTTTATTTCAGAAATCACACCTACTTGCGGTTTGCCATTGGCCTCTTGGATTTTTTTGGCAAAAGCTTGTTCCTCTTCGGTGTACGAAATCGCTCCCAATGCTTCAATATTTTTTTGCATGATGGCCGAACCGGTACGGTTTACCAAAATTTCATGTACCCCTGAAACCAAGGTTATTTTATGATCTACATTGGCCATGATTGCCGCGCCAGAAGCCATCTTTTCAACTTGCTTCCAAACGGGAAGAAGACCATCTCTGCTCGTGTCTCTTACACGAACCCATAGACGGCTGTAATCAGGCACCACATTGACTACCTTACCAGCATCTTGGATGTGGTAGTGAATTCGTACGGTAGGCTTGATATGCTCTCTATAGTAATTGATGCCATTGGTGTATAATTCAAGTGCATCGGAGGCAGATCTACCATTCCAAGGATCACCGGAGGCATGGGCAGTTTGTCCGTTAAATTCAACCAAGAAGTCTACTAAGGCCAGTCCTTTTTGAACTTCAGTTTTGGTTTCGTCTGCAGGGTGCCAGTCCATCATGATGTCTACATCATTCATCAAGCCTGCACGAATCATCCAAAGCTTGCCGAAGTATTTTTCTTCTGCAGGAGTACCGTAAAAACGAATGGTTCCCTTTAGTTGACCCGATGCAATCAAATCTTTGATGGCGGAAGCAGCACCCAAAGAGGCTACGCCAAAAAGATTGTGACCACATCCATGGCCAGGTGCTCCAGCATGCAAGGGACTTTTGAAGGGAACTTTGTTTTGAGATAAGCCAGGAAGGCCATCGAATTCACCCATAATACCTATTATTGGGGCTCCTGAGCCATATTCAGCGACAAAGGCAGTGGGGATTTCTCCTACACCTCGGGTAACTTTAAATCCCAGCTTTTCGGCATAAGCAGAAAGTGCAGCGGAGGATTGTGTCTCTTGGAATGCGATTTCTTCAAAAGACCAAATCTTGTCACTCAGTTCGGTCATGTCTGCAAATTGTGCATCAATGGTCTGCTGTACCGCTGTTTTGAGTGGGTTTACTTTAACAGGAGCTTTTTTCTGAGCAAGTAGTGGATGCCCAATTCCGAGCAGCACTAGTAAGATGAGTAGGTGAGGACTTTTCATAAGTAGAATTTAGATACTAGTCAAATTGAAAAGTAAGATAAGAAGGGTTTTGGATTTGGAGAAAATTAATTGATGGGAGGAAGTTTTCTAAACCTAATTTTTGTGTTTGAACCGAAGGAAGTAATACATTTAATCCACTAATTTTAGCCTAACCCAACCAAATACAGCAGGCATGAACTTTCATTTTTTTTCTGACTTTGAGTCAATGAGTTCCGAAGGATTTGAATTGATCAAAAAAGAGATCGAAAAAAAGCCTGATCTTTTATTTTGTGTAGCCAGTGGTGGATCACCAGCTGGCGCCTATTCCAAACTAGCGGCCTACAAGGAAGTCCATCCTGAATTTGGGGATCAACTCCGTGTGATCAAGCTGGACGAGTGGGGAGGCTTGGAACCAGGTTCCCCATTTACCTCTGAATTGGATGTGCAACAAAAATTTGTGCAGCCCATGGGAATTACTGCGGATCGCTACTGGACCATTGACCCAGATACTTCAGATCCTGAAGGGGCTTGCTTCCACATGGAGCAGGTTATGGAGCAAGAGGGGCCTTTGGATATCTGTATTTTGGGAATTGGAGTCAATGGTCATATTGCACTCAATGAACCATTAGAAGTCCATCAACTTCCGTATCATGTATGTGAATTAGCCCCATCTACTTTAGCCAACGGGATGTTGAAGACCCTGAAGCAACCGCCGAGTTTTGGAATGACCATTGGGCTTCGGGGAATCATGCAATCAAAACTCATTCTATTGTTTATTGCGGGATCTGGCAAAAAAGAAGCGTTTGAGCGCTTGCAGGAACCCAAGGTATCGGGTCAATTTCCTGCATCTTTCCTTTGGTTGCACCCCAATGTGCAGGTCCTGGTAGACAAGCGTGCCGTTTGACGCTGCTAAAACCATATTTATTTATTTGATAGCGAAGGAGATACTCCCTTCTTATAAAAAAATAAAGTTGATTTATTGCGGATAAGTTCCCTTTTTCTACCTTTGCACCACTTCAAAAGTGAAGGGAAACGGAGTGGTAGTTCAGCTGGTTAGAATGCCTGCCTGTCACGCAGGAGGTCGCGGGTTCGAGTCCCGTCCATTCCGCATCGATTATAACTAACTTATATTGAGTTCGTTAACAGTATTTATTCAGATATTTAATCATTGATTACTTGTCTTTTCTAACCTTGGAGTGGTAGTTCAGCTGGTTAGAATGCCTGCCTGTCACGCAGGAGGTCGCGGGTTCGAGTCCCGTCCATTCCGCTTAAAGTCCCTAAGAAATTAGGGACTTTTTTGTTTTGAGACAGTTTGAACTTGTGTTAAGGCAAACACTGTGCTTTTCCTTGTCTTTAATTAATTGACAGTTCTTGAAAACTGGATTTTTAGTCCGCAGTTCTCCTGCCATTTCAGTCAAAATTTCCATCAGAGATTAAGACTAATCCTTATCTTTGCTCTTCAAAAATTTACGGAAATGGTCTTAGAATTTGAAAAACCCATTGCTGATTTAGAGCAAAAACTGCAGGAGATGAAGGAGTTGGCAAAGGGAAGAAACATCGACCTAAGCAAGGACATTCAATCTTTAGAGGGTAAAATTTTGGCTTTGAAAAAGGAAACCTTCGCGAATCTTACGCGCTGGCAGCGGGTACAGCTCTCCAGACATGCAGACAGGCCTTATGCTTTAGATTACATCTACGAGATCACCAACGACTTTATTGAACTGCATGGGGATCGTAGCGTGAAAGACGACAAGGCCATGATTGGTGGCTTAGGAGATATTGACGGAAGAACGGTCCTTTTTATTGGACAGCAAAAAGGTAGAAATACCAAGCAGCGTCAAGAGCGTAATTTTGGGATGGCCAATCCTGAAGGATATCGGAAGGCACTTCGCCTGATGAAGATGGCCGAAAAATTCAACAAGCCTATCGTAACGCTTATCGATACTCCAGGTGCATTTCCTGGTTTGGAAGCAGAAGAAAGAGGCCAAGGGGAAGCCATTGCCCGTAATATCAAAGAAATGTTTATGCTCAAAGTGCCGGTGATCTGCATCATCATCGGGGAAGGAGCCTCCGGAGGTGCTTTAGGCATTGCCATTGGAGATAAGGTCTACATGTTGGAAAATACCTGGTATTCTGTGATTTCTCCTGAATCCTGCTCTTCCATTTTGTGGAGATCTTGGGATTACAAAGAGCAAGCAGCTGAAGCACTCAAGTTGACCGCTACGGATATGAAATCCAATGGACTGGTAGACGATATCATTCCAGAGCCACTCGGAGGGGCACATAAAGACCTCAAAGGAATGGCCAAGACCCTCAAGGAGGTAATTGCTAAGGCTTTGGCTGAATTGGATAAACTTGAGGCAGAAGAACGCATCTCTCAGCGAATAGACAAGTTCTGTGCGATGGGCGTAGTTGTGGAATAAATCTTCACGATTTTCTATTTCCAATTTAGGCATCCCAATTCTTCAAACTAATTGACAGGATTTTAAATTGTGCTTTAATCACCATACATGGAGCTTTTCACGGTAGATACGGGCTTTTTTAAATTGGATGGCGGGGCCATGTTTGGTGTAGTTCCCAAATCCATTTGGTCACAAACCAATCCCTCGGATGAAAACAACCTATGTCCATGGGCCATGCGCTGCCTACTCGTTTCGGATGGTAATCGATTGGTCTTAATTGATACTGGGATAGGGGACAAGCAAGATGCCCGCTTTTTTTCTCATTACTACCTGCATGGAGATGCTAGCTTAACCAAGAGTTTACAGCAACTGGGCGTACATCCTACCGACATTACAGATGTTTTTTTGACCCACTTGCATTTTGACCATTGTGGAGGAAGTGTAAAGTATGGTTCTCATGGTCAATACGAACTTACTTTTCCTCGAGCGACCTATTGGACTAATGAAGACCATTGGAACTGGGCAACGGTTCCAAATCCAAGAGAAAAGGCATCCTTTTTAGAAGAAAATATCCTTCCGCTTCAGGAGCATGGAGTGCTCACTTATCTAGACCTAGGAACTAAATCTTTATTTCCAGGGGTTGACTTCCTTACAATGGATGGACATACGGATAAGCAAATGCTCCCCAAAATGAAGTACAAAGGGCATACGCTGGTGTTTATGGCCGATTTACTGCCTTCAGTGGGACATATTCCTTTGCCCTATGTGATGGGCTATGATACCCGACCCTTGTTAACGCTGCAGGAGAAACAGGAATTCCTGGAAATCGCAGCTCGTGACCAATATGTGCTTTTTCTAGAGCACGATTCGGTGCATGAATGTTGTACTGTAAAAATGACCGAAAAGGGCGTACGTGTGGATCAAACTTTCCGACTCGATGAACTCTAAGCCAAGCATTGGAATTGCCTTTTCTGGCGGAGGAGTCAGAGGCATCTCGCATTTGGGAGTGCTAAAGGCACTGAATGAAGTAGGTATTTTTCCAGATCAAGTCAGTGGCAGTTCAGCTGGTGCCATTGTAGGCGCCATGTATTGCCAAGGATATAGTCCGGATGAGGTGTTGAAGATTATCATTGAAACCAACTATTTCAAGTTGATCCGACCAGCCATCTCTTGGAAGGGTTTGTTTACCATGGATAGCTTGGCCCAGCTACTAAAAACCTACCTTCCGCACAATGATTTTGCTGCACTGAAAATACCGTTGCATGTGGCGGCTACAGATATCGGAAAAGGGGAGGTGGTTTCTTTCAATTCTGGCAAGCTGGTCGAACCAATATTGGCTTCTTCCTGTATACCAGGAATGTTTGAACCTATTTTTTACGAATCTCGGTACCTGGTAGATGGAGGAGTCCTGAATAATTTACCGGTGGAACCCTTGCAAGCCAATTGTGAGATCG
The DNA here is from genome assembly GCA_945901615.1 of Spirosoma fluviale. Lineage (GTDB taxonomy): Bacteria > Bacteroidota > Bacteroidia > Cytophagales > Cyclobacteriaceae > Algoriphagus. Next base: position 7,796 of record CAMDLI010000097.1, read on the forward strand.
TAATAGGGGTCAACTGCAA
>CAMDLI010000098.1 GCA_945901615.1 Spirosoma fluviale
GCCTGCCTGTATTCTAAGGTTAAAGCAAGTGGAATAGTACAATTTTTATTTTTTTTTCATGCGGCATACTTATGAATTTCAACATAAGGAGTATTTCTTGTTATCACAGCAAATATTCTTGCTAGCAGTTTATTTCTGATAATGTTCAAGGTACTCATTTTGTTTTTGCCCATTTGAACTCTGTTTTCATAGTATTTTCTCATTTCTGGGTTGAATTGGATTGCCGTACTGGCGCACATCGTCAGTAACGATTTAATTCTTTTGTTCGCAAGCTTGTTTGTTTTGGTTCGTCCGTTGAATGTGCCCGATTGGTTTGGAAATGGGGCTATTCCTGCATAGCTGGCAAACTTTCTCCAGTTGTCAAAAGAAGAAAATCCGTTTGTAAGAATAATCATCATAATTGCGGTCTGTGGCCCCACTCCCTTGATTGAGTTAATCAGCTTATATTGATCGGATAGACTCGAATCTTCCTTGATTAACCGTTCAATATCTTTTTCAACTCTCTCAATTTGTGAGTTAAAGCAGTGGATAATCTCTTGTTGGGTTTGAAGGTATGTTTCAAAGGTTGAATCGGGAAACTGTTCCAAGTATTCTTCCATCCGCACTTGGTAGGCTGCTCTTTCTTTGACCATCCTTTCTCTAAGTGAAGCGAGTTTCTTCAATCTATCCAAAGTCTGTGACGGGAGTTTGTAGAGTTTGATCTTTTCACGCTTCTCATAGATGTATTCAGCTATGTTTCGAGCATCCGCTTTGTCAGACTTACCTCTTCTAATCCCCAGAGATCTTTTGAGTTCTAAGCCTGGAATTACCATAAATGCAAAATCATGTTGATCAAGAAACAGAATGAGATTCTCCGAGTAAAGTCCTGTATGTTCCAAACCGAACACCAGCTCTTTATGACAGAACTTCCCAGCTTGATCCATGATCCATTCAACCATGGCAATAAACCCATGAGGATCATTAGAGAAAGCCTTATAACACCCTATAGGCTTGAGATGTACATCTATAGTAGATTTGCTTACATCAATTCCGATAAATAAATTGAAATTCATACTTTTAAGATTAAGTTTAACAAACAAGGCTGTCGGAACTAAAACCTTTAGAAGGTCTGGTAACCTAAAATTCTAACTGGTTATTTTGACAGCCATTTTAAAGAACGGGGACTGATACAGGCAATAGGCCAAAAACCTATGCGGCAGGAAAGGTCACCCCGTTCTTTTTACTTAAATTAAACTTATCCACTTTTATCAACAAATTATCAGTCTCCCCCCAGACCCCCCTCGTTGTTGATAACTATAGCTGTTCTTAGAATAATACTATTTTGTAAATCTAAAGGCGGCAGGCAGGACGCAGAGACGCAAAGAATTTGTTGAGGCTTGTCAACCTTTCGCGTAAAATGGGAAAAGTCGGATCTCTTTGCGGCTTCGCGCCTTTGCGAGACTAAATAATTTTTAAAGGGTTACCGAAGGCCGGCGGTAAATAGACAATAATTCTAAATGACCTATTCGTTCTAGGGGAGGTAAAATTTTTGATTTTTAAGTATTGCGCACCTCCGGAGCGCGACGGACAATTTTCGGCAGGATTTCTATTAACATTTAGCCCCTCTGGGGCAATTTTTTAGCGGATGATAGACCTAAAAAGGCAAGAAGAAATTATGATAATTAGGAGGCTATGCTCCGGAGGAAGTTTACCCCGCAGCATTGCGGGGCGAAATGTTAATAGAGCTTGATTCAAAATAATTTTCTCCGCTAAGAACCCGAAGGTGGACTTAAGCCGAATACAATCCTTTCAATTTCTCCAGGGTGTAATCCACCTCTTCCATCGTCGTAAATCGGCTGAAGGAAAAGCGTACCGCATCTCGCTCCGGAGAATGTTGAAGCGCGCGCAATACATGCGATCCCACGGTAGCGCCCGAACTGCAGGCCGAGCCTCCGGAAGCAGAAATGCCTTCCAAATCTAGGTGAAATAGGAGCATGCCCCGATTCGATTCAGAGGGAGGAAGGCTGACATTAAGTACGGTATACAAACTTTTATCCAGATCTGCCGAGCAGCCGTTGAAGCTGACACCAGGGATGTCTTGCTTCAGCTTTCCGATAAAGTAGCCTTTGATTTTTTCAATATGGCTGCGGTGGGCCTCTAGTTCCTCCAGGGAGAGCTCCAAGGCCTTGGCCAAACCGATGATGCCAATTACGTTTTCTGTTCCTCCCCGCATGTTGCGCTCTTGGGCTCCGCCATGGATGAAAGGATGGATTTTCTTGTCTTTGCGGACATACAAAAAGCCCACGCCTTTGGGGCCGTGAAACTTGTGTGCACCTGCCACCAAGGCATCCACAGGAAGCTGGGACAAGTCATGGGCATAATGCCCCATGGTCTGAACGGTGTCGGAATGGAAGAAAGCGTCGTATGCTCGTGCCAAGCTGCCGATTCGCTCCAAGTCATTTAGGTTGCCAATCTCATTGTTGCCATGCATCAGAGAGATCATGCTTTTTGGATTTTTTTTGAGGAGCTCTTCGAGCTGCTGCAGGTCTACCTCTCCTTGTTCATTGACGTCGAGGAGGCTGAGTTGCACCTGTCCTTTTTTGGCCAGCATCTCCAGGGTATGGAGTACCGCATGGTGCTCGAGTGGAGAGGTGATGGCATGGCTGATGCCGTGAGATTCGATGCCGCAGACCAAGGCGGTATTGTCTGCCTCGGTGCCTCCAGAAGTAAAGAAAATTTCGGATGGGCTGGCATGAATAAGTTCAGCCACCTTTTTACGAGCCTTCTCAATGGCCGTGCGCACCTCTCTGCCGTGGCTATGTACCGAGGAAGGATTGCCAAACTGTCCACGCATAAATGGCAACATCGCTTCGATCACACGATCGTCCATCGGGGTGGTGGCGGCATTGTCGAGGTATACGTGCTTCATAGAATGCATTTGGGCGAGCCAATAACTTAGCTCAAGGTTTCATTCACCACTTCCTTGATGTCTTGCATGATCTTTTTGGCAAGGTGCTCCGCTTTAGCTTCCGAGTCAGACTCGGAATAAATGCGGATGATTGGTTCGGTGTTTGACTTCCGAAGGTGCACCCATTCTTTTTCAAATTCAATTTTTACCCCGTCAATATCGATGATTGGGTGGCTTTTGTATCGCTCCTTGATTTTCAACAGGATGTTATCCACATCGAGGTTGGGTGTAAGCTCAATTTTATTTTTGGAGATCGAGTAGTTGGGGTAGCTGGCGCGTAGCTTGGAGATGGACTTGCCATACTTAGCTAGGTGGGTCAAAAACAAACCAATACCCACCAACGCATCTCTGCCGTAGTGGGAAGTAGGGTAGATGATGCCTCCGTTGCCTTCACCACCGATGACTGCCTCTACGGCTTTCATCTGGTTGACCACGTTGACTTCTCCTACAGCAGAAGCACTGTAGGTACCTCCTCGCTTTTCGGTGACGTCGCGCAGGGCACGGGTAGAAGACAAGTTGGATACGGTGTTGCCGGGTGTCTGAGAAAGCACATAGTCAGCCACTGCCACTAGAGTGTATTCTTCGCCAAACATGGATCCGTCTTCATTGACGAGAGCCAAGCGATCCACATCTGGATCCACGACGATACCCAGGTCGAAATTTCCTTTTTCCAATTTCTTGGCGATATCTCTAAGATTTTCGGGGAGCGGCTCGGGATTGTGGGGGAAGTTGCCGTCTGGGGTACAGAACATTTCCTCTACTTCAGTGACGCCTAGTGCGCGCAAAAGTTTAGGAACGACAATGCCTCCGGTGGAGTTGACCGCGTCGACGACAATTTTAAAATTCCGTGCTTTGATTGCTTCGACATCGACAAGCTCTAGGTCCAACACATGCTGAATGTGACGGTCCATGTAATCGTCGATGACGCTGTATTTGCCTAGCTTTCGAACCTCGGCAAAGGTAAAATCTTCGGTTTCTGCTTTGGCTAGGATAGCCTTTCCTTCTTCGTCAGAGATAAATTCTCCCACGGCATTAAGCAGCTTCAGTGCATTCCACTGGGCAGGATTGTGGCTGGCGGTAAGGATGATTCCTCCGCCTGCATTTTCTCTAGGAACTGCAAACTCAACGGTGGGGGTAGTGCTAAGGCCAAGATCGATCACATCGATGCCAAGACCTTGAAGGGTTGCTGCTACCAGTCGGGAGACCATGTCGCCCGAAATACGGGCATCTCTCCCGATGATCACCTTGGGAGTGCCGGTTTTTTCCAGAACCCAAGCGCCATAGGCAGCGGTAAATTTGACTACATCAATGGGGGTAAGACCTTCGCCTGGCTTTCCGCCAATGGTCCCTCGTATGCCAGAGATAGATTTGATTAAAGACACGAATGTTGGTTTTGTGATGTTAAACTAGTTGGCTACTCTTAAAAAGAAATTTACTTGAATTTGGCCATGGCCTTGTCCACCTCGTTGTCCGGGTTGGCGCAGGAGCTGCTGGTGTCTACCGTTTTTCCACAAAGTCCGCAAGTGGCTCCTTCTTTGTTTAGGAAAGGACTTTGAGAGGCACAGGTGCCCTTGAATTCACCGTTTTTTAGAAAAATCAGCCTCACAGACATCAAAACAAAGAAGATGGCCATAAAACCAAGAGTAATGAAGAAAGTTGTCATAGCGGATAAATATCCCCAAATTTAATGCTTTAGTTTGAAACTTGTACAATTCACCCTTTGTTTCCTAGGACATGACACAAATGAGTAGCCGCGCCCAACAGTTGGCAGCCTTTGATCGCCTATTGACCATCATGGATGAGTTGCGCGCACAATGTCCCTGGGACAAAAAGCAGACGACCGAAAGCCTCCGCCACCTGACGATTGAGGAGACCTTTGAGCTTTCGGATGCTATCCTGCAAGGAGATGCTGAAGAAATAAAAAAAGAAGTGGGGGACCTGCTATTGCACCTCGTCTTTTATGCAAAAATCGGTTCGGAAGATGGAAAATACGACATCAGCTCCGTCATTGATTCACTTTGCGAAAAGCTCATCCGTCGCCATCCGCACATCTATGGAGATACAGTTGCCCTGGATGAGGAAGCGGTGAAGCAAAATTGGGAGAAAATCAAGCTCACTGAAAAGGGCAACGTCTCGGTACTCGGGGGCGTGCCTCGCTCACTCCCTGCTTTGATCAAGGCCATGCGGATCCAGGAAAAGGCGCGTGGTGTCGGCTTCGATTGGGAGGAACCCGAGCAAGTGTGGGAGAAGGTGGAGGAAGAAATGGGAGAGTTTCATGCCGAATTCAATGCGGCGGAAGGGAAGGAGATCGACCGAGAGAAGGCAGCTGGGGAATTTGGAGACCTACTATTTTCCCTGATCAACTACGCCCGATTTATCGACATCAATCCGGAAGAGGCCTTGGAGCGGACAAACTTGAAGTTTATCTCCCGGTTTCAGTACCTGGAGCAAGCAGCCAAGGCAGCAGGTAAAAACCTAAGCGACATGAGCCTTGCGGAGATGGATGTGTATTGGGAGGAAGCGAAGAAAGTAGCAAGTATTAAGTAGTAAGTATCAAGTACATTGTACAGATTATTGTACAATGTACCAGGTACCAAGTACCAAGTACGGACTAAAAACTAATGTCGAATATTGAACGCCGATTGAAGAATGTTGAAGGATTCGAATTAATAACGAAATTCTAATCGGTAAGAATCTTGGTACATTGTACTTGGTACTTCGTACAATTACTTGCTACTTGATACTAGCTACTTGATACTTCAGAATCTTGGTACATTGTACTTGGTACTTCGTACAACGCCCTACTTGATACTAGCTACTTGATACTAATAAACTAAATACTATGTCTAGAAAAATTATCTTCACCCCAGAAGCCCCGGCCCCGATCGGGCCGTACTCGCAAGCGGTACTTGCAGGAGATACCCTTTATGTGTCCGGGCAAATTGCCTTGGATCCTGAGACGGGAGAACTCATCAATGAAAACATCACCGAGGAGACCCATGCGGTCATGAAAAATATGGAGGCGGTCCTCCGTGCTGCGGGCTTTGGCTTTGAGCAAGTGGTGAAGTGTACGATCTTCATTCGAGATATGGGCCAGTTTGGGACCATCAACGAGGCCTATGGGCACTATTTTAAGACCAATCCCCCTGCACGAGAGACGGTGGAAGTTAGCAAGCTCCCCAAAAATGTACAGGTAGAAATCTCCTGCATCGCGGTTCGTTGAGGGATGAATTTTCTGCCTTTTGGTCGTGAAATCCTCGTCAGCGCCTTGTCTAAGGAGGAGCTCTTGGATCGCTTGGCGGCGGTCACACGAGGAACTCTGAAGGAAGGGCTGCCAGAAATCCGCCCCCTTTTTAATGGACTTGTGGGTGAAGAAGGATTTCGCCTTTCTCGAGTGATTGAAAAAGGGGACAACTTTCTTCCACTCCTCCTAGGGAAGGTGGAGGCAACACCTAGAGGAAGCATTCTTTATGTCCGTTACCAGCTCTTTTCCACTACTCGATTTTTTCTGTGGTTTTGGACGGGGATATTGCTGGCCTTTTCACTTTTTTTCTTTTCGGTGTCCCAGCAACTGCTGCAAGGGGGAGTTTGCCTTTCCCTGATGGGCATCAATTATGCTTTAGCGGTGTTCTTCTTCCATCGGCAGCTGGTACCTAGCAAAAAACTTTTCCAAGAAGTGATCAATTTTCCTCCGAGTAGCGCGGAATCCTCCCACAAGCTGTAGGCAGAAAGGGACTTTGGATGTACCTTTGTGGCCTAATCTTCACCTTTTTATTTCGAAACCATGTCCATCCGTATAGAAAAAGACACCATGGGACCTGTGGAGGTTCCAGCTTCGGCCTACTGGGGAGCGCAGACGCAGCGTTCGATCAATAATTTTAAGATTGGCGGCGAGAAAAACCGCATGCCCCTGGAGATCATCCATGCCTTTGCCATATTGAAGAAAGCTGCAGCGCTGACCAATGCTGAGTTGGGCGTATTGGAGCAGGACAAGGCAGACATTATTGCCCAGGTTTGTGACGAAATTCTTACAGGCCAGCACGACAGCCAGTTTCCCTTGGTGATCTGGCAGACAGGTTCGGGCACACAGTCCAACATGAATGCGAATGAGGTGATTGCCTACCGTGCGCATGTACTTTTGGGCGGCTCCTTGGAAGATGCCAAGAAGAAAATCCACCCTAACGACGATGTAAACAAGTCTCAGTCCTCCAACGATACCTATCCGACCGCCATGCACGTTGCTGCCTATAAGATGGTGGCGGAAACGACCATTCCGGGGCTAAAGCAGCTTCGCGATACACTTGCAGCCAAGGCAGAAGCCTTCAAGAAGGTGGTCAAAATCGGCCGAACGCACTTTATGGATGCCACTCCGCTCACGCTAGGTCAGGAATTTAGTGGCTATGTAGCGCAGTTGGACCATGGACTCCGGGCGCTCAACAATACCCTTGCACACCTGTCGGAACTTGCCTTGGGCGGTACGGCAGTGGGGACTGGTTTGAATACTCCGCAGGGCTATTCCGAGTTGGTGGCGAAAAAAATCGCTAGCCTTTCGGGGCAGCCCTTTGTGACGGC
>CAMDLI010000099.1 GCA_945901615.1 Spirosoma fluviale
TGCTCCTCCTGCAACTTGGCCAAAAGTACCCCGGCATCCATTTCCTTGCGAGTAAAGGTAAAAGTGGGTACCCCAAACTTGGCTGCTCGCGCCAAAACCCCTGCATCTGCCTTGTTGCTGGCCACCAAGGCAATGACTCCCTTGGAGGAGTGGGCAAAGTGCTCCATGATTTTTTCGGCATTGCTGCCAGAACCGGTGGCGAGAATTGCGAGACGCATAGCGGAAATAGTTAAGTCTTGCAAGTTACAAGTTGAGCTCTCTCTTTGGTAGCGATTATAAAAAATAAAGTAAGCATGCATCCCTTTGCCGAGTCAAAAAGCTTGAAGTGCGCGAATGGAATCTAGGTTTGTGGATTTGACAAGACTCAATCGTTAACCATTGGTAAAGTCATCCAGTTGATTTTACCTTTTTCAGCGCATCTAAATGCTGTTTTTTGATTTTTAGGACATGATGGACACTCCGTAGATTACCTCAAGTTTAAAAAGTCCCCTCCAAATTCATTTAACTATAAAGATTTAGTAATTCTAGGTTTCCCTTTCTGACTTTCTGGATATATAAATTTAATTTTATTATTTTTATATGGTTTTTCGCTCGTTTATTTTTCTTCTTGCTACAAGTTTTTTATCATGCTCAGCTCCAAAGCAAGAGACAATTGGTAGTATATCCCCATCTTTTGTAACAGATACCGTCAACTTTGACTCGGACGATCCGGCCATCTGGGTACATCCTACCGATCCAAGCCAAAGTTTGATCCTTGGCACAGACAAGGATTCCATTGGTGCCCTCTATGTGTTCAACCTGCAAGGAAAAGTCATTGATTCCCTTGTACGAAGAGGCATTCAGCGCCCTAATAATGTGGACGTGGGCTATGGACTTAAGTTGGGTACGACCAAAATGGATTTTGCGGTTACAGGAGAGCGCCTAACTTCCAGACTTCGCTTTTTTTCACTTCCCGACATGCGGGAGTTGGTGCCAGGTGGCATCGAGATTTTTGAAGGAGAAGTTGGTCCCGAGTTTCGGGATTTGATGGGCATTGCACTTTACAAAAGCCCAAGCACTGGAAAACAATACGTGATCGCAGGGCGAAAAAATGGCCCAGCAGATGGAACTTACCTATGGCAGTACGAGCTGCAGGTATCCGAAACGGGGCTACAACTGAGTCTGGTTCGAAAGTTTGGAAATTTTTCTGCCAAAAATGAGATCGAAGCCATTGCAGTAGATACGGAGCTTGGCTATGTCTATTACTCGGATGAAGGGGTAGGAATTAGAAAATACTACGCTGAACCTAGCCAAGGGAATGCAGAATTGGCTCTTTTTGGGACCACCGGATTTACCGAAGACCACGAAGGAATCTCCATCTATACCCTTGACGAAAAGACAGGATATGTTTTAGTGTCTGACCAACAAGCCAACCTGTTTCAGGTTTTTCCTCGTGAAGGCACCCCCGAAAACCCACATAATCATCCCCTGATTTCAAAAATTGCGCTCAGTACCAACCAAAGCGATGGCTCTGAAGTGAGTAGCACATCGTTGGGGAATCTATTCCCGAAAGGAGTTTTTGTAGCCATGTCTGACAACAAAACCTTCCAAATCTACCGATGGGAAGATCTAGCAGGAAAACAACTTAAATCTAGAAACAATTCAAACTACTAATTCATGAAAAAAACAGTACTCTTTTCACTTTCTTTCGCTTTTCTGCTGCTCTGTAGCGCGCAGTCCTTTGCACAGGCTGTGCTCAAAGGAAAAGTGATTGACTCCCAAAATCTCTCCTTGCCGGGCGCAAGTGTGGTGTTGAAGGGGACAGCTAATGGAACGGTTACCAACCAAAAAGGTGAATTTTCATTTATCAATTTGGCATCTGGAAACTATGAAGTAGAGGTTTCTTACCTAGGCTATGCAACTGCCACTCAATCTGTAGAAGTAGTTGCTGGCAAGACGGTATCTCTAAAATTCACGCTAAATGAAACGGCGATTGAAGGTCAAGAAGTAGTGATCTTTGGCGATCGTTTGAAAGGTCAGGCAAAAGCTTTGAACCAACAAAAAAATAATGCCAACATTACCAACGTGGTTTCTTCGGATCAAATCGGTCGATTCCCGGACGCCAACATTGGAGATGCGTTAAAGCGAATTCCAGGCATTACCATGCAGAATGACCAGGGCGAAGCGCGGAATATCATTATCCGAGGCATTGCTCCACAGCTCAACTCGGTGACCCTAAACGGGGAGCGTCTACCTTCTGCTGAAGGAGATAATAGAAACGTGCAGATGGACTTGATTCCTTCGGACATGATCCAAACCATAGAGGTGAATAAGGCGGTGTTACCGAATATGGATGCGGATGCGATCGGTGGATCTGTCAACTTGGTTACTAGACAGGCTCCAAATGCACTTCGTGTGTCGGGAACTGCAGCTTCTGGGGTAAACATGCTCTCCAACAAACCCATTTGGACTGGCGGTTTGGTAATCGGTAATCGAATAGCAAATGATAAGTTGGGCATCATTTTCTCTGGATCCTACAACAACCACAACTTTGGATCAGACAACGTAGAGGGAGTATGGTACGAATCAAAAAATGGAGTGGTGTTGGAAGAATTTGATATCCGGGAGTACCGTGTACAGCGCGTAAGACGTTCTGCCAGCTTGGCTTTGGATTACCAGATCAATGCAAACCATACCTTATTCCTTTCTGGGATGTACAATCACCGAGATGATTGGGAAAACCGATTTAGAATGCGTGTAAGTAGCTTGACCAGCCCGTTTGATACTGGAAAATTTACCCAAACTAGCCCAGGAGTCTACGCACTAAAAGGCCGTGTAGAAGTTCAAACAAAAGGTGGTATTGATAACGACCGAGTGAAAGCAGGACGATTGGAAGACCAGCGGGTTTACAACACCACTCTTGGAGGTAGCCACCTCTTCAACAAATTGAAGATAGATTGGAATGTGACTTATGCGAAAGCCTCTGAAGAAAGGCCGAACGAGCGTTACATTTCCTATCGTTCTTCCAACCGTGATGTAATCGTAAATGTTTCCAATCCAGAAAAGCCTTTGGCAATCCTAAGTAATTTGACCGATGCTCAGGGCTTAGGATTGAATGCGATTTCCGAACAGTATGGCTACACGTTTGACCAAGATTTGAATGCCAAAATGGACTTCAAACTTCCTTATTCTGAAAAAGGATTGTTGCAATTCGGTCTTCGTTACAGAGGGAAAAACAAAGAAAGAGACAATAATTTGTTTCGATACGCGCCAGTTGACAAGAATGCATTTGGAGCAACCCTTGGAGCCGTAAAAAATCAAAACTACTCTGATCCCAACTTCCTTGCAGGAGCTCAGTATTCAGCAGGTAATTTTGTGACTCCAGAGTTTTTGGGAGGATTAAACCTTAAAAATGCAGCACAATTTAAAGAATCCGATGTCTTGGAAGATTATGTTCCAGGCAACTACCTAGCGAAAGAATCCATCGTTGGTGCTTATGTAATGGCAGACCACCAGCTTTCTGAAAAATTTTCTGCCATTGCTGGTTTGAGATTGGAGTCTACCTCCATTGACTACACTGGAAATCTTTACGATGTGGATAATGAAGAAGTGTCTTCTGACAAAGGAGATCAAAGCTATTCCAATTTTATGCCCGGCTTGCACTTGAAGTACGATGCCAATGCGAACTCTGTGATTCGATTTGCTTGGACCAATACTATCGCAAGACCAAACTATTTTGATTTGGTTCCTTATGCCCTATTCAGTGCAGAAGATGCGGTATTAGAGCGTGGTAATCCCAACTTGAAAGCTACTACAGCCATGAACTTTGATTTGATGGCAGAGCGCTACTATGAGAATGTAGGTCTACTCTCTTTTGGAGGTTTCTACAAAGACTTGGATAACTTCGTCTACACGATCACTACCCAAGGGTATTCGGAGCCACAGTTTGGGTCAAATCTAGAGTACACCAGACCAGATAACGGAGGTACTGCTTCTGTGTATGGATTTGAAACCTCCATCCAAAGACAGTTAGGTAAGTACTTTGGTATCTACTTGAACCATACCTTCACGAAGTCTTCTACCACAGGTATTGAAGGTAGAGAAGGGGATGATTTGCAATTGCCTGGTACTGCGGAAAACATGTTCAATGCTTCCCTTTCTTTTGAGAACAAGAAATTAGTCGTACGTGTATCCCTAAACTATGCTTCCGACTACTTGGATGAAATCGGTGGAGAAAATTTCGAAGATCGTTACTACGATACCCAAACCTTCCTAGATGTCAATGCTTCTTATGCCTTTACGCCTAAATGGAGATTCTTCATGGAAGCAAACAACTTAACCAATCAGCCTTTGCGTTACTACCAAGGCATTCAGTCACGTACCATGCAGGTAGAATACTACAATGCTCGATTCAACTTCGGATTGAAGTTTGACTTGTTTGACTAAAAAATTAGTGAGTTAAGCAGTTTGATAGCTGCCTCCGAAAGGGGGCAGCTTTTTTGTTGGAGGCCTATTTTATCTTTGTGGAAATTTCCTTAATTATTTTTGAAGTTTCTGCGTAACAATAAAATCTTTAATACTCCTGAATGATTCCTCCCCATTCCTCAATCCGAAAGGCTCCGTAATTACCAAAGTTTGGTCCAAGGAGGTAATCCCTGCCTTTACCAAGGCTTTCTTTACCCAATATGCCTGTTCGGCAGGTCCCTCAATCTGAAAATCGGGCATCGCTTGGCTCCACTCCACTCGTCCTCGGGCCACATTAAACTGATAGCGATCCGAAGGAAATAGGGCTTGAATCTGACCTGAAAGCACCAGGTCTTCCGGCTTTCCAGACAGGAGTGGGATACCACAATTCAGGATCCAAAATCGATCCGCCGTCTCCAAAGCAATGTCCAAATCATGAGTTACGACCAAGATTGCTTTTCCCTGGCTGCGGCTAATTTCGCGCAGTAAACTCATGATCTCCAGGCGATTGACCAAATCCAAGTGCGCTGTAGGCTCATCCAATACAATCACGGATCCATCCTGCGCCAAAGCCCGTGCAATCATGGCCTTTTGCCGCTGTCCATCACTGAGCTCCCCCAGTCGAGCATCGCGTAAATACCCGATATGGGTGTCTGATAAGGCCTTTTCTACGAGGACTCGATCTGTTTCTCCCAATTGCCCGAGCCAATTCGTATGTGGGGTCCTTCCCAAGGCAACTAGTTGACCCACGGTCAGGTTGCCCGGAAAGATCGGGTCGGTCAAGACCACCGCGATGTGCTTTGCTCGATCTTGAATGGAGTAGGAGGATAGAGGCGCCTGCTCTAGCAAAAGCCGACCTTCCCAAGGGGTAATTTCCCCCAGAATGGCTTTGATCAAGGTGGATTTTCCCACCCCATTGGGACCCAAAAGGCAGGTGAGCTCTCCGGCGACCAACTGAAAATTTAAATCCTCCAAAAGCGGTTTCCGCATCCCCTCTTGGCTATACCCAAGCTGGAGTCCAATTCCTTCCAATGCGATTCGTTGCTGATTCATACTTTAGAAGTCTTTGCTGAAATTCTTTTTCAAAATCAAGGAAATCACCAGAGGGGCACCAATTAAGGAGGTGACCGCATTGATGGGAAGCGAGCTAGCCCAGCCAGGAAAGTGGCTAAAGGCATCGCAGAGCAGGAGCAAACTTGCCCCCAAGACGGCCGAACCAGGGAATAGCACCCGATGGTCTGCACTTTTCCAAAGCATTCGTGCCAAGTGAGGAACGGCTATACCCAAAAATGCGATGGGTCCACAAAAAGCGGTAATTCCTCCAGCCAAGATCCCGGCACTCCCTATCATCCACCAACGGAGACTTATCGTATGAATCCCCATGCTGCGGGCATACGTTTCTCCCATCAGCAAGGCATTGTAGGACTTGATCGATCCGACAATGGGAAGTGTTCCAACCAAAATAAGCAAGCCAAGAATGCTCACCTGTGACCAGGTCAGCGCACCCAAACTGCCCATGGACCATACGGTATAGAGCTTCAAGGCTTCCGCCCCAGAGAAAAAGGAGAGCACCGCCACCACCGCGGACACGGCACTGCCCACCATCAGACCTACGATCAATAACGTCATCGAATCTTTTACGCTCCAGGCCACCAAGGTTACAAGAGCGAGCAAGCTGCCTGCCCCGAGGATTCCCGCTCCCGCAATAGCCCAAGAATTGAGTCCTGTAAGAGTGACTCCAAAAGCTGCACCTGCCAGCATCAGTAAGGCTACGCCTAATCCCGCTCCCGAACTGATTCCCAACACATAGGGCCCCGCAAGTGGGTTTCGAAAAAAGGTTTGCATCTGTAAGCCACTTACACTGAGTCCTATCCCCGCCAAAATCGCTACCAAGGCCTTAGGAAGTCGGTAGTGCAGGAGGATTTGCTCCCAGGAATTTTTAGCCCAAGTTCCCGTTACCATCCCTTCTACCATTTCCGCGGGCGGAATCCACACGCTACCCATGCTCAGGTTGAGCAAGAAACTCATCCCAAGTAGGAGGAAGGAAAGTGGAAAAAGAAATCGTCTGAAGGACATGGACAAGGGGTAATTCTTGAAGCTAAGGTTTGGAATAACCGGTAAAACCGATTCTTCCGAGCTAAAATACGGGAGGAAATCCCATTTCGACCGACTTAGTTCGGTATTTTTTGGTAAAAATAGGGTTGGTACTCCGGCAGTAACTGAGGATGTAGGATTTTTATCAAGTCTTTTAGAATCAAGTCGGGGCGCAAATACCCCAATTCAAAGTATTCTAAGCCTCCAGTTTCCCCCTTCTTGGCGGTGTAGGTATACAATTCTCCCGCCTTCCAAGCAGCAAAGGCTTGGTAGCGCGGTTCACGGGTTCCCATCTCAGCTCGTGAGGCAAAGTCTGCCGCCCCAATCCAAATTGGAGCTGAGCTGGCCTGGTCCAGTACGTACTCGTAATTGAGTTGCAGGCTGCCAGAACCTGCATTTTCTTCAAATGCATACTTGCCTCCCGCTTGGCTGAGGAGCTGTGCTGCCCAACTGTCCGCACTGGGTGCATACCAGATGTCCTGATACATCACCCCACTGAGGACCCTAGGCTTGTCTTTTTCCGGTATCGAACTCGCTAAGTTCGCCGCTTCGTTGTAGTCTTTTTTGATTTGTTCAAATTGGGCTGATGCTTCTGCAAAGTTTCCCAAAAGCACCCCGGTAAACTTGATCCATTCGGCTCTGCCCAAGGGGTTTTGCTCCACATATTCCCCGTTGATGAGGGCAGGAATGCCCGCCTGTTTGAATACTTCTAAGTAGCGAAGATCTTCCCCCAGGGTAGAAATCATGATCCAATCGGGTTGCAGGTCCAGCACCAACTCAGGATTTGCCGAAGGCCCCGAACCCAGGTCCTGAACTTTTCCTGCCGCAATTCGCTGCCGTGTAGCCCGAGAGGAGATCAGATCGAGTTGGGGAAAGCCTACCAGCAGATCGGTTTGCCCCAAGGCATCCAAATGGGGCACCTGGGTGGTGGAAGTGAGCACGACTTGAGCGATGGGAAGTTGAATGACTGCATCGTAATTT
>CAMDLI010000100.1 GCA_945901615.1 Spirosoma fluviale
GCGATGATGGCTCCTGTCAATACCGTTCTGAGTAGGTGTAACCTTACCGAGGTGAGCGCTTCGCGGACATTTTCGATCAAATTCATGGAATGTTCATTTTGGAACAGCTAGAGCAGATATTCTCGCTAGTTGGCCTTAAGTATATGTAAAAATGAGAATTCATGGCAAGTTACCTTAGATTTTTGAGGAGAACGAAGATTTGGAGAGACTTTTTTGTACAAAGCAAGAAAATCCTTTAGAAGCAAGAGACAAGAAACAAGAGATTAGACACTGCCATGTAAAAGTTAAAAAGTGCGCTTCAGAAGTACTATTTGAGCATAATTCGAATTCTACTTAGTAATTTGTCTCTCGGCTCCTGCTTCTCGTTTCTTGTCTCTCTGTCACGTCCTGATTTTACTTGACACTTTTTTTAATTGTTTTCGAATCTCTTAAATGCTTTCAAGTACAAGCAAGGAATCTGTCAAGGCCGGAGCGAAGCGAAGTTTATATAGCCTTGATAGGTTTCTTGCATGTACTAATTTTGCGTTTTAGAGGCGAAAACATGTGAAGTGATTGATGTACTTCCGTTGGTTTTTTCATTTTTAGAGCTAGATGAGGTCTTTTTTCGTTGTAGGCCCATATAGCATGTTTAACTGCTGAAAATGCATCTTTAAGATTTTTAAAGTGATCTTCAAGACCATATTCTACTTTAAGGATTCCATTCACTCGTTCTGCCATTGCGTTATCATAACAGTTTCCTGCTTCCCCCATGCTTGATTTAATTCCGGCTTTATCAAGGATTGAGATATAAAGTTTGCTGCAATACTGAAAGCCCCTATCTGAATGATGCACCAATCCTTTAGTAGATGAACATTGGTTAATGGCCATTTTTAGAGCTTCCACGGCATGTACAGTCTCCAGTGTATTCCCAAGATGCCAGCCTACTATTTTTCGACTATAGGCATCTGTGATTAGATTCAAGTATCTAAAAGAATCCCCAACTCGAATATAGGTTATATCTGAGACCCAAGCCTGGTGTGCCGAATCCCATGTCTTCCCATTAAAATGGTCTTCAAACTTACTGTATCGAAGAAAAGACTTTGTGGTAACCACATACTTTCTTTTACGCAGTACTAGAAGCCCTTCTGAACGCAATAATTCAAACAACTTATCTCTTCCAAGCTTGACCTTTAGTTTCGTTACATCTTCCTTAATTAGCTCCTGAAGCTTTCTAGTGCCAATTTTAGGATGTATTCTACGATGATATCTGACTAGCTCCAATAGGATATCATACTTGGTTTGTTCCTGTAGTTTTGAACTAACCCATAGATAGTATGCTGATCGGCTGTATCCAAAGTAGGTGCAACTCGAATTTACATTCACCTCTTGTGGCCTTTTGGAAACAGCCCGCTGCCAAAGTTTTTTTTTAAATCGGTTTTATACTCCTCATTTGCAACCGAAATTAGTGTCTCAAGCATCTTGGTAGCCACGATAGAGTCTGCTAGCGCCATTTTTAGTCTCTTGTTCTCCTCTTCCAACTCCTTGAGTCTAGATTTTTCGTCCATGGTTTCAATCCTTACCCGTTTGTTCAACAAATGATTCTTGCCAAACAACTTTACCCACTTCTGGATTGTCTCGGCTCCCCTAATATCATACTTCTTCTGAAGAAAGGAAAAGGAACCCCCTGATTCTAACTCCTCTACAACATGTTTCTTAAAGCTAATACTGTACCGCTTGAACTCTTTAACTACTTTTGTCATGATTTTCCTGTTTTTAGTTTGACTTATTCTGTCAAGCTATTTCAGGACGTGTCAAGAAAATCTACTTTCTTGCTTCTTGACTCTTGGTTCTTAAATTACTTGGAATCCATGGACATAGGGATCGTCCTCGTCCAGGATGATGGTGTTGTATCCGTATACTTTTGCCCAGCCTTCGATGCTAGGGACGATGGCGGGCTTGCCTGCAATTTCGGTTACTTCCTCGATTCTGCCTATAAATTTGGAGCCGATAAAGCTTTCGTGAATAAATTCATCTCCAGGCTTAAGCCAGCCTTTGGCAAACCATTGTGCCATTCTAGCGGAAGTTCCCGTGCCGCATGGGGAGCGGTCGATGGCCTTATCTCCATAAAACACCGCGTTTCTAGCCGTGCTACTTGGATCGATTGTTTTTCCGGTCCACAGCACATGCGACAGCCCTCGAATGCGTTCCTGCTCGGGGTGGACAAAGTCGTAGCGCTCGTTCATTTTTTGACGAAGATTTCGAGCCATGGAGATGAGCTGCTCCGCTTTGAAGTGTTCGATACCAGGAAAATTCTCCTGCGGATCTACGATGCAATAAAAATTGCCCCCATAGGCCACATCGACGGTAAGCTTGCCCAGTTCCTCAGATTCGATTTCAAGGCTTTCTGCAGCCAAAAAGCTTTTGACGTTGGTAAGCTTCACGGAGGTGACCTTCTTGCCTACTTGGGTGTATTCCACCAGTACTAGACCTGCTGGGGCTTCCATCCGCAAGAAACCAGGGGTCTTCGGGTGAATCAACCCTTCTTCGATGGCAATGGTGATCGTGCCAATGGTACCGTGTCCGCACATGGGAAGACAGCCTGAAGTTTCGATGAAAAGTACAGCAAAATCATTTTCAGGGTCGTGAGGAGGGAACAACATCGAGCCAGACATCATGTCGTGGCCTCTCGGTTCAAACATTAATCCTGTTCGAATCCAATCCAAGTTTTCTAGAAAATACTGTCGTTTTTCCAGCATGTTGTTTCCTTTTAGAAAAGGAACCCCACCCGAAACTACCCGAACGGGATTGCCACAGGTGTGTGCGTCGATGCAAGAGAAGGTATGGCGTGATGGCATTTTTTTGTTGGGGAGAAGGATAAAATGAAATACAGTAGAAATAAGATGGAAATAAGGTAGAAATACCCGCCGCGGCGGGCCGCTTCGCTCAGTGAAATAGCAATTCGTGTTTATATCTCTCCGAGCTTGCTCGGTATATTTCCACTATATTTCTACTTTATTTCATTGTCATTACCCCATTCACCGTCCTCCAAATTCCAAGCGGATTGGCATCCATCAAGGCTTCGGGGAGTAGTTCTTGGGGCATATCTTGGAAAGCGATGGGCCTAGCAAAGCGTTTGATGGCATAGCTGCCAACAGAAGTGGTCTGGCTCGCAGTAGTAGAAGGGAAAGGTCCCCCATGCTGCATGGCATGCCCTACTTCTACTCCAGTGGGTGCTCCCTTGAAAAGCAGGCGCCCACATTTTTCCTGAAGTAAGTTGACTAGCGTAAGGTTATTTTTAAGTTCTTCCAACTCTGCCCAAACCGTGATGGTCAGCTGCCCTTCAAGTTGCTGGGCGATGTCCAGAAGTTCTGCATGGTCGCGGTAAACTACCATAAGCCCAAATGCTCCAAACACTTCTTGGTGGAAAAGTGGATGCTTTAGCCAGTCTGCAGCCTTGATTTCTGCCAAGGCAGGACTTCCATTAATCAGATGCTTTGGATCAGCCACTTTTACCCAACGGAGTTCGTTGCGCGCTTCAAGTGCCTGGATGGAATCGTAATAGGCTTTTGCGATGCCCTCATGAAGCATGGGAGCAGCGGCAATCGCATGGAGTTCAGCGGCAATTGCTAGTTCAAAGTTTTGCGCCTGTTTTTCGGGAACAAAGATGAGGCCTGGATTGGTGCAGAATTGTCCTGCTCCCAAGGTCAGCGAAGCTACAAATGCTTTTGCCAAAGTATCATTTTCTTTTTCCAATTTTTGAGGGAAGCAGAAAATTGGGTTGACTGATCCCATTTCTGCAAATACTGGAATGGGCACTTCACGCTGGTTGGCGAGGTGGAATAAGGCCATGCCTCCTGCATGTGAACCTGTAAATGCCAGTGCTTTCGCTAGCGGATGCTTAACCAATGCTTGGCCTTCGGCAATTCCTCCCTCAACATGTGTAAAGATGGCGGAAGGCAGCCCACATGCCGACAGGGCCTGCTGGATGCACTCAGCCACTTTTCTGGAGGTTTCTGGATGGGCGGGGTGTGCTTTGTAAACGACAGAACAGCCTGCTGCCAAGGCAGATATGGTATCTCCTCCAGCTGTTGAAAAAGCAAGTGGAAAATTACTCGCTCCAAAGACGACCACCGGACCCAAAGGAGTAAGGATGCGGCGGATATCTGCTCGAGGCAGCGGGCTGCGGTCAGGCATTGCCGGATCGATCGTGGCTTCTACCCAGGAACCTTCCTTAACCAAATTGGCAAACAGCCGAATTTGTCCTGTAGTTCTCCCCAGCTCTCCGTTGATTCGTCCTTCGGGGAGGTTGGACTCTCGTACGGCCAGGGGAACTATGGCTGCTCGATTGGATTCCAAAATCTCAGCTAGGGTCTCCAAAAAATGCCCTTTTTCCTTGCCAGACAGATTTTTATAATCTAGAAAAGCGGTTTGGGCTGCTTGAAATATGGAATCGATGTTCATGGTTAATTATTTGTTTATTTAATTTAGAAATATGGTAGAAATACACTCGAAATAACCCGAGCAAGCTCGGGGAAATAAGAGATTTAATTCTTGTTTCAACATATTTCGCTGAGCCCACCGCGGCGGGCAGGCAGAGCGAAGTCTATTTCTACTTTATTTCTAGTTCATTTTTAAAGAGCCGGACGATTTTTAATCCCATCCGTGATTATTTTTTCAATTCGTGTTCGCTCCTCACCAATCAAGGTCAAGCGTGGTGCGCGCACATGTTCGGAACCAATGCCACAATGCTGTTCCGCAAGCTTGATGTACTGAACCAGTTTGGGGTGGATATCGAGTTCCAACAGGGGTAAAAACCATCGGTAAATATCCCGTGCCTCCTCAATTTTTCCCTCTTGCACCAAGTTGTAAATCACGACAGTTTCCTTCGGGAACGCACAAACCAACCCTGCTACCCAGCCTACGGCACCCATCAATAATTCTTCAAGTGCTAGGGTATCTACACCGCAAAGAATCTGGAAGCGATCTCCAAATCGGTTGAACATACGGGTGACATTGGAGATGTCACGGGTAGATTCTTTGATGGCTTGGATATTGGGGCAGTCTGCTAGCTCGGCAAACATGTCGATTGTCACTAGGGTTTTGTAATCCACAGGGTTATTGTAGATCATCATTGGCAAGGAGGTGGATTGCGCTACTGTTTTGAAGTAGGTGACCACTTCACGTGGGTCCGCACCATAGCGCATGGGAGGAAGAATCATCAAGCCAGAAGCACCGAGCTCTTCCGCTTTTTTAGCCCAAAAAAGTGCGTCTTTGGTAGCTCCTTCAGCAATATTAAGAATTACAGGCAATCTATCATTTATGTAGTTGACTGTTTCTCTAGTCAATGTGATTTTTTCTTCTTGGGAGAGCACAGAGCTTTCGCCCAAGGTTCCCCCCAAAATGATTCCGTGTACGCCACTGGCCAATTGGAAGTCTAGGTTCTTAAAAAACAGGTTCATGTCTAGACTGCCGTCTTCATGAAATTTGGTGGTTACTGCGGGAAATACGCCTTTCCAGTTCATATGGGTTTGATTTGGGCCAGAGTTGGCTGGTTTAAACTTTTGTTTTTCAAAGCTAAGCAGGGACAACAAAAAATTCTGTTCCTGGATTGGCTCATTTTAATATTTATAGATCAAAAATGAATCAATTAACTTAATTATACTATAATTCTATACCAATTTAAGAGGTGGAAAATATTTTATCCTTTCAAATCCCCTAGTCCCAGCGGGAATTTGTCGGGTGCAAGGAGGACAAGGGACCACATTTTTAGGCCAAGTTTCACCAGCATCGGCACTGGCAAATTAGGAATCAAGAAAGATTTTTTTGTAGCCGAAAATTTTCTAAGTTTCAGCAGGGGATATCAACCAATTCACCCCATTTCTTGCCATGAAAAAATTAATTCTTTTTCTCTCTCTAGCTCTCTTTTCGTTAGTGGCAAATGCCACCGAGCTTGTCAACTTGATCCAAACCTACCAAGCAGATCGAGGTGCCCTCACCCGCTTGTACACAAATCGCCTTTCGGGTGAATACTTTTCACGAATGGAGTCCTTCAACCGAGACTATTTGAAGACCCTACAAGCCCAAAACTATGCTACACTTTCTGAGGATGGGAAGGTGGATTACTTTCTTTTTAGAAACTATCTGGAGAAGCAATTGGCGGAACTAGACTTGGAAAAGCGAGATTTCATGCAAGTTCAATCGGTAGTTGCCTTTGGAAAGCCTTTGGAAGCCTTTGTAGTGGGCCGACGCAGGGCCGTTCAACCTGATGCACAGGCTTTGGCTGCGCAAATGAACCAAGTAGCCCAAGCTTTGGATGCCCAGCAAAAGGCACTTGCTTCGAGTTCCAAATACGATTCTTGGCAAAAGGCAGAATTGGCCGCTGTGGCGGTAGAAAGCTTGGCCAAAGTGGTCAAGGAGTCCTATGACTTTTATTTTGACTTTGATCCCACATTTACCTGGTGGATGCCTACTCCTTGGGAAAAATTGGATGCTGGCATGAAAACCTATGCGAAAGCCTTACGTGCCCATTATACCAATTCCGTGAAAGACGATGGCAGTGGCATCATCGGCAAGCCAATCGGAAGGGAGGCCCTTGAAAAGCAACTGGCATTTGAAATGATTGCTTACACGCCAGAGGAATTGATAGCAGAAGCCGAAAAGCAGTTTGCCTGGTGCGAGAAAGAGATGCTCAAGGCCTCGAATGAACTAGGCTTTGGCAATGATTGGAAAGCAGCCCTAGAACTAGTGAAAAACACCTACCTGCCCGCTGGCGCTTGGCCGCAGGAGGTGGTTCGACTAGGAGACGAGGCCATTGACTTGATGGTCAAAAATGACTGGTTGACGGTGCCACCGCTAGCGATCGAAACCTGGAGAACGAGCATGATCTCAGCAGAGCGGCAGCGCGTAAGCCCATTTTTCTTGGGGGGAGAGGTTATCCAAATCGCCTACCCTACTTCTGAAATGAGTCACGAGGATAAAATGATGTCCATGCGTGGCAATAACCCGCATTTTTCTAGAGCTACCGTACAGCATGAATTGATTCCTGGGCACCACCTCCAGCAATTTATGAACCAGCGCTACATGACCCACCGTCGACCTTTTGGCACGCCGTTCTGGACTGAGGGCTGGGCCTTGTATTGGGAATTTGTACTTTGGGATCGGCAATTCCCCCGTGACGCCAAGGACAAAGTGGGGATGCTCTTTTGGCGAATGCACCGGGCTGCGCGGATCATCTTTTCGCTCAACTACCATTTGGGGAAAATGACTCCCCAGCAATGCATCGACCTGCTAGTCAATCGCGTAGGTCACGAACCTGCCAATGCCGAGGCGGAGGTACGAAGATCTTTTGAGGGGAGCTATGGACCCTTGTACCAAATCGCCTACATGATTGGAGCTCTAGAGATCTATGCACTTCGCAAGGAGATGGTGGACTCGGGAAAAATGCCAGAGAAGACCTTTCATGATTTGATTCTTAC
>CAMDLI010000101.1 GCA_945901615.1 Spirosoma fluviale
CAATAATTTGTACATTCCTGCTAATGATACTTCTTTGGAATTTTTCGATTGATTTGAACAGCTTGTCAAAAACAATATCGTTACAAACAATATTGTTATACACTTAACATTTTTAAAATCTGGAATTGTCATACTGAATTATGGTTTGTTAAAATTATTAGTTACGAAATGTCGAAATAGGCTTGCTGGCAACTCTCTTACACGCGTTACTTTTTATCGCTTATTACTTCAATTAAAAGAAATGCGATAAAACCGTTTCATTTTATTGATTAGTCTGATTCAAAGTTGGGTTCATAAATCATCGAATGGACTCTTGATTTTTTGGATGGATTGGGTGCTGACATGGGTGTAGATTTCTGTTGTCTTGCTGCTTTTATGGCCTAGCAGCTCTTGAATATAGCGAAAATCGGTACCACATTCCTGTAGGTGTGTATCTTAACTATGCGGCAATCACTGCCGTAAAGTGTCGGCATTTTGAAAAAACACCTATTTAGATCAGATTTTTTAGGACTTATTTAATAGGTATGCCCCTTATTAATCCATTGTGAAATTTTATTTCTCTCTTCTATGGGAATTAAGCCAGTTGAAGGCATTGGAGATGGATTTCCTTCAACTGCCCTTGCTTGTATTCTGTCCCAGTGAGTTAAAATATCGCAAACTTTTGTGAAATCGATTCCTGCATGCGGGTTTACCCCGGAATGACAGCTTGAACATCTTGTATTCAAAATGGTGGCAATTTCTGCAAATTCAATTCCCTTTGGAATTGTTCCTACTACCACCTCTTTTGAAGTTTCACAACCAAAATTATCTTTTACGATAAGCATGTGGGGGCCTAGAGAAACCGCTACAAAAACTGGATTGGGCTGAAAATTTCCTTGGTCTAGTTTGTAGCTGTAATTTGCATTAACAGGGGAAGTAATTTCCAAGATTCCATTGGGTAAACAGGGATGGGAATTTGTTATACTAATCGAAATTTCAGAAAGGGAATCACATTCTTCGAGGTTATCAGTGTTGCATGAAAAGAGTAAGATAATGGTGAATAAAAATAAACTATCCACTAATCTATTTTCCTTCATCTGATAATGTTTTCAAGAAATTTAGAATGTCTTTCATTTCTTCATCTGTCAAATCCAAATTATCAAAAGGCAATGTCTGATATTCCAAATTCATTCCAATTCCATTTCCACCACCTAATTTGTAAAACTTTATCACTTCTTCTAAGGTCTTATAAACACCGTTGTGCATGTAAGGCGCTGTTTTTTCGGAATTTCTTATGGTAGGTGTTTTAAAAGAATAGCGTAGTTGTTCTAATTGAGTTACATAATATCTTCCCTCATCATCATCTACAGTCGCATTATTCCAAGCAACATTGTCTGGGACACCGATCACTTCAGATTCGGAATTGTTGAACCATGGGGGAACAGTCCCATTGTAAATAGGAATAAAATGGCAAGTTGCACATTTGGCTTTTCCCGCAAATAGATTGAATCCCTTTAGTTCGCTTTCCGTAAGCGTTCCTTTATCAGAAAAATAAAGATCTATTTTGGCATTAAATGGCATCAAGCTTCTTACATAAGCAGCGATGGCGTTCCTGATTTCATAATGTGTTATTTCTTTTTTATCAGGAAAGGCTTTCGTAAATAATGGAATTAAATCCTTGTTAGTAGAAACTCTCTCATTGATTTCTTTTAGAGAAAGATTAAACTCATTTGGATCTTTCATGACACTTTCGATTTGGTTCTCCAAATCTTGTGAACGCATATCATAAAAAAATGATTTCTGAAACGACGAATACAAAACTGTAGGCGAATTTCGTTTGATAGAAATACTGTGGACATTAGCTGAAGAAGTAACTTTGCCATCTGCAAAACCTTTGTCAGCACTATGACAAGTAGCGCAACTTAAATTATTATTTCGCGATAAACTGACATCATTAAATAATACTTTTCCTAATGTAATTTTTTCAGGAGTTGATTTTGTTTCTGCAAATGGAGAAAACGCATCAGGATTGAGTTTTTTTCCTTGCATTAAATCTGCTAAATGACCGTAAAAAACCTTGTTATCATTATAGTTCGGAGTTTGGTCAATAACCACTTTAAATTCATTTTCAAAAGCAATGCTGATGGGCATTAAATGGTTTTTTATAAATCCCAACCTATTAAAAGTATCAAAGTCATTGTTGCTTTTTGCAAACTGCTTCGCTTTTTCAAACAGTTTAATTAAGTCAGGATTTAGTACCTGCTTATTAAGTTCACAATACAACGTATAAAACTCTTCAATGCCTTCAATAGAAAATTCAGCTTCTTCTACTGAATTAAATGCTACTGGAGAATCAAAACCTGTAACACCTAACGTTGCAATTCTAATGATTTGATGTTGAATCAATTCGTAAAAATGATGATTCTGAATGGGTAAATCTTTAAAATTTTGTTGAACAAATTTTAGATCAGTCTTTAAGATATTGACTTGTTTTTTTAATTCGCTTAAATCTATGCTATCAGTAAAAATTAGTTCTTCAAGTACTTGAAACCCTGAGGCATCATTTACAATATTATCGTCTATTTTAATTTCAGGTAAAGCAGGGCCATTTATTCGCCTTGAATGACCTTGAAAATAATATTCTACAAAGGGTTCTATCTTTTTATAATCCTTTCGTGCCTTTCTAAAAATTTGGATTAACTCTTCTTTACTTTTTTTATTTTCCAATTCTACTAAAGCAATACCAAGTGTGTCTATCTTTTCTAAAACAGTTACTTTTAGTTTGCTTTCAAAAGTTTGGCTCTCTTTTTCCGCACATGAAAAAGCTGAGGCTAAAAACAGGATTATAATTAATGCTCTAATCATTAGTTTAATTTTTTGAGTATAATAAAAAAAACTTCCGCTCAAGAAGATGAGCGAAAGTTTTTCTAAATAACGAATTATGAATTATCTCGGTACGTTTTTCAAGATAAGCGTCTGTCCTCCTGACTTATAAGACTGAACGGAAGTTGCCTTACTTGGATTCAAAAACTTATCGTCTTCAACCCAAGTATGTGCATGGATATTGATGGTAAATGTACCAGGAACACCCACTACATCTGAAATATCCTCCATAGCACCATGCTCCCAAATACCAAATTTCGATTGGTTAGCACCTGCTGGATTGTATTTAGTATTTATAAATCCTGCATCTTTATGAGTCATGTCCATAAAGATTTTTTTGGTGCCTTTAGCGATATCATACTGCCAAATCAATGAATTGTGAGTAGCTTCTGGCCAATAAGAATCTCCATCTTCCTGAATGTATACGAAATTCTCTGTTACAGCTAAGTTATCAGGATTGATGACATCTTTACCTTTTACATTTTCTCCTGTAGGTGAAACGTCTCCATCAGCAACAACACTTAAAGTTCCAACAAGTGGGTTAGATGCATCCAACTTCAACTGATACATTCTTCCCATGTAAGTTTTCTCTGTAGAACCACTTACACCTGTTGATACAAAATATATTTCTCTGTTGTTTACTGCGGATCCTTTTCTGTAATCTAAATCCTCAACGCGAGCCATTACTAAGCTTTTTAATGAAGTGTTTAAGGTTTCAATCTCAGCACCAGTTAAATTTTTTGCATTAGGCACCTCTACAAATTCAACTGGATAATTGGTGTTCCATTTCATCGCAGTTTCGATCTGGTTTAGATCTGTTCTTCTTAGAACATATAATTTACCATTATCCAAATCACCAACTGTGTTGGAGACATATAAGTATACTTGTCCATTTCCAGCATCTTCACCTAAAATGATTACTGTTTTACCAGGGTAAGCAACTTTTGGTAAAGGCACAGAATTTTCTCCACTGAATTTACCCAAAGCAGGTTTGGTTCTCGTGTTATTTGAAGCCTCTGCAGTTCCTATTGGATTGATGGCATGAGTCATCGCGTTTACGTTTGATTCACCAGTAGTCAAAAACATTGGTCCAAAACCATGAATTTCTGGAGTTGCCATAGTTCCAGAACATAATCTAAACATACCACCATCTGTGTTCACGATGTAATCCCCTTTAACAATGTTTAATTTTTTGTCAAGGAACAATCTTGATACAGCCCAAGTATTTTCATGGTTTGTAACCATGATATAACCACTTCCATCAGGGTTTTTGATAAAACCTTGTCCATCTGGTGCACCTCCATAAACCATGTTATTGGAATTTGGAATTGGATCTTCACTACTTACAAGCGTGAAAACACCTACGCTGGAGAAATCTGCTCCCATTTTAACAAATGATGGAGTAAGAGATCTGTTTTTGAACTCTACAGTCTCAACAACTTCTGGTACGGTTTCCTCTTCTGTGTTACACGCAACAAAAGCTGACGTGGCCAAGAGGGAAACTAATAAGGGTAAAAATGTACTTTTTTTCATAGTTTTTATCGTTTTTTTTAAGTTTTAGCTCAACGAAATCAAAAGTACACCCCGGCCATTATTTGAAAGTAAAGGCGATTTTATCAAATAATAAATTTCTCACGTTTTTGATAATATACTGTGTCAGTTAATCTTAATCGTTGGATACCTCCTTCTTGAAGCTTCCAAAATCTCAATCAATTTCAAACCATTCTCCATTTGGATTACCAAAAATTCTCCCGTGTGGCCGGTTTTTATGGATAGCTTGATGATCTTTTGGTTTATAGGGATATTCGCGCTTCTTACCTGTCAATTACAAAAACTTAACAACGCTTAGTAATCATTAATGCAAAAAAATCTACCTGGGAAATGAAATCACTTTGACGGTATTGAAAAAATAGATTTTATTAATCTTGATGCTTTAAAAAAATAAAGCTAGTAGCAATGAAGCAAAAGAAATTGTTCGTTTTACCCAAAAAAGAAACCTTTGTCTCTGGTAATTATCCATAGACAAAGGTTTCAAAAGTTGGGCGCTTTGATTTTATTTGCTTACTGTACTCTGTATAAAGGACTTCAAATCCTGACGGAATTGCGCTGCTGATGGCAGGTGCGTGTACATCATGTGACCTGCTTCGTAGTAGGTCATTTTGATTCGATCTGTAGCAGAACTTGGCAATCCCATGTGAGAGATAGAATGCTCCACACCATGAAATACCGTAGCCAAATCGTAATAGCCATTCATGATCAAGACCTCCACATGAGGATCCTTACTCAAGGCTTCTGCCATGTCAGGCACGGTGGTCACCGCGGCATCTGCTCCCCAGAAATTATTTCCTTGGTGCTTCCAATCCCACTTAAATCCTTCCTTAGCATAGGCGGAAGTTGCATAGCTTAGGTCCTTGCTCACGCCCAAGCTTCCATGGTAGTAATCCAAGAAGCCCATGGTGTAGGCTGGTGAAATGGCATCACTCTGCGGATCGGTAAAAGCCGACATGGCCATGGGATCCAAGTTGACTCCCTTGTATCGGGAATCCAATCGACCCACTGTCATCCCTTCACCTCGGAGAAGTTCTTGATAGTATTCTCCTGGAGTGATTCGGAGATCTGCTCGCTCCCATACGGCTGAAGTAATTCCGGTGAAGCCTTCCAATTTCTTGGCAATGGAAGACTTCTCTGCAGTAGTAATCCGGTTTCCCTTAAACAAGGCCGGAGCGTATTCCTTTTCCACGAATTCGCGCACCTGCTGTACGAAGGCCGGAAGATTGCTTCCAGGGTTGGCCACCTTTTTATGGTACCAGCTCGTCGCTGCTACCGTAGGCAAGTACACGATGTAAGGCAAGTCCTCGTTAGGCGCAAAGAACAAAGTGCGTAAGTCAAAAACTGCGGACACCATGATCACCCCATTCAAGGCATAACCCTTGTCCAGCAAGTAGTTCATCACCCCTGCATTTCGGAAGGTACCGTAGCTCTCACCCAAAATGTATTTGGGCGAATTGAGACGGCCATGCTCCTTCAAAAACTGCATGATAAATAAGCTAGTGCTACGAATATCCTGATCCACACCCCAGAAATCAGCGCCTTTGGAATCGCCAATAGGGACGCTTAAGCCTGTTCCTACCGGATCCATCATGACCACATCGGCTACATCTAGGATGGAAAACTCATTGTTGGTCAGTTCGTAGGGTGCAGCAGCATTGTAATTTGGATCATCCACTACAATTCGCTTAGGACCCATAATCCCCATGTGTAACCAATACGAAGAAGATCCTGGACCTCCATTGAATGCAAATACAATCGGACGATTTTTCTCAGGATTATCCTTAAAATAGGCGGTATAGCCATAAAGCGCTATGGGCTTGTTGTTCTCGTCTTTCAATTGGAGCGTGCCCGCCTCCGCTGAAAGAGGAATTACCTTTCCATCCAAGGTGACGGATTGCTTGGACTTGGCTACTTCTCCTTTGGGTAAGGTACTTGTAGAAGCCTCTTTGGTGGTTTGTGCCATACTTATTCCGGAAAGGAATAGGAGGAGCAGGAAAATGTGTTTTTTCATGTGTTTGTAACTAGTATTTGGTGAAATGTTTTGGGTTTTATCTTGAACTATCTAATCTAAATACCTTTAAGGATAAGTAAACCATCCCAATTGGTTAGAGCGAAATTTATTGTTCCAAATTTTTACCTTCCTTCATCGCATTGATGTATTGGTCTGGGTTGCTCTTAAGCAAGTTAAGGGAATTGCTAGAGAAGTTCTTCTCCGGCCTTCAACTGATAGCATCGTTCGTGTAAATGAAAACCTATTTTTTCATAAAAAGGAAGCACGTCTTCCGCAGAAAATAGAATTAGTCTGGCTTCTGGGGCTTGCTCCCTTGCAATTTTAAGAAGCTGCCTACCAATTCCTTGGTGTTGATGTGATTTAGACACTGCCAAATCCGCAATAAAGCTACGGTAACAGTGATCGGATATCCCACGCAGTAACCCTACCAACTGCCCCTCCGCTCTGGCGGTAACCAGCAGGTTGGATCCAGAAATCATGCGCTCTAGCAAGTTTAGGTCATCCATAGGTCTCCTTCGGGCCAATCCCGATTCTTCTAAAATGGATTGAAATTCTTTTATTGAAATTTCGGCTTCTAATTGGTAAGAAATCATAGTTCGTAATGGTAGTTTGGAAATTATTTTTGGCTATGTTTGCACCTCGCTAAGGAAAATGTTCTTTAGCTCAAGTTCGGGGTGTAGCGTAGCCCGGTATCTCGTCCCGCAGCAGTGCGGGAAGGTCCCAGGTTCGAATCCCTTATTGAAAGAAAACAAAAAACACTCAATTAGCAACGGCTAGCTGAAACAATAAAAAAAGTTCGGGGTGTAGCGTAGCCCGGTATCGCGTCCCGCAGCAGTGCGGGAAGGTCCCAGGTTCAAATCCCTTATTGAAAAAAAACAAAAAACACTCAATTAGCAACGGCTAGCTGAAACAATAAAAAAAGTTCGGGGTGTAGCGTAGCCCGGTATCGCGTCCCGCAGCAGTGCGGGAAGGTCCCAGGTTCGAATTCCCTGTTTTGAAATAGAATACAATCCTCTAGCAAAGGCT
>CAMDLI010000102.1 GCA_945901615.1 Spirosoma fluviale
GATCACCTTTGACCAGTTACGGATGGACGTAGGACCCATTTTCTTGAGAAAGCAAGGAGCTTCCTATCCTGTCTCTGAGGTTAAGTTTGGAATGGCCGCGCAGATAGGGGATAGCAGCCGGATCGGGGTAACAGGGCAGATGTATTTTGAGAAAGACTATCCGATGAAGGTTCAGGCGACCGCTGACAAATTAGCCTTTGCAGAAGTATCGGATTTGGTATCCAAAACAGTATTTGTGAAACCTACCTCAGGGGAGATCACTCATGGAAATTGGGATTTTGAGGTAAACGAACACGAGGCCTTTGGCAGCATGACCCTGGGCTACCGGGACCTCAAACTGCAGTTTTTAGATAGCCTAACCTTGAAGCCAGGCAAGGGCAAGCTGAGAATTTACAGCTTTGCGGCCAACCTGCTTGCAAAAAATTCAAATCCCAGGTCAGCAAGTGGCACTCCTGTGGTTCGGGAGATTTATGTAAAACGAGATACTCGAAAGTCCGTGATCAATGCCTGGTGGAAGGCAACATTTTCGGGACTCAAAGGTACCTTAGGCTTTGGTAGAGCCAAGATGCCAAAGCACCTGAGAAAGGAAAATGAAAACTAGAGACTCTGGTTAGCCCAGTTTAGGTAGCATAAAAAAAGGGGCCTCCGTAAGAAGGCCCCTTTCTTGTAGTTAAAGTTGACTGTGCTTAACTATTCATGCTAATCAGGAACTCTGCATTGTCGCGGGTACCTTTCATTCGCTGGAGTAAGAATTCCATGGACTCTTGGGAGGTCATGTCACTCATTAACTTGCGAAGTATCCAGACACGCTGCATTTCTTCCTTATCCATCAAGAGGTCTTCTCTACGAGTTCCAGAGCTGAGCACATCAATAGCAGGATAGATTCTACGGTTGGCCAACTTACGATCAAGGGCCAATTCCATGTTGCCTGTACCTTTGAATTCTTCAAAGATTACTTCGTCCATTTTTGAACCGGTTTCTACCAAGGCTGTTGCGATGATCGTCAAGGAACCGCCATTTTCTACATTTCTTGCCGCACCAAAGAAGCGCTTTGGCTTGTGGAGGGCATTGGCATCCACCCCACCGGAGAGGATTTTGCCTGAGCTAGGAACCACGGTATTGTGGGCTCTAGCCAATCGAGTGATGGAATCCAATAGGATTACTACATCGTGGCCTACTTCCACCATGCGTTTTGCTTTTTCAAGCACAATATTGGCGACTTTGACATGGCGCTCGGCTTGCTCATCAAAGGTAGAGGAGATCACTTCCGCTTTGACAGACCTAGCCATGTCGGTCACTTCTTCTGGACGCTCATCAATCAAAAGAATCATGAGGTGTACCTCGGGATGGTTTTGAGTAATTGCGTTTGCTATCTGCTGCAAGAGCACGGTCTTACCTGTTTTCGGTTGCGCTACAATCATTCCTCGCTGACCCTTTCCAATGGGGGCAAACAAGTCAAGAATACGTGTTGAATAGCCATCCGCCTTGGTTGAAAGGTTTAACCGCTCTTCAGGGAAAAGTGGGGTTAAGTATTCAAACGGAACGCGGTCTCTGATCTCGTCTGTAGTTTTTCCATTTACAGTCTCGATTTTGAGTAGAGCAAAGTATTTTTCACCTTCCTTAGGAGGTCGAATTGACCCTTTGATATGGTCACCCGTCTTCAAACCGAAGTGTTTGATTTGACTTGGAGAAACATAAATATCGTCGGGAGAGGCAAGGTAATTGTAGTCTAAGGAACGTAAGAAGGCATAGCCATCTTGAACGATTTCCAATACCCCTTCATTTTCAATTACTCCGTCAAATTCTCTAGGACTGATAAATGGCTTTTTGCGGGCATTACCTGGTAGGGTTTCTGCTGCAGGAATATGCGCTTCTTCTGGGGATTTGAAATTTTTGCGTCTAGGTAATTCAGCCTCCACGCGGTAGTAATTTACTTTCTCATCGGCAGCCTGTTGTGAAGCTACCTCTTGCCCACTTTCTTGTGGCGCTAGTTGGGACTTTTCCTCCGAAGATTCAGCTTGTGGAGCTCTTCGTTCAGGTCTAGGAGTAAATTCTTTAGGAGCCTTTACAAAAGGTTTTGGAGCTCGTGCCTCTCTTGGAGGCGCTTGATTTTCGTCAGCTGGAGCTTCTGTGGGTACAGGAGAGACTTCAGTGACATTTTGTCTTCTGAATTTGGGTTTGAATTCTGTTGGTTCCTGGGGATTGGGGACAGAAACAGGTGCAGGAGCTTCGGGTTGTTCTTCCACCACAGCGCTGGTTTCTACTACAGATGGTTTTTTCTTTGGGAGTGCTTGTTCAGGGATGATTGCCTGTTGGTCAAGAATTGCATAGACCAGTTCATCTTTTTTCAAAGATTTGGAATTTTTCACTCCAAGTTCCTCAGCAATCTCCTTCAATTCAGATAAAAGTCTGATTCTGAGTTCTTCTATGTTGTACATAAAGAGGGGATGAAATAATTAGATCGGTAAAATGTGTTTTTGGGAAGGTGAATAATTTTCTGAGCGAAAAATGTCTGCAGGAAAAGTTCTGGCCAAAGTGGGCCGAATGCTTTATTCACGTATTGAATGCAATATTACTTGTTGAAGTTGGATTTAACAAATTTTTATTTTTATAGAATCGTATTTGCTTAGAAGAATTCAACTGATCAACTGGCGGATGATGGGTAGGGATTTGAGTGGCTGGGGATGTGCAAGGTGCTGTGCATGAAATTCCACCAGGTGATCGAGGAGTTTTCTCCGAAGCGAGAGAGGCAAAGTTGTGGAGGAGTGATAGGTATGCTCCAGAAGATCTTTCAGGTAGGGAAGCACGAGTTGGATCTCCTCTAGGCTAAAGGGATGGTGTATGCTTTCTGCCAAAAACCCTTCTCCCAGCTCTGGAGCAAAACCCAGATGCCTGGCATTTTCAAGCAGGAAGACGAGGGGGAAATGCGATAAATTGGTTTCTGGACTGTCTAATTTAGCGATGCTTTCCTCCAAAAAGTCAAAGAGCTCTTCATTTTGGTATCCCTCCAAAATGCTTCTACTGATGACTTCGGTACTAAATAACGCCAAACTCGTTCGGGTCATGTCAAAGGGGATAAGCCGCTGGGGATGCTTGATTTTTGCCTCAGAAATCCGTTGTAAGCCAGAATTTTCCTTGTCATAAACCACCAAATCAAGGAGGGTTAGGGGCTGGTAAAGTGCAATCTTACTTCCTTTACCCAAGCTTCTCACCCCATTGACCAGGTAGCCTTTTAGGCCAAGTTCTCTGGTGAAAATGCGCACAATGATGCTGCTATCCTTGTATTTGATATGGCTTAATACGATCCCTGCCGTTTTTTTAAGCATGTCTTTTTTGCTTAACTCTTGTCTTCATGGAAGCACTTTCTGCATCTGGCTTCGTAACTGTCTTTTTCCCCTAGCATCACTTTTTCCTTCCCAGCCGAGAGCCGATACGAGAAGGCAGCCAAATCCCCACATTTCATGCAGATGGCATGTACTTTGGTGACGTATTCGGCGATTGCCATAAGTTTGGGCATGGGATCAAAAGGCTTTCCTTCAAAGTCCATGTCTAGGCCAGCCAAAATTACTCGCTTCCCTTGGTTGGCAAGAAGCTGCACTACCCGTACAATCTCTTCATCAAAAAATTGGGCCTCATCAATTCCCACTACATCGCAGGTGCCGCTGAGCAACAGGATATCGCCAGCGAAACTTACGGGCGTAGATCGGATGCTTGTTTCGTTGTGTGACACCACATGTGTTTCGTGGTATCGGGTATCTACGGAGGGCTTAAAAATTTCTACCTGTTGCTTGGCCAGTCGTGCCCGAGTCAGCCTACGAATCAACTCTTCTGTTTTCCCCGAAAACATAGAGCCACAGATCACTTCGATTTGACCCTTTTGCTCTGAATTTTTTCTACTGATGGGTGAAGGTTCGATGAACATACTTATTCGCTGTAGGTCAAATGGGGGAATTTAGAGGAATCGGGCACTCGAATAGTCAATATCCCATGGAGTAAATGTGCTTGACAGGCCAATCGCTCATTGGGGAGGAGCCTATTTTGTTCTCTAAAATGCTGCTCCTGTGCTGTATCTGAACTCAAATTTTCTTGGCCTTCAAGGATACTCATTTTGCAGGTGGTACATCTTCCTTTTTTACCACAGGCATGCATCCAATCTATTCCATTTTCATGAATTAATTCGATAACTTTACGTTCCGTGTTTTCTGATTCAATAGCTCTATTTCCGAGATTTTGAATTCTTAGTTGGACCATTCTTTTGTTTGTTTTTAAAAACAATACCTTCCTATGACCGCTCAAATTAACGGCAATTATTTAGAAAAATATGCCATTTCCTATTCAGAATTGGTTTGTGATCAATTTTTTAGCAGGAGAAAATTTATAACTGGGCAAGAAATCATTCAGTTGACTCCAAGTACTCAGGTAAATTTTTTCATTATCAAACGCTTGTTTGAGTTGTGGCAAGAGGAATTGGGTAAGCTGAAGGGTAGCCCCTATTTTGATTACCGTGACATTGCGGTTCATGAAGCGCTAACCCAGTTTATGAATGTGCTTTCTAGAAGGATAAAAGTGGAGCGCATTCACTTAGCCGGTATTTTGCAAGATGCAGTACAAGATGCCATCCAAGTTGCTACGGACCCCCTCACCTTCTACCAAACTGAGCTAGCAAAAGCGCCTTCTGGAAAAATAAACGAGTACATTAAAGAAAATAAAAAATACTTCAAGTGGAATGAAAGTTTGGTAATTGGCCTAATTGATAAGACTGGTATTGGATTGGACTTTGAGAGTTATCAGCAGGCTATTTTGGCCAACTTTCAGTCACTAAAAGATAGTTTAGATTCGCCAAAAGAGCTGCTAGCAACCCTTGGAGACACTTTAATTTTTGATTTGGAGGAGTATTGGGGTCAATCAACCGGCCTAGAGGAAACTGAAGACGATACAGGACCTGAGTTTGAAGCCGAGGATGAATCTCTGGTTTTTGAACTAGAGGAAGAAATGGGACAAGAGGATCTAATTCAACTACCAGAAGAAACTTTGCCGAAACCTCAACCGGAAAAAAGCGAAGTCGTTGCCACATCTTCCACTACTGGAAAGAGCTTAGATGCTGCTCATTTGAGGTCCATTTTCGCTTCAGAATTCTATAGAGGAATGAAAGGAATCTTGGGAGAGCTCACAGATAGCCTTGCGCTTAACCAGCGTTTTATGTTTACCAAAGAATTGTTTGATGGAAATTCCGACTTGCTTCGCCATGCTTTAAAATCGGTGGACGAGGCACCTAGTTTTGAAGCGGCAGTGGAACTGATTAATGCCCGGTTTGTAGGTGAACTAGGATGGAATATTGAGTCCGAAGAGGTCCGCGAGTTTATGCAACAAGTCTATCGGAAGTTTTTGTAGTAGCCCAACGAAAGAAACTGAATCCTTAGAAAATAGGAATGCTTATTTTTATCCTAAATGGAACCCTTCACTAGCTTATTCTTCCAAGCTGGAATGCACGCGAAGAATCCAACTTAATGAAGATGAAAAGTAAAATCGTGAAGGACCAAAGAGAAGATCCTCCATAGCTAAAAAAGGGAAGTGGGATCCCCACTACGGGAAAGAGACCAACGGTCATGGAGATGTTGATCATAAAGTGAAAGAGTAGTATAGAAATCACACAATATCCATAAATCCTAGAAAATCGAGTTTTTTGCCGTTCAGCCATGATCACCAAACGGTAGAGCAGGCCTACAAATAAGCCAATCACAACCAAGCTTCCCATCCAACCAAACTCTTCGCCAATGGTACAGAAGATAAAGTCAGTGTCTTGTTCGGGGACGAAGTCAAATTTGGTTTGTGTTCCTTCGAGGTAGCCCTTTCCAAAAAATCCTCCAGATCCAATTGCTATTTTGGATTGGGTCACGTTCCAGCCAACACCCAATGGATCGATGTCTGGATTGAAGAGCACCATAATTCGATTTTGTTGGTGAATTGGAAGCTTGGAAACCACAAAATCGATTGAATAGATGTAGGCAATAAGTCCTATCCCAATTAGAGAGAAGGCAAGAATACGCTGCCAAGATTTTTTACCCAAGTAAATCAGCACGAGCATGGCAAGGATGATTGTTGCTGCTAGGTAAAGATTGTTTTCCACACCCAAGGCAAGTAGGGTAATCCCTACTGATCCAATACCCAATCCATAGTACCATTGGGGGAGCCCTTCTCGGTAAAACATGATGAGTAGCGAAAAGTACACCATCGCGGTACCCGTATCGGGTTGCAACAAAATCAAGACAATTGGGATCAATAGAACGCCGAATGCGATGGCTTGGTAATTTCGCTTGTTTAGGTCAAATGTTGGTCGTTCCATCACCTTAGCTAAGGCTAGGGCAGTGGCAAATTTTGCAAATTCGCCGGGTTGAATGCGAAATTCTCCAAATCCAATGGAAAGGATCTGTCCATTGACCTCCTTTCCGAATATGGGAGTAACAATAAGAATTAGGAGAAAAATTAGGTAGATTACGAGGGCAAGGTTTTCAAAAAAACGATAGTCTGATACCATAATCAAGGTGATCAGTCCGATGGCAGTTCCAATCCACACCAATTGCTTCCCGGAGCTGATTGTTAAATCAAAAATGCTTTTTTCCACCTGGCTATCGTAAGTGACCGCATAGATATTGAACCAGCCAATGGTGACCAATGCAAAGTAAATGGATACTGCTATCCAGTCGACTCGATTGATTTGAACCTCCGATTCTTTCATTTAGTAAACAAAATTACCTGCGATGACATAGTCCTGAAGCTCAGGTCGCGAGATGGTTTTACGGATATATTTTTCAATCATCAGGGATGCAGTACTTGCAGCGGCTCTGCCTCCCCATCCTGCATTTTCGACATAGACTGCAATCGCAATTTTGGGATTATCTTTCGGAGCAAATGCAATAAAGACCGAGTGGTCTTCCCCATGCGGGTTTTGTGCTGTTCCTGTTTTACCTGCGATCACCAAGTCGGTCATTACTGCTCTGGCAGCAGTCCCGTAGATGGCTTCTACCATGGCCTCTTGGATTAGGTCAAAGTGGCGTGCATCCACACCTACAAATTTTTTTTCTTGGAATTTGGCCGGTATTTTTTTGGGATCTCCATCGACTTCTTTGATTAGATGTGGAGTGAAGTAATATCCCTTATTTGCAAATATGGCAGCAAGATTCGCCATTTGTAGTGGAGTTACTTGCATCTCTCCCTGGCCAATGGAAAGGGAATAGATGGTGGAGTATTTCCAATGCCCTGCCCCGTAGATGCGGTCATAGAGTTTGCTAGATGGGATATCTCCTCCTTTTTCTCCGCTCATATCGATGCCTAGGGGCGCACCCAATCCAAATTTCAAAACACTTTCTCTCCAGGC
>CAMDLI010000103.1 GCA_945901615.1 Spirosoma fluviale
TCGGCTACATTTTCGTAAAACACGCGGTAGTCTCCTCGCAGGGTGGGATAGGCCTGGGTTTCTTGTTCGTAATGAATGTGCCCCCAGCGCGCTTCGGGTTCTACCCCCCAATCGTCACCTGCTGGAATTTTTTTATCCTTGAATGCCTGTTCTTGCACGTCTAGGTGAAACTTTTGATAGGTGCCTTTTTCGCCCAGAAGCATGAATTTTGGGGTAGGTACATTGACCATGGCTCCTGCAGTGACGCGGGCTTTGAAGCCAGGATAGTCAAAAGCAATGTCGAAATAATCGTCTGAAAGGGCATTTGAGCGCTGAAATCGAATATCGGCCCAAATGGCGGTAGGCTTTCCAAAAAGTAGGACCACTTGATCGATCAGGTGGGAGCCCAGATCGTAGGTGATCCCGTTGCCAGGCACTGCCTTTTCCCGCCAGTTTTCTGATACCTGGGGGCGGAAGCGGTCAAAATGGGACTCCAAGTAAACCAGACGGCCGAGCAGGTTCTTGGCTACAATTTCTTGGAGCGTTTTGAAATCTCCATCGTAGCGCCTGTTGTGAAAAATGCTGCAGATCAAGTTTTTGGATCTGGCGAGCGCCAACAGTTCCTCTGCCTCTTCGGCCACGAGCGTGACGGGTTTGTCCACGACCACATGCTTTCCGGCGAGAAGGCATTGCTTCGCCATGGAAAAATGAAGTTCGTTTGGCGTAGTGATGCAGATCAGATCGGCCGCATCTGCAGCCAAGAGGGCCTCCAAACTGGTGAAGGTTTGCACCTTGGGATACTTTTGCTGGCAGCGGAAGCCATTTCGCTCGACTACGGCGACGAAGTCCAGGGTAGGGCAAACTTCCAGGAGTGGAGCATGCATTTTTTCGGCAACGGAGCCGTAGCCAACCAAGGCTGCACGAAGGATTTGTGACATGGTGAGTACTGGTTTATTCAATTTTGGCGAAGCCTCAACTAAGGTAATCAACCCGCCGAGTACAAAAAAAAAGGGCGGGAAAATTTCCCGCCCTTCTTCTAGAATGATTAAGGCTTAGCCTTTTTTGGTTTCCTTCTGAGAACCTTCTTCGTCGATTTCTTTCTTCATCAAATCCACAACGATTGGAGTCGCAATGTAGATGGAGGAGAAAGTACCCACGGTAATACCCACAAATAGCGCGAAGGAGAATCCTCTCAATACCTCACCTCCAAAGAAAAGGAGGACAATCACCACGATCAAGGTAGTGAAGGAGGTGATCAAGGTACGGCTCAAGGTTTCGTTGATCGAATCGTTGAATACTTTAAGCATGTGACGAGATCCTCTGTTTTCCACATTTTCACGAATACGGTCATAGATGATTACCGTATCGTTGATGGAGTAACCGATTACTGTCAAGATAGCCGCAATGAATACTTGGTCAATTTCGAAAGAGGCACCGAAGGTACCTGCAATCGAGAATGCTGCGATCACAAAGAGTGCATCGTGCGCCAAAGCCACAATCGCTCCCAAGGAGAACTGCCACTTACGGAAACGCATCAAGATATAAAGGAAGATGGCAAGTAATGCGAGGATGATTGCCTGCACCGAAGAGGATTTGATATCATTCGCTACCGTTGCACCCACCTTAGAAGATCCGGTGATGGAGAACTGCTTGTCTTTAAGCTGAGTTGTATTTTCTACGAAAGCAAATCCAGTCACTGCTGTAATGCCTTCTTTCACTTTGCTCTCCACTTCTTTGTTGGAAGCGTCATCGTCTTCGTTGATCAAGTAGGAGGTAGTCACTTTTAGGACGTTGTTTGATCCGTAAGTTTTCACTTCCACAGATCCTTCAAACTCTCCGTCTAGTCCCACCTTCAAATCAGAAGGCACCATCGGTTGATTGAAGGCCACGACATACGAACGTCCACCTGTAAAGTCTACACCTAGTTTCAAGCCATTGACTACGGCAAGGCCCAAACCAATCACGATGATGGAAGTAGAAGCGATGTAAGCTATCTTTCTTTTGCTCATGAAGTCGATGTTCAAGGCAGCCAAAGAGTTTTTAGCAAATGGAGTAGCGAAAGAGATGGAGCTCTTGTCTCCTTTTTTAGTCATCCAAGAAATCATTACTCGGGTAATGAATACGGAAGTAAAGAAGGAACAAGCAATACCAATCATCAATACGATGGCAAATCCTTTCACAGGACCTTGGCCCAAAGCAAACAAGATGGCACCAGTCAAGAAGGTAGTCACGTTACCATCCAAGATCGCCGAGAAGGCTTTGTCGTAACCGATGTTGATTGCTGACATCAAGTTGACGCCGTTACGAAGTTCATCCTTGATACGTTCGAAAATCAATACGTTCGCATCAATGGACATACCCATGGTCAACACGATACCTGCAATACCTGGTAAGGTCAATGCGGTGCTAAGTTGCGCTAGGATACCCAAGATGAAGAAGATGTTGAACACCAAGGCGGCAACTGCCACCAAGCCACCTTTTGCATAGTAAGCAACCATGAACAAGACCACCAAGGCAAGACCTGCGATCATGGAGATGATTCCTTGATTTTGTGCTTCCTCACCTAGGGTAGGGCCGATGATGCTTTCTTCTACGATTTGAGTTGGTGCTGGTAGGGAACCAGATTTCAAGATGTTGGCCAAATCCTGTGCTTCCAAAAGCGTGAAGTTTCCAGAGATTTCAGACTGTCCGTTTGGAATCTCGCCGTTTACCATAGGAGCTGTGTATACGTAGTCATCAAGGACAACTGCGATTCTTCTGCCTACATTTTCAGCGGTTAGGTTTCTCCATTTTCTAGCTCCATCGGCATTCATTTGCATGGACACCGCAGGCTGAGAAGTTTGGTCAAGGGTCTGGCGAGCGTCTGTTACCACGTCTCCTTCGAGCGGAGCCTGGTCAGAGCCTTTTCTCAATTTGATTGCATACAATTCCAGGATCTCTGTTCCATCTTCAGCTTTGGTGGGCTTCACTCCCCAAAGTAGGCGAAGGTCTTTTGGAAGGAAGGATTGGTAGCGCTCATTTTTTAGAATTCGATTGACAATTGCCGTGTCAAGAACATCATAAATCAATCCATAGTCTACTTTTCTCAAAGCGATCAGTGGTGATATGCTCGCATTGGCATTGTTCGTCGGGTCGATTTG
Source organism: Spirosoma fluviale (assembly GCA_945901615.1). Taxonomy (GTDB): domain Bacteria; phylum Bacteroidota; class Bacteroidia; order Cytophagales; family Cyclobacteriaceae; genus Algoriphagus. The sequence continues at coordinate 3,120 of CAMDLI010000103.1, forward strand.
CTCCAACTGTTTTTCCAACACATTTCTTAAGGAGTCTTCAACAGACAAGGAATCGCTAGCGGTACCAGTGGAGTCGGTAGCGGTGGAATCCGAATCAGCGAGGTCTTCGACCTTATTTTTCTGGTCAGCCACCCATGCTTGGTTAACTTCTTCTATGGATCCACCGTATTCGTTCAGTTCAAGTACTTCCCAGAACTGCAATTTAGCTACGCCTTGAAGCAAGTTGCGCACACGCTCTTGGTTGTCTGCACCTGGAAGTTCGATTTGGATTCTTCCTGAACCAGCAATTCGCTGAATGTTGGGTTGTGAAGTACCGAAACGGTCGATACGCGTTCTCAAGATGTTGAAGGAACGGTCGATGGCGTTTTCTACTTCGGTATCAATAATCTCTAGGATATCAGCATCGGTAGATTCCAAGGAGATTCTTCCTCGGTTTGCAGCCGTAGCAAATACAGCGCTCAATGCTTTGCCAGGGTTATTTTTTTGCCATGCAGCATAAAATAAATCGACAAACTTCGCATTGGAGGTTTTGGAAGCTTCTTTAGCTTCCGCTACGGCAGCATTAAATGCCTCGTTTTTAGGATTTCCAGCGATCCCTTTTACGATTTCTACAGGAGAAACCTCCAGGGTCACGTGCATTCCACCTTGAAGGTCAAGTCCAAGTCCAAGCTCGGTTTCTTTTACTTCTTGGTAGGTATAGCTTGCACCTAGAAAGTTGTAAACGGGCTGTCTCCAAACCGAATCTAGGTAAGCTCTTTTCTTGGCAAAGTCAATGTTGCCGGTGGCGTCAGTGGCATAGGCCGTAGCCTTTTCTTGTATGCCGTTGGATATGAACGTGAATGACAGGTAATACAAGCATAGCGCTGTAATGATGACCGTCAAAAACACGATTGCACCTTTGTTTTGCATTTTGGTAAAATTTAAGGAATTGAATTAATTAAGATTTAACTCGTTCCGGAAAGGGACGAGGGGATGAATTCAGAAGGAAGGTGAATTTTTAGGGCCCCTGGGGGGAAATAATCCGTTCAAAAAGGATTTCAGTCAGTGAATTGACAAAGGAAACCGTCCCTGATTGAGGAAGCGGAATCGAAAAATCAACTTGGAAAATCTGTGAAATCAGGTAAAAAACCGTGTTGGCCACCTGAAGGACGAAAGGGATTACTGCGTCTACTGCTACATCCAAAAAGGGTTGATCAGGCTGTTCGGAGGATTGTTCGGTACGAGACTGTTCGGTAGCAGCTGGAAAAAATTCAATACTGGATACAAATAGGCAAAATAGCAGAACCAGAGCCCACGAGAATCGTTGCTGGCTGGTGCTGTGGGTTGTCTTCCTATTTTTCATGGGGGACAAATATAGAAAATATTTGAAAATCACCCGCTCCGGCTTGGCTTTTTATCCCTACCGGGAGGATTTTGAATGCAGGTAGGTGCGAAGTACATCCATGGCCCGGTCAAAGTTGAGGTTGTTTGGGATGATGAGGTCCGCCTCGTTTTTGAAGGGTTTGATGTATTTTTCGTAAGTGGGCATCACATGATTCTCGTAGCGGTACAGTACATCGTCTAGGTCATAGCCACGCTCCACCTTATCTCGGATGATGCGACGCTTCAGCTTGATATGATCCTTGGCATCTATAAAAATCTTCAGATCCAGGAGGTCTGCTAGCTCTGGATAGTAAAGTACAAAAATCCCTTCCACGACCACCACGGGAGCGGGTGCGAAGGTGAGCATTTTCGGTGTTTTGGCGGCATTGTTGAAGGTGTATTCCTCACGAATGACCGTTCCCCCTCCCTGGATGATGCGGATATCTTGGGCATATTGCTCAAAATCGATGCTGTGCGGGGTGTCGAAGTTGGCAATCCCTTGCTCGTCCACAGGCTGCAGGTGCCGCGGTTTGTAATAGTTGTCTTGGGAGATCATGCAGAGTTCCTCGGGCGAGAAGCTGCGCAGGAGATGTTCCAAAAACAAGGTTTTTCCAGAGGCAGATCCCCCGGTGATTCCGACGATAAAGGGCTTGGTCATGGGGGGTAAATTAACATATTTTTATGCGCATCTCAGAATTTTCCGGAGCGGAGAAAATTTAAGAGGGCCTTTACGGCTTTCCCGCGATGGGAAATTTCATTTTTTTCTTCCATCGAAAGCATGGCAAAGGTTCGTACATGCCCTTGGGGCTGGAAGATGGGATCGTAGCCAAAGCCTCCCTCAGCGCTGGGGGAGGAAGTGATTTCCCCTTCGGCGACGCCATCAAATTGGTACTCTTTTCCATCTAGAATAAGGGCAATGACGGTTCGGAAACGGGCGGATCGCTCGGTTTGGTCTTTCATTTTTTCCAAAAGCAAACTCAGATTACGCGCATCGCTTCGAGGTTCTCCTGCAAATCTTCCTGAATACACGCCAGGAGCCCCGTTGAGTGCTGCTACTTCAAGTCCAGTGTCGTCTGCAAAGCAATTGACCCCATAGTGTTCGAATACGTAGCGGGCCTTTTCGAAGGCATTGGCGTCTAAGGTGTCCCCTGTTTCGGGCAGTTCCTCGTTGCAGCCAATGTCCCGAAGGGATACGATTTCGATGAGCCCCTTCAGGGCAGCAGCTACTTCTTCGACTTTTTTGGCGTTGTTGGTGGCGAAACAGATTTTCATGGGCTTCTGGGATGGCATACAAAAATGGGGGTTGGAAGTTGCTGCTGCAAACCTTCTTTCAAAATAGGTTTTGGGCTTCGGTTGAAATCTTTATTTTTCGGACATGAAAAGACTAACCGTGTACTGTGGTTCCAAAAAAGGCAACCATGCTGTTTACGAAGCAGGCGTGCGTGCTTTGGCTCAAGAAATGATTTTGCGTGACTACAGCCTGGTTTATGGAGCTGGCCATGTGGGCTTGATGGGAGTCATTGCGGACGAACTGCTAGGTGCAGGCAAGGAAGTGATTGGAATCATTCCCCAGAAGTTGGTGGACCGGGAGGTGGCGCACAAAGGCTGCACGGAACTTGTGGTCGTGGAGACCATGCGGGACCGCAAGTGGCTTATGGCGGAGAAGGGTGATGGATTTATTGCCATGCCAGGAGGGATTGGCACCTTTGAAGAGTTGTTTGAGGTGATGACCCTCAACCAGCTGCATTACATTCAAAAGCCTGTGGCCTTGTACAACGTGCACGGCTACTACGACAAGCTGATCGACTTCCTCAACCATGCGATGGAAGAGGGATTTCTCTACCCCGAGCAGGAGGAGATGCTGATCATTTCAGATGACCCAGCAGATCTCTTGGATCAGATGGCTGCGTACCAGGCCAGAAGACCGGCGGATTGGTAAGGAAGGTTTTATAAATCTATTTGAATCCGCACTTTTCCTCCAAGACCTTTTTCTACAATTTCGTAGAGGGTTTTTAGGGTCATGTTGGCACCGTCATTTTCAACTCTAGAGATGTAAGTCCTTTTTTTATCCACAAGTTGAGCCAACTGCTCTTGAGTAAGTAGTCGTTCTTCGCGTGCTTTTTTTAGAAGCAAACCTATTTTGAAGGGGGCCGTTTCTCGTTCAAGCGCATCGCGGCGCGGGCTGCCTTTTTCCCCGTAGACCTTGTCTTTGATTTCTTCCCAGGATGTAGTTTTCATAGTAACTTATAAGTTACCATATTTTTGATTAGAAAAAGACTTTTCAATAAAAAAAGCCAAACATCTGGTTGAAGGATGTTTGGCTAAATAGGTTGGTTTGGGAAGGAATTTATTCCCTCACCCAGCTCACTTTTTCGCCGATAGGCGTTCGCTTGCCTTCGGGTAAGGTATCGCTAGCTGCTTTTGCGATATAGAAGAAGCCCATCAGCATGTCCTCGCCTTCGAGTCCGAAATCTTCTCGAGCCTCAGCCCAGAAGGTAGGTCCGCCGGTGCCCCAGTAACAAGCCAGGTCATGGGCGCAGGCCGTCAGGTACATGTTTTGCACCGCCATGGCTACGGCAGAGATCTCTTCCATCACGGGAATGCCCGATCCTTCGGTACGCTTCATGAGTAGCGCAATCACGTGAGAGGCCTTGCTTGGTGTATCCTTAAATTTTTGGTAGGTGCCTTCTAGGAAGGGGGTGCCGTTTTTCTCAGCGCGCATTTTATACATCTCCGCCTGGTAGTCACCAAAGGTCTTCAAGCCCGCGCCTGTGTA
>CAMDLI010000104.1 GCA_945901615.1 Spirosoma fluviale
ATCACTTTCTCTACGGGACCATAAGGCACATATTTTACCACCCGATAGCCCGCACTCGCAAGGTTGTAGGAAATCGAATCACTCATTCCATAAAGCTGCGAAAAGTATACCAAATCTGATTTTGGATCGATTTGGTACTGGTCCATCAACTCGGTAAGTGTAAGCGTACTGTTTTCGTTGTGCGTAGCGCAGACCAAATGAATTCCTTCTTGTGCCGCGTAGGCGATCGCCAAATCGTAATCTCGGTCTGTCGCTTCCTTGTCTGGCTGGATCGGATCAAGGTAGCCTTCTGCCAGTGCACGTGCGCGCTCTTTTTCCATGTAGGCACCACGAACCGGCTTGGCTCCTAAGAAGTAGCCCTGTTCTTTAGCCACCTGCTGGGCTTTCTTCAGCCGCTCCAAAGAATCGTGTCGATACATCTGATAGGTGGTATAGACCACACAACGTTCTTTGTTGTAAATGGCCATGGCCCGGTAGGCCATGTCGTCAATTACATCTTGAAACCAGCTTTCCTCGGCATCCACTAAGATTTTTAGTCCCAGGTCATGCGCTGTTTTGCAAAGTCGGTCTACTCGATTTTCGAGTCGAGCCAAAGCCTCCTGCTCGTCAGAAGTCAAGGCCTGCTTGGCTTGAATTTTTTCCAAAATATGGTAATCACCCAACCCAGTAACTTTAAACACCCCAAAAGGCATGTAATCCGTCTTGGCGGATTCTACCATGGTTTGGTAAATTTCTTCGGTAGTGGCTTCAAAACTCGCTTCATCTCCTTTTCCTTCTACAGAGAGGTCCAAAATCGAATGGACTCCATAGTTGGCTAAAAGTTGACAAGCCAATACACTCTCTTTGATTGTTTCTCCACCGCAAAAATGCCCAAACATGGTTTTCTTGAGGATGCCTTTGATCGGTAGGTGAAGTTGAAAAGATAGGTTTGCCAGCTTTATTCCAAGGTTTGAAAGCCAATTTTTATTGAGTGTAGCAAAAATTAAATACATCTTTCGAAGTTCTGCATTACTCTTGGAAGCAAAGGCTACTTCCAAATTCTCAAAAGAAATAGTGGGCTTGACGGGCATAGCGCGCATTTATGGGGGCAAATATAGTAGAAAAACAGCGTCACTTGGGTTTTGTTTGGGAATTCACCCTAGGAAAAAGCTTGGTTTTTTCGCCTCCAAGAAATCTTGGACCAATTCCTTTTGGGTTTCAGCTAACAAACAACTTTTTCCTTCTTGAGAGATAAGCTTTTCAAAAAATAGTGCTGTTTTCAGGTCTTTGCCGTAGACTATGACTTGAAAAAAAATAAATGGAAACTATTATTTCTGATTAGGAAACAGGAGCAAAATTTTATTTCGAATCTATCCTTTCAATTCGTTCCAATTGGATTTATTTAAAAGTTCTCCCCTATCCATTGAAGAAATGATAATGGAAATGCATAAAAATAATTTTGCTTTTAAAAAATTGCAGTTTACATTTACAGCATGTTCATCACAGCAGTAATCTGGTTTAGCTTCTTTTACTTTTACTTTCGACCTAACCATCGAATCGGAGCTGTGTATTGTCTAGCCAAAAACTAAAAACAAATAAACATCACAAAGCCCGATTCGAAAGAGTCGGGCTTTTTTATTTAAACCCTTCAATTCCATGAAGCCACACAAACAAATCAAAGACTGGGGCCTTGGCCTAAGCAACCCCATGATCATCGGAGGCCCCTGCTCTGCAGAAACTCCTGAGCAGATTGCACAAATCTGTTCCGAGATGAAGGAAAATCAAATCATCCCCCAGGTATTCCGAGCAGGAATTTGGAAGCCCCGCACACGACCTGGATCGTTTGAAGGCGTTGGAGAAGAAGGGTTGAAGTGGATGGAGATTGTTAGAGATGAACTCCATATTCCGGTTACAGTAGAAGTGGGCAATGCCGCTCACGTGGAAATGGCCCTCAAGCACAAGATCGAAATTCTATGGATTGGGGCGCGTACTACAGTTAATCCATTTGCAGTACAAGAGATTGCAGAGGCCCTTCGCGGAGTAGACATTCCTGTAATGATCAAAAACCCGATGAATCCAGACTTGGAACTTTGGATGGGAGCTCTGGAACGCATGTATGCTGTGGGCATCACCAAGCTAGCGGCTATACACCGAGGATTTTCGGATGCTTACGACAAGCGCTACCGCAACAAGCCCAACTGGTCTATGCCGATTCATCTGAAGCGGGAGTGGACAGGAATGGAAGTAATCAACGACCCTTCACACATTGTCGGACGTAGAGACGGATTGCTAGAAGTAGCTCAAAGCGCCATGAACTTCGGCTTGGATGGCTTGATGATTGAAACCCACCACGATCCAGACAAAGCTTGGTCAGACGCCAAGCAGCAAGTAACCCCAAGTCGCCTGAAGGAAATGATTGATTCGATTGAATTCAAGCAGTCCTTGGAAAACATGAAGCCGGACGAGAAACTGTTTGATTTACGAAGGGCAGTAGACCACATGGACGACCAATTGTTGGATATCTTGCAGGAACGATTTTCTGTAATTGATCAGATTGGAGCGCACAAACGTGAGCACAACCTGACTGTATTTCAATCGGACCGATGGAAAGAGGTGATGGACTCCAGAACTGAAAAGGGAGTTAAAAAACAACTGAGCGAAAAATTCATGAAAGAATTGCTCTACTGCATCCATGAGGAGTCTGTAAAGCGTCAAGAAAGACAACTTCGGGAAGTGGATCCAATCAAAAAATAAACACCCCTTCCTCGCTATCCCTTGGCTAGCGGGGAGCTTGCTAACTTTACCTCCTAGACCAATTTGATCTGTGGAAACCGTACTCTTCACAACTGACATTCAAAATTCCCTCGCAGAGGTGCTTCAAGCTCGAAGCTATTCCAAAGTGGTGGTACTTACGGATGTAAATACCCGCGAGCATTGCCTGCCCTTGATTCAGGGCGCTTTACCTTCAGATGCCCTCCACATTACCGTACCTGCAGGGGAGCAGCACAAAACGCTGGAAACATGCTCCATCATTTGGACAGCAATGACCGAAGCAGTACTCGATCGGCAGGCGCTAGTCATCAATTTAGGTGGTGGAGTGATTGGCGATATGGGTGGATTTTGTGCAAGCGTTTATAAAAGAGGGGTTCCATTTTTGACTATTCCTACTACCCTACTTTCTCAGGTAGATGCGAGCGTTGGCGGGAAACTAGGGATAGACTTCATGGGATTTAAAAACCATCTAGGGGTATTTCAACTTCCTGAAATAGTCCTAATCGCCCCTGCATTTCTGGACACCCTCCCACAGCGTGAGCTACGTTCTGGCTATGCAGAGGTAATCAAACATGGACTAATCCGAGATCTTGCTTTTTTCCGATCCTTGCCTAGCAGCAATTGGGAAAATCAAGACTGGTCACGAGTAATCCGACATTCGGTCAGCATCAAAAAAGCAGTAGTAGAGGTAGATCCGAAAGAAGCGGGGCTTCGAAAAATTCTCAATTTTGGACACAGCATCGGTCATGCGGTAGAGTCCTTTCACCTCACTAGTTCCAATCCACTACTCCATGGAGAGGCCATTGCGATGGGGATGATCGCAGAGGGATTTTTATCCTTCGAGAAAATTGGGTTCAGCTTTGAAGAACTAAATGAGCTAAGCCACAAGTTGCTCCAGGTATTTGGAAAAGTAACCTTGAATTCAAAAGACTTAGATGCAATCTTGGATCTCTGTGCACAGGACAAAAAAAACGAAGGAAAAACGCAACTTTTCTCCCTACTTCCAAGCCTTGGAGATTGCAGCTTCAATATTCCTGTGACCCCTGAGGAGATCAAACATGCGATTATCTACTACCAACAACTGCCCTTGGCCTAATGGATTATCAGAAAATACAGCTTTTGGAGCTCAGACAAAAAAATGAGTTCTCCCGGGTGCACATCCCCCTCCCCTCCTCCAAGAGCGAATCCAACCGTGCACTGGTAATTGATGCCTTGACGGAAGGGGAAAATAAACTCAAAAATCTGGCAGAGGCGCGTGATACCCAAACGATGATTCGGCTGCTGCGCACCAATCCGGCAGTTTTTGATGTACTCGATGCAGGCACGACGATGCGATTTTTAACTGCTTTTGTAGCAGTCACCAACCAACAAAAAGTAATGACAGGCACAGCTCGAATGTGCGAACGTCCCATCGGGATTTTGGTGGATGCCTTGCGGAGCCTAGGTGCTGAGATACATTACCTAGGGGTAGAAGGTTATCCTCCGCTTGCTGTAAAAGGGTTGCCTGAGCAACTCACCAATCAAATCAAGATTCGCGGAGATGTGTCCAGCCAATACATTTCGGCACTCTTGATGATCGCCCCCGTTTTGCCTCAAGGCCTGGAATTGGAACTTGAAGGCAAGGTTGGAAGCCGTACCTACATTGAAATGACCCTAGAGCTGATGGCACAGTTTGGAATTGTGTACAGCTGGGAAGAAAATACCATCAAAATCAGCCCTCAGGCTTACCAAGCTACCCAGTTCACTGTGGAGAGCGATTGGTCAGGGGCAAGCTACTGGTTTAGCTTGTTGGCCTGTGCGGATGAAGGATCCTTTTTCCTAGAAGGGCTAAAATCACAAAGTCTCCAAGGCGATGCTGCTATTGTAGAGATCATGTCACATTTAGGCATACGAAGTACTTTTCAAAAAGGCGGCCTACTCCTCGAAAAGCAAGCCGTAACTGGCCTCAAAGACTGGGATTTTACCCACTGCCCAGACTTGGCCCAGACCGTAGCAGTGACTTGTGCTATTTTGGGTCAAAACACCGTGTTTACAGGGCTAGAAAGTTTACGGATCAAGGAAACAGATCGAATCTATGCCTTGCAGCAGGAATTGGCAAAGTTTAATGCTGAATTACGGGAAATTGGAACAGGCACTTTTCAAGTGATCCCATCGGTCACCATGCCGAGAATAGTACAAATTTACACTTACGATGACCACCGCATGGCCATGGCCTTTATGCCCTTAGTTACCAAGACAGTGGTACACATTGAAGACCCAGAAGTAGTCAACAAATCCTATCCTAGTTTTTGGAAGCAGGTAGCCTTGACAGGCATTCATCAAGAATCTTACAGTCCAGGCATCCTATGAAAGTAGCAATTCAAGGAATTCCTGGGTCCTTCCACCACCAGGTGGCGCTGTTGAATTTTGGGAAAGAGGCCCAAGTTCTTCCATTCTTGAGCTTCGAAGAGGTAGCCAAGTCGGTTGCCTCAGGAGCTGCGGAAGTGGGCATCATGGCGATAGAAAACTCTATTGCAGGTGCTATTTTACCGAATTACGATCTGATAGATCGCTATGAACTGTTTATTCATGAGGAATACTACTTACCTATTTCCCATCAGTTCATGGCATTACCTGGGCAAACTATTGCTGATATTTCCGAGGTCCGCTCCCATCCCATGGCCTTGCTGCAGTGCAAGACCTTTTTCTCCCAACAGCCTCAAATTAAACTGATTGATGACTTGGACACCGCTTCGGTAGCCAAGCGCATCCAGGAGGAGAAACTGCGAGGAGTCGCAGCCATTGCCAGCGAAATCGCTGCTGAAACTTATGGGTTGGAGATTCTAGCTCCAAATATCCAAACCATACAAGATAATTTCACCCGGTTTATCTTCCTAACAAAGGAAAAATCAAATCGAATGGATGCCCCCAACAAGGTTTCCTTCAAGATTACCATCCGGAATGAGGCGGGTGGATTGGCCAAGCTCTTGACGATGCTTGCGGAAAAAAACCTGAATTTGAGTAAAATTCAATCCATTCCTTTGATGGACAAGCCTTGGGATTATGCTTTTTTTATTGATGCGGAATTTGCAGAGGAGCAGGCCTACCAAGAGGCGGTGGAGCAAATGCAAGAGCGCTATGGTGAGTTGAAGATTTTCGGAGAATATAGGAGTAGAAAAGGATGAAGGGATTTGCAACACGTATTGAAGGCGTAGAAGAATACTACTTTTCAGCCAAACTTCGAGAGGTCAATAGGCTTCTTGCAGAAGGGAAACCCGTTTTGAATTTGGGAATCGGCTCGCCCGACTTAAGCCCTGACCGCAGCGTCATCGATGCCTTAAAGAGCACCGCCGAAAACGAACAAGCGCATGGATACCAGGGCTACCAAGGAATTCCCGAATTGCGAACGGCTATGGCCCACTATTATGCGAGCGAGTTTGGGGTGGAACTGGATCCAAACCGGGAAATCCTCCCCATGATGGGATCTAAAGAAGGAATCTTTCACTTAAGCATGGCCTTTTTGAATCCTGGAGACCAGGTCCTAATTCCCAATCCAGGCTATCCAACCTACGCGGCAGTCACGCAGCTCCTTGGAGCATCTCCTATTTTTTACAACTTGGATTTGAGTAGGCAGGGGCGCCCCAATTTGGAGGAACTCGAGCAACAAGATTTGTCCAAGGTGAAATTGATGTGGATTAATTATCCGCACATGCCTACTGGAGCCGCGGGCTCAGAGGAACTGCTATTGGAACTGATTGCCTTTGCGAAGCGGAATGCTATTTTGCTGGTGCATGACAATCCTTACAGCCATATTTTAAATTCCTCACCTAAAAGCTTGCTGGGATTACCAGGTGGCAAGGAGGTGGGCTTGGAGCTCAACTCGCTCTCCAAAACCTTCAACATCCCAGGCTGGCGTGTGGGCATGCTTTGTGCTAAAGCCGAATGGATTGAGGCTGCGCTCAAGGTCAAATCCAACATGGATTCGGGCATGTTTCTAGGCCTTCAGAAAGGAGCTACTGCGGCCCTTTCACTTGGAAAACCCTGGTTTGAACGACAGAACGAAATCTATGCTAGCCGGCGAAAGCTCGTTTGGACCCTTGCCGATCACTTGGGATTGACCTATGATCGGGAAGCTGCTGGCCTATTTGTCTGGTGCCGCGTACCTGCGGGCAGCTCTGCAGAGGAGTTAGTTGACCAGTTACTTTACGAAAAAAACATCTTCATTACTCCTGGGAAAATTTTTGGTTCGGAGGGAAACGAGTATGTCCGGATCTCCCTTTGTCTCCAAGAGTTTAAAATCTTAGAAGCCATCAACCGCATCAAACCTAGCCACTAACATGAAAAAAATACACCTTGTAGGATTGGGCCTTTT
>CAMDLI010000105.1 GCA_945901615.1 Spirosoma fluviale
CATTCATTTTTCTTTTCCCCGAATAAATTGCAGTTTTGCAGCAAATCTTCTTGGAATGGCTGTATTACTTCAACACCTGAAACTTTTAACTCAAGGTAAGTTCTCACCACCTAAAGACTATTCCTTTTCCAATGGCATACTAAGCCCAGTGGATCAGAATGAGAAGGTTTCTTACGATCAGGTGATCGACTGCTCCAACTACCTTGCCTCCAAAGGATGGGTGGATCTGCGCTGTAGTCTAGGCGAACCAGGACAGGAATACCGCGAAACAGTTGCTTCGCTCTGTGCAGCACTTCAGGCTGGAGGATTTGTAAAAGCAGTAGTGCTTCCAAATACCGATCCAGTTATCCAATCCAAAACTGAAGTCACTTTTTTGAAATCTAAAGCGGAAGCTTTTCACCAAGAATTGGTTATCCTCGGTGCCGTAACCAAAAACGCGCAAGGGGAAGACCTCACCGAAATGTTGGACATGCACTTTCAGGCAGGAATACAGTATTTTGGAGATGGAACCCAGCCCCTTGCTAATGCCGATCGCTACCTGAAGATCTTACAATACCTTCAAAAATTTGAAGGCACTCTATTTGACCATGCCTACGACCCCTTGCTCGCGATTTTTGGGCAGATGCACGAAGGTGAAATTTCTACCCAACTGGGAATGAAAGGAATTCCTAACCTGGCGGAAGAAGTGGCCATCCAACGGAATATTGAACTTCTTCGCTACGCAGGGGGCCGGGTGCACTTTCAAACCCTGAGCACCGCTAAAGGTGTAGCTCTAATCCGTCAAGCCAAGAAAGAAGGCCTAAAGGTGACGGCCGACGTTTCGATCTACCAATTGATTTTTACAGATGCGGACTTGCTGTCTTTTGACACAAACTTGAAGGTGCAGCCTCCTTTTCGAGGAACCACAGATCGGGCAGCACTCCTAGAAGGTCTTCGTGATGGAACCTTGGATGCACTTGTTTCCAATCACCAGCCGCAAGACTATGATTCCAAATTCTGTGAGTTTGACCATGCTGCTTTTGGAATGGCGGGATTAGCTGCTTTCCTCCCTGCCATGGCACAGCTAGCCAAAGAACTGAGTTGGGAGCTGCTACTCGAAAAAGTTACCTCAGGGCCTGAAAAAGTGCTAGGCCCGAGCGCCAATTCCTGGACTATTTTTGATCCAACGGAAAAATGGACTTACAATGAGAAAAGCAATGCCTCTCTTTCATCAAACCACCCTTGGTTTGGAAAAGAAATGACCGGTAAAGTGAAGTATTGCATCCAAAAGGGGCATTTGATCCAATCCAATGTCTAAGTACTTCAAGACAGCTTATCAATTTGGGGCACTTGGGGGGCTGATGAGTGGGCTGTCCTTTTATGTCCTCTCTTTATTTTATCCGGATCCGACCAACCTAAATCTTGTTTTTGGATACTTAATTACCCCAATTACGGTGTTCTTGGCGATTAAATTTTTCAAAGACTACAGCAACGAGGGCTACCTTTCCTTCTCAGAAGGGATGTCCGTAGGGGCGGTAAGTTTCCTACTGCTTGCGATACTCTCTACTGGGATTATTTGGGGGGTACTGGAGAGCTCACCTTCCTTATTTTCAGCTATTCAGACTGCCAAATGGGCAGCTTTGGAGCAAAATAAAGAAGTTATTATTTCCCAAGTAGGTCAAGTGTCGTTTGAAATCACCCAAACTAATTTGCAAAGCATGAGCACCTGGGATGTCGCACTCAATGATGGCATTTGGAAAATTATACCCGGAATGTTTTTTAATATTATTATTTCAATTATTTTAAAAAAAAATCCTAACATATCATGAACGAACAAGCACAGTCTCCAATTCAATCTGCAGTAAGACCAGGAATAATTCTAGGTCTTGTCTCATTGGTACTCACGTATGTTGCCTATTTCATTGATTCCTCTTATTTAGCTTCTGGCTATTTCGGGCTGGTTGCCTTGGTACTTTTCTTTGGCCTTATCATTTATTTTGGAAAAGAGTACAGAAAAGAGGTGGGTGGATTTATGTCTTTTGGGACCGCATTTAAATTCAGCTTTTCTGCGATTTTAACTTCAGGGCTTATTGGATTGATTGGGAGTTTACTCTTGTTCCATGTGATTGATCCTTCCTTGCCACAGGTCCTTGGAGACCTAACTTTTGAATCTCAACTGGAAATGATGGAGGGTTTTGGTGGAAATCCAGACTCCTTGCCAGCTGAGACTCTTGAAGAAATGAGACAAGCTTCTTTATCAAATTTCACACTTTTGGGTCAATTGAAAGGTTTTGGTTTTGGTTTGATTGCTTATGCCATTATTGCCTTAATTTTGGGAGCAATACTTAAAAAGCGAGACAAGTCTCTAGACTTTTAACATGACCCAGATTTCCGTAATTGTTCCTGTTTTCAACGAAGAAGAATCGCTTCCAGAACTGACCCAGTGGATACATCGGGTCATGCAGGAGCATGGATTCTCCTATGAAGTGCTTTTGATTAATGACGGAAGTACAGACCGCTCCTGGGAGGTTATCCTGCAGCTATCCGCAAGCAATAGCGCATTGAAAGGAATTAATTTTACGCGCAATTACGGAAAATCTGCCGCCCTCGATGCAGGCTTCAAGCGTTGCTCCGGAGAAGTGGTGATCACCATGGATGCAGACCTGCAAGATAGTCCAGACGAAATTCCAGGGCTCTACTCCATGATCAAGGGAGGCCTTGATGTGGTATCTGGCTGGAAAAAAGAACGTCACGATCCTATTTCTAAAACCATCCCCTCCAAATTTTTCAACGGGGTCACCCGATGGATCTCTGGGATTCAACTCCATGATTTCAACTGTGGACTGAAAGCCTACCGCAACAAGGTGGTGAAAAACATCCACATCTACGGGGAAATGCACCGCTATATTCCCTTGCTAGCCAAGTGGAATGGTTTCCCCAAAATCGGTGAGAAGGTGGTTGCCCATCAAGCACGTAAGTACGGGTACTCCAAGTTTGGTCTGGAGCGTTTTCTCAATGGCTTTTTGGACCTCATCTCCGTATCCTTTGTGCACCGCTACAAGAAAAAGCCGATGCACTTTTTTGGCTTGCTGGGTACGCTGTCTTTCCTCACAGGATTTGTGATTACAGCCTGGTTAATTGCACAGAAGATTTATGGACTCAGCCAAGGCATCAAAGTGCGAGAGGTAGTAGATCAGCCTGTATTTTTCTTAGCCTTGGTAGCCTTGGTGATTGGAGCGCAGTTGTTTTTGACAGGATTTATTGCGGAGCTGATGACTTCTAACCAAGCCAAAGAGCCTGAGTACAAAATTGACGAAGAAATCAACCTCGATTTTTAATGTTCTTTTCCTGTATCATTCCTGTTTACAATCGACCGGGTGAACTACAGGAATTGCTAAGGAGTCTGCTTACCCAAACCTACACGCAGTTTGAGGTAATCGTGGTGGAAGATGGTTCCACCCTCTGCTGCGATGAGGTAGTTACTTCCTTCAGTCAAAATCTTTCCATTCGCTATTTCTACCAAGAAAATACAGGCCAAGGCTTTGCGCGTAATTTTGGGATGCAGCAGGCAAAGGGAGATTTCTTTGTGATTCTCGATTCGGATGTGATTCTTCCATCCAGCTATTTTGAAGCACTTGAAAAAGCGATTGCATCCCGATCCCTGGATGCTTTTGGAGGTCCGGATGCGGCAGCTTCGGACTTTTCTCCACTCCAAAAAGCGATGGACTTTGCGATGACTTCTTTCTGGACTACAGGGGGTATTCGAGGCAAACTCAAAAACCCTGCGGCCTACCAGGCGCGGGGATTCAATATGGGGGTGTCAAGGGCTGTGTTTGACCGTTTGGGAGGCTTTGTAGATCCCAACAGGGGAGAAGACATTGAGTGGAGCATACGCATCAAGAAGGCGGGATTTCGCTTGGAACTGGTTTCTGAGGCTTTTGTCTACCACAAACGAAAAAATACCCTCTGGTCTTTTGCGAAGCAAGCCTTTTCCTTTGGTCGAAACCGGGTCAATGTCTCTCGATTTCACCCCGAAGCCATCAAGCTGGTCCATGCCTTGCCGAGCCTATTTCTTCTTTTTCTGATTTCGATTGGAGTGAACTTAATTTTTCTAAAGTTCATGCTAATCCCTCAGCTACTTATCTTTTGGGCTTGGGCTCTCCTTGTCATCAACCAAGCGTATTGGAAGTACCGCTCTTTGTTGGTTGGTCATTTGGCACTGTTAACCTCCTTGGTTCAACTCTGCGGCTACGGATCGGGATTGTTAGTCGAACTAGCGATAAAGTTGCGGAAAGGTTAGTTTCCCTTTCGGCAAACGAAGATCACCTCATCCGGAGCGAGTGCATACTGCTTCACTTTTTCTGGAGCAATCTCCTTTACAAACTGATTTTCTTCGATCTGTATTCCTGAGCCGCGAAGGCGAGCAGCATAATCCTTTCCAAATTTGCGAACGTGATCCCGCTGTCCAAATAGGCGCTCGCGCTCGGCAGGATCGGTGATGGTCTTGTCTTCGAGCGTTTTCTCTAAGGAATAGACGGGCGACTGCAAAATTCCCCAGCCCCCAGGTTTTAAAACCCGATTAAATTCCGAACAGGCCAACAAATCATCGTCCACATGTTCCAAAACGTGATTGCAAAAGACCACATCAAAGGTGTTGTCTGGAAAAGGGATGGCATGTACGTCCATCTTTACCTTGGCAAGGGGTGACTCGATGTCTGCGGTGATGTAATCCAGGTTAGGGAGTGCTTCAAATCGTTTGATAAAGCAATGCTCTGGAGCGACATGGAGCACCTTTAGGGGTGCTGTAAAAAAGTTGGTTTTCTCTTGAAGAAAAAGCCACATCAATCGGTGGCGTTCCAGCGCGAGGCAATTGGGGCAGAGCGCATTTTCGCGTGCGATGCGGCCATAAGGCAAAAATTTCTTGTAGGAATGAGAGCAGACAGGGCAGGTTACCTCTTTGCCCTGATTGAGTTGGGAAAGTACCTTCATCGCCAGCGGGCTCACCGTTTGTAGGATAGGCCTTGGGATGTAGCGGATGACAAAGCTGATGATGGATTTCATAGGGTAGCAATTGCAGCCGCAAGTTACCAAAATGGAAAGGTCTTCTTTTCTTTTTTTGAAAGGATCTTTCTTTTTTGAGTTCAGCCTTTCTGATTTTCTTCAGGTTTGAATCTAATCTTCAGGCTGTTGAGCCAATTTGAAGGCTTTAAATCTGTCGATTACTTGCCTGACTTCCTCTGGTTTTTGAGTGCCCAAGAGAAATTTTTTGTTGGTTGTTTTAACAATAATTCCCCACATTCCACTTGTAGTGTAGGACCAGGTATCTCCATTCCATTTGATTCCCCAGCCCCCATACTCCCACAATCCATTGTACTCGACCAATTCCAGGGTTTCTATTTCTTCAAAGCGAAAGGTTCTCCATCGAGTAAACGGGAAAAATCGGTAGGATAGGGAATTCGCTTCGATGCGTGTGGTAAGGGTGAAGCTAAGGAAAAGGATGTTTAAAAGTAGGATCATGCCTAGAGGGAAGGCTAAATCGCCGAGGGTAAGTGGTTCCTTGTCTTCCAATAAGAATAAAGAGCTAACTGAAAATCCTGAGATGCCAAGGATCAGGGCCCAAATCCAGAATTGTCTAAAGCGCTGGGTTTCTTGAAAGTTTACTGGTGTCATGGTTTCAAGTTTACGAATTTTTCAGCTCCTCGGATGTAAAAAGGGCTAGTGATTTTTAGTCCTTAATCGTTCAAATCAACTGTAGAAAGCAAAAAATCCCCTGAGGTTTCGGAGGATTAAATGCTACTTCTTTTTGAAGAGGGAGTCGACAAACTCGGTGCGGTTGAAGAGCTGCAAGTCGGTCATTTTTTCCCCTACGCCAATGTACTTGACTGGGATTTTGAACTGGTCTGAGATGCCGATTACTACCCCGCCTTTGGCAGTGCCGTCCAGTTTGGTAATGGCGAGAGCGCTGACTTCGGTGGCCTTGGTAAATTCTTTGGCCTGCAGAAAGGCGTTTTGTCCGGTAGATCCATCTAGCACCAACAAAATCTCATGAGGAGCATCTGGAATAAATTTTTGCATCACCCGCTTGATCTTGGTTAGCTCGTTCATCAGATTGACCTTGGTGTGCAGTCGACCAGCAGTATCGATGATGACCAGATCTGCTTTCGTATCTACTCCTTGCTTCATGGTGTCGAAGGCCACAGAAGCAGGATCTGTATTCATGCCATGGGATACGACAGGAACTCCCACACGGTTGCCCCAGAGTATGAGTTGATCCACTGCTGCAGCACGGAAGGTATCAGCTGCACCGAGAATGACCGATTTGCCAGCATTTTTAAATAGGTTGGCCAATTTGCCGATGGTGGTGGTTTTTCCGACCCCATTGACCCCTACAACTAGAATTACATAGGGCTTTTTGTCTGCGGGTAGGTCAAAGTCAAGGAGGTCTTGCGTGTTGTTTTCTTCCAGAAGCAATGCTATTTCTTCTCGAAGGATGAGGTCTAGCTCGGAAGTATTGAGGTATTTGTCACGAGCAACGCGCTCCTCTATTCGTTTGATTACTTTGAGCGTTGTCTCCACTCCTAGATCCGAGCCGATAAGTACCTCTTCCAACTCATCCAATACTTCTTCATCGACTTTTGATTTGCCGACTACAGCCTTGCTGAGTTTCGAAAAAATAGATTCACTGGTCTTTTGGAGACCTTGGTCCAAACTTTCTTTTTTCTCTTTTGAGAAGAAACCAAAAATTCCCATGGGATTTGTCGCTAATTGAAAGTTAAGGTAATGAAAAAGTCCCTGCTGAACTAATCAGAGGGACTTTAGAACCAACACTAGGAAGGTTAATATTATTTGTTCAAGACTGCCTGAACTTCAGTAGAAGGCACCATTTCTTCTCTAAAGGTGTATGCGCCAGTCTTTGGAGACTTCACTGCACGAATTACTTTGACGTAAGACACGCCACCTTCTTTTTTTAGGGTTGCTACAACTTTCTTAGCCATTGTTTTTTTGTTTAGGGGACGAGGTCCCGAGCT
>CAMDLI010000106.1 GCA_945901615.1 Spirosoma fluviale
CAATGTCGTAATTGAATCCAGTACAATGACGGTAAGTCCAGCAGCAGGACCACTTACAGCAACAGACGATTTGGAGATAGCACCAACCACAATTCCACCCAAAATACCCGCAATAAGGCCTGACATGGGTGGTGCGCCGCTTGCGACAGCAATACCTAAGCAAAGGGGAAGCGCTACTAAAAAAACGACTAAACTGGACTTTAAATCATAGGTGAAGGTGTCACTAATCTTATTTTCCATGTACAAGTTTACCCAAAAAAGACAACCGTATAAAGTTTATTTTTATACTTACTAAATCTAATTTATGGCAAAACTGTTTAAAAAAAAATAGTCTCAGATAACCTACTTAAGATTAGCGTCTTCTGTTTTTTTTCCAATGAATTGAAAAATAGGAAGGAACCGCTTAAGTTATTGACCTGAGTTTAAGAGGCTGTCAAGGGCTTGATTAATCGCTCTAAAGTCAAATTTAGCCTTTGCCACTTCTAATTTTGTTCGGATTTCATTGAGCGATAAATTCCCGATACTTCCCTCGTGGCTATGGCTTACTTTTTCTTGGTTGGGAACAAAGCGCTTCGCCTCAATATCCTCCCCAACCTGCTTGTAGGCATCCCGGAAGGGAACGCCTTTAAGCACCAACTCATTGACGACTTCCACAGAAAAAAGGTGCATGTAAAATGAATCCTCCAGAATGTTTTTTCTCACCTGAATAGATTTCAGCATAAAATGGCTCATCTGAAGACAGGACCTCATGGAGTCTAGTGCTGGAAAAACTGCTTCTTTCAGCAGCTGCATGTCTCGGTGGTAACCTGAAGTTAGGTTTGTGAGTAAGAATCCCACCGTTCCGGGTAGACTTTGAATTTGATTGGTCTTGGCACGAATCAATTCAAACACATCAGGATTTTTTTTGTGTGGCATGATGCTACTTCCCGTAGTTAACTCATCTGGAAAAGAGACAAAACCAAAATGTTGGTTGCAAAAAAGGATGACATCGGAGGAAAGTTTATTCAGAGTTCCTGCCATGCCAGCCAAAGCAAAGCCAATCGTGCGTTCGGTCTTTCCTCTGCTATTTTGTGCGTTGATGACATTGTGATGTAGCTCAGCAAATCCCAATAGTGCTGTAGTCATCGTGCGGTCAAGTGGAAAGCTAGAGCCATAGCCAGCAGCAGATCCAAGTGGATTTTTATTGCTGAGATCAAAGGCAACCTGAAGCAGACCTAGGTCTTCGCTAAGCCCTTCTGCAAAGGAGGCAAACCACAATCCAAAGGAGGAAGGCATGGCCAACTGGGTGTGGGTGTAGCCTGGCATCAAATCCTCTTTATGTGCCTCAGCTAATTGAAGTAATAGATTGGCCAAACTATTGGCCTCATCGAAAATCTCGCGGATCGCATCCCGGTAAAATAATTTTAAGTCAACGAGCACCTGGTCATTTCTGCTTCTACCACTGTGTAGTTTTTTTCCGACATCTCCATAGCGCTGGGTAAGGAGCAATTCTACCTGTGAGTGCACATCCTCGACGCCTGGTTCAATGCCAAACTTTCCCTGTTTTATTTCTTCGTAGATCTCTTTAAGCCCCTGTTGCAGAACCTTGTTTTCTTCCCCTGTCAATAACCCTATGGTTTCCAGCATTGCAGCGTGTGCCATGGATCCCAATACATCGTAGGGAGCTAATAGCAGATCAAATTCAGGATCTTTTCCGACCGTGAACTGTTCAACTTCCTGCTTACTGTTTGTGGTTTTTTGCCAAAGTTTCATTGCGGATGCTTCGTTTGAAGGTAGAGGCTTGCGTAGTTTTCAAGAATTGAAATGTAGGTAGGGATGCTATTCGTTATTTCTTGCGTAAAGATAAACTCATCAGCGGTGTGGGAGCGGGCCGAATCTCCAGGACCGATCTTCGCAGAAGGATAGGGGATTAAAGCCTGATCGGATAGGGTAGGGCTTCCAAATTTCTCCAAGCCTAGGTGGCTTGCCACTTGCTGCAAAAGATGCCCTTCAGGTAAGTTGGAGGATCTTAATCGAATAGATCTCGGAACCAATTCAGCTGTTAGCACTGAGTTCAACTCCTCCAAAACCTCCTCATGTGTATACAATTCGTTTATCCGAACATCCAACACGTATCGACACAACTCAGGAACCGTATTGTGCTGTTCTCCTGCATGAATTACGGTGCAAGAAACCTTGGTAGGACCTAGAAAAGGGGATATTTTTTGAAATTGGAAATTTTTCACCTTCTCCAAATCGCTTAGAGCCAAATAAATCGCATTGATTCCTTCTTCCCGAGCAGCATGTCCTGCTTTGCCTTTTACCGTTCCCTCGAGTACTAGAAGGCCCTTTTCGGCGACAGCCAATTTCATTTGAGTTGGCTCACCTACCAGCACGAGGTCAGCAGGTGGAAGGATCGAAATTAGGCTTGAGATGCCTTGGAGACCGGAAATCTCTTCTTCTGCCGAGGCAATGAGTAACAAGTTGAAGGGGAAATCTTTTCCAATGAAGCTACAGAAAGTTGCAATTAGCGCAACCAAAGGTCCACCTGCATCATTGGAACCCAGTCCAAAGAGTTTTCCCTCTTCCTCTACAGCTGAAAATGGATCCTTGGTGTACCCCGTATTGGGTTTTACGGTGTCGTGATGGGAATTCAACCAAATGCTGGGGCGCTGCTCATCGTAAGTGGTTAAAAAGGCCCAAACATTATTGCCTTGACGTTGGGGAGCTATTCCTTTTTTGGATAAAAAATTGGCGATTACATCTGCTGTT
Organism: Spirosoma fluviale; assembly: GCA_945901615.1. GTDB lineage: Bacteria > Bacteroidota > Bacteroidia > Cytophagales > Cyclobacteriaceae > Algoriphagus. The sequence continues at coordinate 2,752 of CAMDLI010000106.1, forward strand.
CCTCCTTCTTCCTTCGAAAATGAGGGGATAGCAATCAACTGCTTTAGTAAAGCGATCGCTTCAGCTTTCAGTTCCTCCATCAATACAATTCGTAACGTTGTCTTTCGATAATGGTGCCCGCTTTCTTCCCTTTAACCGCCATCAGTAAATTTTCAGCTTTGCCTATCCAGACGCGCTGAACTCCTTGTTTTAGGGCTTCAAAGGCATTGTCCAGTTTTGGGATCATCCCCGAATGAATCACATTCTCTTTACGAAGCTCCTTGTAAATGTCTTCGTTGATCAGAGGGATGATGGATTGTTCATTTTTTTCATCTACCAAAACCCCAGATTTATTGAAACAGAAATACAAATCTATCGGATACTCTTTGGCAAGGCTTGTGGCAATGGCAGAAGCGATAGAATCTGCATTTGTATTGAGCAGTAGTCCTTTTTTATCGTGTGTAATCGCATTCACTACCGGAATGAGTCCCGCTTGTAGGAGTTGCTGTAGAAGTGCAGTATTCACTTCTTTGATGTCACCTACAAACCCAAAATCGATCTCCTTGACAGGTCGCTTTGTAGATCGAATTAAATTACCGTCTACGCCACTCATGCCCAATGCATTTACCTTTAATGCCTGCAACTTGGCCACCACACTTTTACTGATTAAGCCAGCGTAGACCATGGTTACGATATCAAGGGTGTCCTTGTCCGTAATTCGGCGACCATCCACCATTTCTGGCATAATCCCCATGCTTTCACCAAATCGGGTAGCCATGACGCCACCCCCATGTACCAGGATTTTAAAGCCTGGCACCTTGGCAAAAATGCTCAGAAACTCATCCAGTTTTTCTGGATAGTCAATGACATTCCCTCCGATTTTGATGATAGAGATTTTCATAGGACTCTCAAATTAACAAAATTACTCCAAAAGTTTGCTTAGGACTGCCTGTGCAGCAAAGATTCGGTTGAAGGCCTGCTGCTGTACCAAGGATCGTGAGCCATCCAGGATTTCATCCGACAACTCCACATTTCTTCGTACGGGAAGGCAATGCATGACTTTGGCTTCTGGAGCATGTTTCAGGTGAGCCTCTGTAAGCATCCATCGTTCATCCGTACACAGAATTTTTCCATAATCATTGAATGCTGACCAATTTTTAACATACACAAAATCAGCACCTTGTAATGCTTCACTTTGATCATTGGTTATTATAGCTCCTTGCGTAAATTCAGCGTCCAATTCATATCCCTCTGGGTAGCAAATGGTCAAATCATGGCCCATTCCTAAGCTCCATTCTGCAAAACTATTGGCTACCGCATGGGGAATAGCCTTGATATGCGGTGCCCAGGTGAGGACTACTTTGGGTTTTTTATTGCCTTTAGCTAATTCTTGAATGGTGAGCTGGTCGGCCAAACTCTGTAGGGGATGGCGGATGGCAGATTCCAAACTGACCACAGGGATGCCACTGTACTTGATAAATTGATGGAGTACGAAGTCAGTTACATCTTCTTCCTTTTGAGTCAACGAAGGAAAAGCACGAAGGGCTAAAATATCAAAATAGGAGCCCAAGACCCCAGCAGTATCTTTGATGTGCTCGACAGTGCCCTTGTTCATGATTGCGCCTTCCTGCATTTCAAGTGCCCAGCCTTCTTTGTCCATATTGAGTACGATGGCTTCCATCCCCAGCTGCTGAGCAGCGATTTGTGTAGAGACCCGCGTACGAAGTGAAGGGTTTAAAAATATGCAGCCTACCCGTTTTCCTGTTCCTTTTTTAGCATGGAGGACCGGGTTTGCTTTGTATGCGGCTGCCAGATCTATCAATTTCTGACCGAGTTCTCTAGATTCAAATTGGGTAAAATGCTCCATCGTAGGGAAATTTTAGTGAATTTAGCTTGCCAATACTTCTTTTAAAGCGGTTACAAAGGATTGCAACTGATTCCAGTCAACTGACAGAGGTGGGAGGAGACGTATCGTTTCCTTTCCGGCTGCAGAGCCGGTAAACATCTTGTATTTGGATACCAAAAGGGAACGGATAGGCCCTGCGTCCTGATTTAAGTCTAAACCGATCATCAAGCCCTTACCTCGTACTGCCACCACTCCAGGAATGGTTCGGAGTTCGGCCATCAAACGTTCTCCCAATTCAAATGCTTTTTGCTGCAATCGTTCTTCTTCCAACACCTCCAATACCGCTAGGCCAGCGGCACAAGCCAGGTGATTGCCTCCAAAGGTGGTTCCTAGCAGCCCGTAACTTGCTTTAAACTCTTCTGAAAGCAAAAGTCCACCGATTGGAAATCCATTTCCCATGCCTTTGGCGATGGTAATCAGGTCTGGAAAAACTCCATCTACCCACTGGTGTGCAAAAAATCGTCCAGTTCGGCCATAGCCAGACTGTACCTCATCTAGGATGAGTTTTGCCTCGTATTTTTTAGCTAATTGAGATAGCCCAATCAAAAACTCCGCACTTAGCACTTGAATTCCGCCGACACCCTGGATTCCTTCCACGATAATACCAGCAATACTTTGGCTGGCCAGCATCTTTTCTACTGCTTCCAGATCCCCAAAAGGAAGGATATGGAAATCCTCGCGCGCATTGCAGGGAGCCACTAATTTTGGGTTGTCTGTCAGTGCTACTGCAGCAGAGGTACGGCCATGAAAGGAGCCTGTAAATGCGATAAATCCAGATTTCTTCGTCACAAAAGAAGCCATTTTCAAGGCATTCTCATTTGCCTCGGCGCCTGAATTCACCAAAAATAGCTGGTAGCTATGCAAGCAGGATAGTTCGGCCAATTTATCCGCCAAAGCCTGTTGCAATGGGATCTGAATGGAGTTGGAATAAAATCCCAATTGGTTGACTTGCTCGCTGATTCGCTTGACATAGTGCGGATGGCTATGCCCAATGGAGATGACAGCATGCCCTCCATACAAATCCAAATATTCCTGACCCTGCTCGTCCCATAAGCGACAACCATCGGCTTTCACTAGGGTTACTGGGATTAGGGGATAGACGTCGAATAAATTCATCTTTTAGAGTCTAAGTAGGTTGATTTTTGGAGGAGGTTTAATTTAGAATGCGATTGATTTCAGGTTTAAGCCCATTTTTTCATCCAAACCAAAGGCTAGGTTGAAGTTTTGAACTGCCTGTCCAGATGCGCCTTTCAATAGGTTGTCCAAAGCTGAATACACCACTAGCTGCCCCTTTTCTACTTGAAGGTGAAGCAGGCATTTATTAGTATTGACGACCTGTTTTAGATCGAGTTCCTGACTAGAAATGTGTGTAAATGCCGATCCCGCATAAAACTGACGATAGGCTTCCACCGCTTCTTCCTGTGTTCCGCTAAAAGGAAAATAGGCTGTAATCCAGATCCCCCTTGTGAAATTACCACGATAGGGAACAAAAAGCACCTCTGGACTTACTACCGGATTTAATTGCTGGAATGTCTGTTTGATTTCTGTGAGGTGCTGGTGCGTAAAAAGCTTGTACACCGAGACATTCGAGGCTCTGTAGCTAAAATGAGAAGTTTCGGTTAAACTTTTTCCAGCTCCTGTTGAACCCGTTATGCCAGTTACATGAACAGCTGCCTGAATCCAGCCCTTTTGTATTGCAGGAGCAAGTGCCAGTTGAATCCCAGTCGCAAAGCACCCGGGGTTGGCAATACGGGTTGCCTTACTTATTTTTTTGGTGTTCACCTCAGGTAACCCATACACAAAGCCTGCTGACTCATCTCTAAAATCAGTGGACAAGTCAATGATAACGGTAGTATCCGGAAAGGAATGCTTCTTGAGGAATGTGGAAGCCTCACCATGTGGCAAGCACAAAAAAACTGCATCAAGGCCTGTAGTGGGTACCTGATCCGTAAATAAGAGGTCGCAATCCCCTAACAAATCACGGTGAACTTGATCTACGCGAATGCCTTTTTGACTTTTGGAATGCAGGCAAACTAGTTCGCAAGCAGGATGATGGACTAGAAGTCGAATCAACTCGGCTCCGGTGTAGCCAGCTGCACCAATGACGGCTGTTTTTACCTTATTCATTTGAATTCTTGACCTTGTGGAAGATGGCAGTTTGGTTCCCTAAAATACGAGTGAATCCTTTTACATCCTCTCCCGTGTAGCCTTTGTTCATTTCTCCGTAGGAACCGAATTTGGCGGACATCAGGTCATGATCGGATGTAATTCCAAGTAAGGTAAACCGGTAAGGCTGCAGCAGTACACGAACTTCTCCCGAAACCTGCTCTTGCGTACTTTCAAGAAAAGTCTCAAA
>CAMDLI010000107.1 GCA_945901615.1 Spirosoma fluviale
ATCATCACCGAACCACGAAGTGCGGAAGCCTTGTTTAGAAAATCTTGAGTTTCAAGGTAATCCAAATTCACAGCATCGGATTGGAAGGTATAGGATTCGGGTCCTAGCTTTTGGACCTTCACACCCATGTCCGAAAGGAGCTCGATGAGCTTGTTGACATCCCGGATATTTGGGATTTTGTGGATGGTAACCTTTTCAGAGGTTAAGAGTACGGCACAAAGTATTTGTAGTGCTTCGTTTTTTGCTCCTTGCGGAGTGATTTCTCCTATGAGGCGGTGTCCACCTTCTACTTTAAAAGAGGCCATGTGTTTATCTGCGTTTTTTGTGGGCAGGGCGGAATTTTTTCCCGTGGATATTTTTCTTTTTAGCGTGCTCCTCTTCCTGATGCGGAATTTTAAAATCTCTACGTGTATTGGATTCAAAGAGGGCGTTTTCTTGAACTTTTTCCAAGTCGATGTGGAGCTTGCCTTTGGAGAGCGTTTTGATGTCATCTAGGATGATGTTGTCGTCAAAATTGTCCCTGTTCCAGGTCGAGTGGAAACTCCGCATCAGCTGTCCGATGTAGATAATCGCATTTTCCTGGTCCTCGTCGTTTTCGATATCAATCGCTTTTTAGATCAGCTTTTCAATGTTTCTGCCGTAGTGCTTAAACTTGATTTGACCTTTTGGGTAGCCAATATGGGGAGGCTTTTTACCCAGCAATTCTTTTTCTGGCATAGGGAAGGGACCGTCGATGTCTAGGGTAAATCCCGACATGATGTACAAGTCGTCCCATAGTTTTTGGTCACTTTCCTGCTTGACAGTTGGATTGAGCTGCTTGATGATTTCGACGATGGTGTGTGCACTTTGTGTGCGTCGTTCTCGATCTTCAATCGCGACTACATGCTGTACCAGTTGTTGGATATTCTTTCCGTATTCTTTCAAAATAAGTTGTTGTTTTTCTGAATCGTTATGCTCCATGACGCCTCCTATTTTTGCCTTGTATAAGGTACTAAAAAAACAGCAATGGTAGGCGTATGCGGAATTAGTCTATAATTCTGAGCTTGGCAAAGCTAAGCAATAAAGTTTTCTCCCCAAAATGTTCAAATTGAATGCTTGCCTTTTTGTTAAGTCCTTCGGTTTCAATTTTTTGAACCTTCCCAAATCCAAACTTGGGGTGCTCCACCAATTGCCCTACTTGCAGGGAATTGGTATTGCTCGGTTTGAAGTCAGGGTTTGGGCTGTGCACATGCATCGACGAAGGCAGGCGGGATTCCGGCTGTTTTTTGATGCCAATAAATCCCGCGCCTCCTGGAGGGCCCTCACTTCTTAAGGCTCCCGGTAGCTCTAGAGTGGCAGACATGCGTTTGTTGACCTTGAGTAGGGCGGGATTGACCTCCTCCAAAAACCGGCTTGGCTCACAGTTGAGGAGTCGACCATATCGGTAGCGCGTCAATGCATAGCTCAGGTAAAGTTTCTCCATGGCACGCGTAGAGGCAACATAAAATAGTCTTCGTTCCTCTTCCAAGTCCTCCCGACTCTGCATCATCATCTGGGAGGGAAAGAGATCTTCTTCCATGCCTACCACAAATACCTGCTTAAATTCTAGCCCTTTGGAGGCGTGGATGGTCATCAGCGTGATGGTATCGGTTTGGCTTTTGTCCTGGTCGTTGTCGGTGAGCAGAGCGATTTCTTGCAGAAAGGCGCCCAAGCTCTTGTCTTCGTTTTCGGGATTGTCCACGTACTCTTTGATGGCGTTGAGCAATTCCTGCACGTTTTCGTAGCGGTTGAGGCCCTCGATGGTCTTGTCTTCGTAGAGTTCACGGAGCAAACCACTTTGTTTGGCCACCGAACTCGCTGCCTCAAAAGCGTCCTTGCGTTCAATTTCAATCTTAAAAGCCTTGATCATCGTAGAAAAGTCATCCACGGATACGCCCGCACGGCCGCCAAGGAAGCTGTGTGCATTTTGCACCACATCCCAGAGGGGGATGTCATGTTCGTAGGCGGAAACGAGAATTTTTTCTACTGAACTATCTCCAATTCCCCTTTTTGGGTAGTTGATGATGCGCTTGAAGGCTTCCTCGTCTGCGGGGTTGACGGCAAAGCGGAGGTAAGCCATGAGGTCCTTGATCTCTTTCCGTTGGTAGAAGGATAGCCCCCCAACGATTTTATAGGTTAGGTTGAGTTTCCGCAAGGCCTCCTCCATGGATCGGGACTGGGAGTTGGTGCGGTAGAGAATCGCAAAATCGCTGTTGCTGAGTTGCTTGTTATTTTTCTCCTCAAAAATCGTGTTCGCCACGATTCGCCCTTCCTCGTTATCGGAAGATGCTTTGAATAGCTCGATGAGGTCTCCTTCTGGGTTTGAAGTCCAAACTACCTTTTTGAGTTGGGCCTTGTTCTTGTCAATGATGGAGTTGGCCGCGTCCACGATGGTCTTGGTGGAGCGGTAGTTTTGCTCCAGCTTCACCACAAATAAGTCCGGGTAGTCTTTCTCAAAATTCAGGATGTTCTGGATGTCTGCTCCGCGAAAGGCATAAATACTTTGGGCATCATCCCCCACCACACAGATGTTTTGGTGTACTGCAGCCAGCTTTTTGGTGATCAGGTATTGGGAGATGTTGGTATCCTGAAACTCGTCCACCATCACGTATTTGAAGCGCTGCTGGTACTTGTTGAGCACTTCGAGGTGATCCCGGAAGAGGATGTTGGTATTGAAAAGTAGGTCGTCAAAGTCCATAGCGCCGGCCTTGAACAATCTTTCTTGGTAGCGCTGGTAGATTTCTCCCATTCTCGGGCGGAGCGCAGCCTCGTCGTCAGCTTTGACAAAGGGGTCGTTTTGATAGGTTTGCCAGGAGATGAGCCTATTTTTTGCTCCAGAAATTCGGGATAGGACCACGCTAGGCTTGTAGACCTTGTCGTCGAGGCGGAGTTCCTTCACCAAGGTTCGGATCAGGGATTTGGAGTCGTCGGAATCGTAGATGGTGAAGTTGGAGGGATAGCCTAGTTTGTCGGCTTCTACCCGCAAGATTTTGGCAAAAACGGAGTGAAAGGTGCCCATCCAAGTATTCCGTGCCTCTAGGCCTGCCAATTTTTCGATGCGATGCTTCATCTCACTCGCCGCCTTATTGGTAAAGGTGAGCGACAGAATGTTGAAGGCATCCACCCCTTTGGCATAGATGAGGTGAGCAATCCGATAGGTAAGCACCCGCGTTTTGCCAGAGCCCGCACCTGCAATGATCATCACCGGGCCATCGGTGTGTTCTACGGCTTGTCGTTGTTCGGAATTGAGTTCCTTGAGGTAATCCATTTGGTTAGTATCAAGTAGCTAGACTTAAGTATCAAGACCTGCCGTCCAGATAATGAATCTAGTAAAATTCTGTAATGAAAATTGTAATTTCTTAGGGTTCACCGCCAAAGGAATTATCCAGTCGAAGCGGGGCCTAGAAGAGAGGTAAGCCTTTTGCTTTACATTCTCCAACGCTTGTGACTCCAGAGGTAAAGGTCAGGTTGCAGGTGAATATTCGCTTCCAATCTAGCACAGAAGGCATCGGTGATGCTGTGCTCGGAATGCGAATCATAGGGACCTTTTGCAAGGAGTTCGTAGGTAGCTTGGTAGCTCCCTCTCCCTTTTTTGCTGATTTCCCCAAAGTATACGGGAAGGTCCATGCTTTTGGCGATGTGTTCCGCTCCTTCAAAGAAGTATGCAGGGCGGTTCATAAAGGGGCGCTGGTAACGCGTGGTTCGTCGATTGGGTCGTTGATCCGCTGCAAGTTGGACTACGCGGTGATCGGAGTTGAGGGTTTTGACGGTTTCGCGAAACTCATTTTTCTCCGTAATCGTGTTTCCAAATCGGGTGCGAGCCTGGTACATGAGTTCGTTGAAAAAGGGGCTGTTGATCTTCAGGTATACGCCTTCTGAAGGCACCTTGCTGAGTACAGCTGCTTGCTGAAGTCCCAGTTCCCAATTGAAAAAGTGGCCAGCAAGTAGCAACACACTTTTTCCGTTTTTCACCTCTTGATCTAGAAAATCCTGATTGGTGATCGTAAATCTTCGAGCCAATTCTTCCTTGGAGATGCTGATTGATTTGACGGTTTCGGCGATGGAGTCGGTGAAGTTCCGGTAAAAGCGATTGCGGATGGATTTCCGCTCTTCAGCTGTTTTTTCAGGAAAAGCATGAAACAAGTTTTCATCGATCACTTTTTTGCGATAGCGCACCACATATCTGGCAATCAAGTAAAGGAAGTCAGAAAAAAGATACAAGATTCCGAGGGGTAGTCGGGAAAACAGGCGAAAGAAAAGCATGCGTTTGCGATGGTGTGGGGTTATTTACCCCATTGGGGATGAAAGCTGTCACAAAATAAAGGAAAAGCAGGGAAATAGGAGGGGAATTTAGGTATAAATTGAGGCATTGCGTACTTTTGAACTATGTCGGAAGTTCAGCGAAGGAAATATTCTCAGGAAGAGCGATCTGCGGTCTTTGATGGGGAGTTTATGCCCCACATCGATTCCATGTACAACTTTGCTTTTCGACTGACCTTTGATGAGGACGATGCAAAGGATTTGGTTCAGGACACCTACATGAAGGCCTTTCGCTTCATCAATTCCTTTGAACAAGGGACCAATGCCAAGGCTTGGCTTTTCCGCATTCTCAAAAATAGCTTCATCAACGATTACCGCAAAAAGAGCAAGAAGCCTGCGACGGTAGATTACCAGGAAGTAGAAACTTTCTACAATTCCGATGATGTAGACTACCAGAGTACGAGTGATCTTCGAGCGGAGTCGGTGCGAGACATGTTGGGGGATGAAATCTCCAATGCCTTGAATGGCTTGGCGGTAGACTTTCGAACCGTTATTATTTTAGCGGATCTGGAGGGCTTCACCTATGAAGAAATGGCAAAAATTTTGGATATTCCTATCGGTACCGTGCGGTCAAGGCTTCATCGGGCAAGGAATCTCTTGAAAGAAACATTAAAAGGCTACGCCCAATCGATGGGATACGGCAGGGACGAAGAGGAGGACTTAAACGATTAGCTATGGAAAACAACGACGCATCATCTCCCGATCGGAAACTGCAATGCAGTGATGTAAGCAAATGCTTTCAGCTTCTGGAGCGTATCCTTGATGGAGAGCTGGTAGAAGAATGTGAAGAAATGCTACAGGAAAAGCTGGACAAATGTCAGCCCTGCTTTGCACATTTTCACCTTGAGCAAGCCATTCGAGAGGTACTCAAAACCAAATGTACCAAGCAACCTTTACCTGATAAACTGGCGGAGTCGATTCGTCAAATGATTAAAGATCCACGATGAGTATTCCTTCTGGCAAAGCCATTATTTTTTCCGCCCCTTCTGGTTCTGGAAAAACATCCCTAGTTAAGCACCTCATGCAGCAGGTTCCTAATTTGGGATTTTCCATTTCTGCCTGTACTCGGGACAAGCGCGGCAGACACGAAGTGCATGGACGAGACTACTACTTTTTGAGTATTGATGAGTTTAAAAACAAAATCGACCAAAATCAATTTGTGGAGTGGGAGGAAGTCTATGCAGGTAATTTTTACGGCACCCTGAAAGAGGAAGTGCACCGAATTTGGAAGGAGGGAAAGGCAGTGATTTTTGATGTAGATGTCAAAGGTGGACTGGCCCTGAAGAAATATTTTGGAGAGCAGGCCTTGGCAATTTTTGTGAAGGTTCCATCCTTAGATGTTCTGGAATCGAGACTAAACGATCGGGGCACCGAATCGGAAGAATCACTTTCTCGGAGAATCTACAAAGCAAAGTTTGAGATGACCTTTGAGCCGCAGTTTGATGTGACCGTTCTCAACGATGATTTTGCCAAATCTTCAGCGGAAACAGTTGTTTTGGTGACCGAATTTTTAAAGTAATTTCGATGAAGATTGGGCTGTACTTCGGTAGTTTCAACCCCATTCATGTGGGACACCTGATTATCGCCCAGACGCTCTTTCAACGGGGAGGTCTAGACCAAGTTTGGTTTGTAGTCAGTCCCCAAAACCCATTCAAGAAGCAAGAATCGCTTGCTCATGAGCATGATCGCCTACGAATGGTGGAACTTGCTATCGATGATAATTTTCAGTTTAGGGCTTCCGATGTAGAGTTTCGAATGCCGCGACCCAGCTACACCATCGATACATTGACCTACCTGAGCGACAAGTACCCCCAGCATCAATTTTCCTTGTTTCTAGGTTCGGACAATCTGAATCATTTCCATAAGTGGAAGAATCACCAAGCCATCTTGGACAACTACCCCATCTTGGTGTATCCCCGACCGGGGGAAGTTAAAACGCTGGATCATCCCGGAGTAAGCTATTTAGACGCTCCTCTGCTTGATATTTCGGCAACCTTCATTCGCCAATCCATTCAGGAGGGATTGTCAGTTCGGTACCTCCTTCCAGAGCGAGTGGAGGGGTATATTGCCGACAAAAAATTGTACGAGTAGGAAAAATATTGATTGTATTTTTTGTTAGGGATTTCTACAAATCCCCCTTTATCCCCCTTGTAAGAGCCTGTCCCGATGACTATCGGGAGGGAGTCGCCCAACTAGGCCTTCAGATAGATTTTCTAAAATCAAATTCTATTTGAAATAGAAAATCTGACTTCTTAATTAATTGTTTAGAATATCAAGGATTTGATTCCCCCTTGAAAGGGGGTTAGGGGGATTTACTGTTACTTTTTGGGTCTTGTGGAGATGTTTTTCCAAATCCATTCCCCCACTTGCTTGCCCTGTTTGCTACCTTCTTCAATCGCCGGCATGTAGTGAATGCCCCCATAAAAACGGCTGATAGCGGCTTCGGATGCGGCTTGCGAGAAGGAATCAAACTCCCGGACAGGAAGGCCATAAGCCACCTCGGTGCTGTCTACGATGTGGAGCTGGTCCCCAAA
>CAMDLI010000108.1 GCA_945901615.1 Spirosoma fluviale
ATCATCATGTCCTGACGGCGCTCTCCATAAGCTTCTGCTGCTGGAATAGTCACTGTTTTTTTGTCTCCGATCACCATCCCATAGACTGCAGAGTCAAAACCTTTGATCATGTTGCCATCTCCAAGCGTGAAACTTAGTGGTGACCTGGAAACAGAGGAGTCAAAAATACTCCCATCTTCCAATCTTCCGGTGTAATGGACGGCTACGGCATCCCCTTTTTTAGCTGACATTTGATTCGAGTTTTGTGAATGCCAAAGTTAGGAAAAATGATCAGGCACCCAAAACCAAAAAAAGTGTCCGAAAATCGGATAAAATCGTACATTTTCGGACATATTTACCCTATAAATCTAGGGTGAGGGGATCCAATCCCTGTTGGCACTATTTTTCTAGGGTAAACACAAAACAACTCCCATGGAACAGCAACTCGGTCGTATACTCATCATCGATGACAACGAGGACTTACTTTTTGCGGCAAAAATGCTTTTGAAGAAGCATGCCAAAGAAGTACATATTGAAAAAGATCCCCGACGGATCCCATTTTTGATCAATACCCAAAACTTCGATGTGATCCTATTGGACATGAACTTTCGGGAAGATACCACTTCGGGCAAGGAAGGATTTTACTGGTTGAGCCAAATTAAAGAGATCGATCCCAATGCCATAGTGATCTTGATTACGGCATTTGGAGATGTGGAGATGGCAGTGCAGGCACTCAAAGAAGGAGCTACCGACTTTATTTTAAAGCCTTGGCAAAACGAAAAGTTGGTTGCCACCCTGTCAGCAGCCCTCAAACTCAAGGAGAGCTACACCAAAGTCGATAAGTTGCACAAAAAACAAAAAACCCTTCAAAACGACCTCAAAAAGGACTATACCGAAATCATAGGCCAGTCGGCCTCCATGAAAAATATCTTTTCCATCATCGACAAAGTAGCGTCCACAGATGCCAACGTCCTGATATTGGGTGAAAATGGGACTGGAAAAGAGCTCATTGCTCGGGCGATTCACGAACGCTCCCATCGAAACGAAGAGATCTTTGTTGGCGTAGATATGGGTTCCATCACAGAAACATTATTTGAATCAGAGCTCTTTGGTCACAAGCGCGGAGCCTTTACGGATGCCAAGGAAGACCGATCGGGAAGATTTGAAGTCGCAGACCAGGGTACCCTCTTCTTGGATGAAATAGGCAACTTATCCATGCCCTTGCAGTCCAAGCTGCTCACTGTTCTCCAAAAACGAGAAGTAACGCGAATCGGGACCAACCAGTCTATTCCGGTAGATATCCGATTGATCTGTGCCACCAACATGCCTGTGCACGAGATGGTGGCAGACAATACCTTCCGGCAAGATCTCCTCTACCGAATCAATACAGTGGAGATCTACCTTCCCCCACTTCGAGAGCGCCAGGATGACATTCCGCAGCTGGCCAACCATTACCTGCGGCAGTATGTGCAGAAATACCGCAAAAACTTTCAAGGAATCCGGCCGCAGGCCATGGAACTCCTGCAGCGCTACAACTGGCCTGGTAATATTCGAGAGCTGCAGCATGCCATTGAGCGGGCCATTATCATGGCGGATGGAGATGAACTGGATAGTCGCGATTTCTTTTTCCTATCCGCCAAACCGGCATCCGAAAAGGCGCAGCACAGCAGTAGCACCCTCAATTTGGATGATATGGAACGTAGCACCATCCAGCGGGCCATTGACAAGAATGGGGGAAATATCTCCAAGGCAGCCAAGGAACTAGGACTCACTCGCGCCTCGTTGTACAGAAGATTGGAGAAATATGGATTATAAAGTTGGCTTACTTGGCCGCATTGTCTTTCTCACTGCCACCCTCTTTCTCATGGCCTACTCCCTTGTGGGAGACTGGGGAGTCTTTTCGACTTCCTTATTTCTGATTGTAGCGGGGATTCAACTGATTTTTTTGGTGAAATATGCCGAGAGCTCCTTCAAAAAGGTTCGCCTTTTTCTCAACAACATCAAACAAGACAAGTATAGCCAGCTTTACCCTGTCAAGTTTGACGGGACGGAAACCGATGACTTGCACATTGAATTCAATGCCATTTTGGCCAAGCTCAAGGAAGATCAGGCCGAAAAGGAGGCCAACTACCAGTATTTCCGCTCTGTATTCAAGCACCTGAGCATCGGGTTGATCACCTTTGGAGAAAATGGAGAGATTCAAATCCTCAATGTAGCCGCCAAACGCATGCTGCAAGTGGAGGATCTGAAACAAATCCAGGAGGTGGAACACCTCAACAAGGAACTGCACCAAGCCATACAGCAACTGCGGACTGGAGGCAGTGAGCTGATCAAGATTGCTCATCCTGACGGGATCATGCAGCTATCTGTCTATGTGATCGAGCTGCTGATGCGTGGGGAGCGATTCAAATTGGTTTCCCTCCAAAACATCCAATCGGAATTGGAGGAAAAAGAAATGGAGGCCTGGCAGAACTTGGTGAATATCCTCACGCACGAAATCATGAATTCCATTGCTCCCATTTCCTCTCTAGCAGGAACGCTTAAGGGAGAGTTGGAACAAAAACAGGAGCAAAAAGAAGGGTTACAGCCTGCCGATATGGATGATTTTTTGATGGGGATTCAGACCATTGAGAAACGGAGCGAGGGCTTGGTCAGCTTTGTTTCCGATTTCCGCAGCTTGGCACATGTTCCAGCACCCAAATTCGGAAGTATTGCATTGGCCTCTTTGTTTGATCAGTTGGAACTTCTGCTGCAGCACCAGTTGGAAAGCCAAGGCATTCAGCTTCACAAGGAACTGCAACCGCGAGAATTGGTCCTCTTTGGAGATCAAACGCAGATTGAGCAGGTCCTCATCAACCTGATGCACAATGCCATCCAAGCGCTAGAGGAAGCTCCGCAAAAAGAGATTCATCTGAAAGGATTTATTGACGAGGCCGGGAAGATCATTGTGGAGGTAGGCGACACGGGCAAGGGCATTGAGGAAGAAGCCTTGGGTAAGATTTTTATTCCCTTTTTTACCACCAAAAAGAAAGGCTCGGGTATCGGCTTGAGTTTGTCCAAGCAAATCATGCGCCGACACAAAGGCAATATTCAGGTTCGCTCCGAACTCGGCCATGGAACGACGGTCAAGTTGATTTTCAATGGCTAGGCAACCTCGAAGAAACAGAAAGACTTTTTTGATTGCCTAAAAAGCAGGAGGCTAACCGTTTAGGGCTTTCCTTTAAGCAGCCTAGTACCCAATTCAGGAAAGCGGTAGAGCGCGACAGTCCAGAGTACTGCCTGAATGACACAAGGAATAAGTACCGACTCCCCATGCTCTAGGTGCGTGGCAATCGCTCCCCCCATGTAGGCCGCGAGCAAAAGGGTACCCAAAATACCGGTTCGCGGGAGTATAAATAAAAGTACCGCTACGATTTCAAGGACTCCCAGCGCGTAATTGGTGGTGGCATCCAATCCAAAACTTTCCGCCATTTTCAAGGCTTCGGCATCCGCCATAAACTTACCTACGGCACTTCCTACAAATACGAAAGCCACCAAGGTGGTGAGAATCCCGTTAATCCATTTTTTTGACATGAGCTTTGTGCGATTTAAGTCTTCAATTTAACTAGATCCCTACTTAAATTCTTCCAACGCGAAAGTAAGTACCTTAATTTCTGAAGTTATTCTGCTAAATGCAAACAAAAGATTTAATCCCTCTTATGGAAAAAAGGGGTTGCCTGATGTCAAAACTAGCCAATAATCCAAAAGAAAAACTTGAAAAAATCTTCCTCAGCCTTTTTTTAATCTAAATTTTCTAACATTTTTTTTTTATTAACATGATTTGAATTTTTTATTCTTTAATCAAAAACAAAACTAAATTTTTTATCTTTCTAACTCTTCTTACCTACTTCATTCTTATGCATTTACTGACCCAAACACTTCGCCACCTCGCTATCCTAATGCCATTAGTTTTCGTTATGGCTTGTTCTCAAGACGAAACTACTACTCCAACACCTACTACTCCAACATCAGATACCACGGTGCCTGCCGTCTATAAAAAAATTTATGGAGCATCGAGTATCACCAGCGATGGCACCTTCATTACCATAAAAACAAATGGAGTACCTGATCACAAGAGTCCCTATTTTGCTTCAGGAAATAGCCTTTACATAGCCTACTCTGGAACCACTTTTGGAGGTTACAACTTTGCAAAAAATCCAAATTCAATCGTTGAACAGTCCGCGATTTATAAAATTCCGCTCAACCCAAAAGCTGCCACCACAAAATCAGCCACCCCCTTGGGTCGTATAGGTATCGCCTTGAATGGGGTTCCGTTTTTCAACCAATATGCTGGTCCCAACAACCAGGAATTGACGGGAGAAATGGCGAGTTTTGACCAGTTTTACGGTCATCCCCAGCAATCTGGTGTCTACCATTACCATGTGGAGCCGCTTCACTTAACTCAGGTAAAATCTACCAAATCAGGTCTTATGGGCTTTTTGATGGATGGCTTCCCAGTGTATGGCCCACAAGAAGAGAATGGAACTACCGTGACCAACTCCTCTTTGGACGTGTACCATGGACACACCCATGCTACGGTAGACTTTCCATCCGGAATCTACCATTACCACTTTACAACAGCTGCACCGTATCTTAATGGGAATGGGTATTATGGAACCCCGGGTACCATTTCTCAATGATAAAATACCTACTTATTTTAGGCTTGCTTTGGAGCTGTTCCCCCTCTCCCACTAGCTCCGAAATCGTAGTGGAAAAGAAGTATTTTCCTTCTGGAAAAATCATGGAAATCCGGCACCTCCAGGACGGCATCCGAACGGGATTGCAAACCGCTTATTGGGAAAATGGAAACAAACGATTTGAGTATACCGCTAAGAACGATGCTTACGAAGGGGAGTTAAAAGAATGGGATGAGCAGGGAAGATTGTTTCACTTGGGTCATTACAAAAATGGGCAAGAGGAAGGGGAGCAAAAAATGTGGCATGCCGATGGAAAGATTAGGTCAAATTTTGTCATTATCAAGGGCAAAAGGTATGGATTACTGGGCACCAAAAACTGCATTATCATCGATGAGAAATTTTTTGATAACTAGTGTACTCTGCTTGACTTTTGCTTGCGCAGAGCCCCAAAAGTCAAGCATCCCCTATTACAATAGTCCCGATTTTACACCCTACTTTATCAGTGAAGCTGAGGCCGCGACCCAAATCAGCCATCGAATCAAGCCCTTTGCGTTTTACAATCAAGACAGCATCCTTTTTGACAGCAAATCTTTGGAAGGGAAGGTCTATGTGGCCAATTTCTTTTTCACCCAGTGCAACAACATCTGTCCAGATATGACAGCACAATTGAAGCGCATCGAAAAAGCTTTTCCAGGTAATCCAGAGGTAAAGCTTCTATCCTTCTCGGTCACTCCTTGGATCGACGATGTAAAAACCTTACAAAAATTCAGCGAGCTCAATCAAATTTCATCCTCGAATTGGTCCTTGCTCACCGGTTCGAAAGAGGAAATATACACCTTGGCTAGAAAATCATTTTTTGCCGAGGAGTCCATCGGCTACAACAAGGCAACCCAAGAGTTTTTGCATACCGAGCATTTCATCTTAGTGGATCAAAAGGGTCGGATTCGAGGAATCTACAACGGAACCCTAGCGCTGGACGCAGCCCAATGCATTGAAGACATGCAGACTATTTTAAAGGAGGGATAGTAGCCCATTCGTAAAATTAGGTGTACTACCTGATTGGATGCTTCGCGACCCTTCCCTTATTTTCATGAGATTCATCACTTGGCAACTCAAAATTTTTAAATGTTTTCTGTTTTGTTGAAGGGTAACAAAGGTTTATTGACTCAGGTTCAATACAAATCAACTCGTAACTCAGCTACTTAAGTTATCGTACTATTAACAAATTTATTTTTATTATTTTTTTTATAAATATTCTTATTTAAAGAAATTTTTAACCTATAATTATAGACACTAAAACAAAAGTACCATGAACAAAATTCCTATCTTTTTGATTGCCCTATTTTTGATGACGGGCTGTGCCACCATTTTTACTGGTACCAAAGACCGTATCTCGTTTATCTCCACTCCATCGGGTGCCGTTATTTACAAGGATGGCTTGGAAATCTGCACCACCCCTTGCAACTACAAAGTCAAACGAAGCCTCAATGATACAGAGGTAGAGTTTAAGTTGGATGGCTACGAAACTCGCCTAATCACCCTTGACAAGGAGTTTAACCTCGTTAGCATTATCAATTTGGGCAACTTGTTTGGCTGGGGCATCGATGCCCTCTCTGGAGCGGTGATGAAGTACGACCGAAAATCCTACGACATCAAGCTCAGCCCTGAAAAGTCAGCTTCAATGCTTCAACCTAATCGCATTGATATTGATACTAAGGGCAATACAGTCACGCTCACAGTTCAAGAATAAAAAAAAGGGGCTGCTTCATTGATGATGCAGCCCTATTATTTTTTAAATAGGCAAAAAAAGGGGCAAAACTTTTTCTAGCTAACTCTTAAGCTATTTTTTTTATTAAGGGTTAAAAAATCACTAACTGCACCGATCGCTTACCAAACAACTAGCCGTAGGGCAATACTAAACGATAGATTTGCTGATTTTTAATAGAAAACAACTTCAGCGGCTTAAATCCAATCAAAATAGCCTACCAATCAGGCCTCAATTTTTGGGGAGAGCAGTTCTAATCCTACAAAAAACTACTAAATTGAACCAATAATATTACTATTGATGCATTATGACAGTAATTAGAAAATCCATCACACTTACGGCACAACAGGATGCCTTCGTAAAAAGCCTTATCGAGCAGGGATTTTACACCAACGATAGCGAGTACGTACGTGACATCATCCGTCAAGACCAGGAGCGCAG
>CAMDLI010000109.1 GCA_945901615.1 Spirosoma fluviale
GTGCATTACTTCGCCTTTTTTTAACTCTCTTAATGACATTAATTTCATAGCATTCTCAGGAGGAGCTGGAGTGGCAACTCTTTCTTCCAAGACATCAGACCATTTATCATAAAACCATACATTAAGGTAATCCCATCCAATATCCTCTCCCAATACATCTATTCTCTTATTCAATACAACTGCTTCTACTTTAGTATTTGCGATGCCATTAGCAGCCATTTTGGTAACCATGGATTCATATTCTGCTTGGCTACCGTTTTTAACTTTAACATAGGAGAATGTAGCATAGTCAGAAGCATCCTCATTTTTTGACCAACTATGCTTTGGAGTAATTATGGCTCTGTTTACTATTTTTCTTGATTGACTTAAATTCTCCCTTAAATTTTTTATATCCTGGTCTGAATAATTCGCCATGCTTTTCCAATTAACACCTTTATCAATGATGATGCTATCTAATGAGGTATAAAGGGTCACTATAACCATATCATAGGGCGATTCAGGGGTGGTGTAAGGAAATTGCCAGACATCCCAGCCAAAAATATATCCATTATTAGCTCTTTCTTGAAAAATCATGGCGGATTTCTCTTCTAAAAACTTAGCATATTCTCCACCTGGAGTAGTTTTTATAAAGGTTATTTCAGCATACTTCCAATTTGATTTCTTCTCCTGAGAAAATGACGCAAAAGTCACAAAAAGACCAAGTACTATAATCCCAATTTTTTTCATAACAATTAGTTTTGGTTGTTCCCCTACTCATAAGGCTTTTCAGATACGCCCCCCGAAAAAACCTAATCGAGGTAGGTAATTATTTTTCGTGGCCGAGTAGTGCTAGTCTCCTCCAACGAAAAATTCAGTAAAATTTAAAAATAATCTCCCAAATAAATATTTATCAACTTGTAGATTTAATAATTATTTAATATTGTTAAATTCTATCCTAGACTGTTTTTAAAGCCTGAATGCAAATAAAGCCTATATAAAATTCTGTAAGATTGTGAGTTTATTGGATCGAAATCAACCTTTCTACAGTTTAATTGATGACAAAAAGTATCAATTCTAAAGAGGATTAATTTGGAGTAATCCGAATTAAATAAAGGCGGCATAAGCTACTACTAGATTGAAATCCGAGGTACTTTTTTGGTTACCTTACATTCACTCAAATTGATTAATCTTAGGAATCCAATTAAACCCTGCCTTCTTCCCTCCGTCTAAAAGCTACTCATGAAGGTAAACGATCAAGAACTTTTGGACCGTATCCGCTCTCCTTTCACCAAGGAGCTTGGCTTTAGGCAATTGATCGAAACCTATCAAAAACCAGTTTACCAGGTAATTCGTCGCATGGTCCTGATTCATGAGGATGCAGATGATCTCACACAGAACACCTTCATCAAAGCCTACAAGGCCTTAGATCGATTTGAAGGAAATTCCACCCTCTTTACCTGGCTTTACCGAATTGCTACCAACGAATCCCTGACCTTTCTCGAAAAAAAGAAAAAACGCTACTTCTTTTCCTTGGACGATCACCAAGAAAAATTGGAGTCTTATGTCGATTCTAGCGCTACATTGAGTGGAGACGAGATTCAAGCCAAACTTCAGAAATGCTTATTAAAACTTCCTGATAAACAACGACTTGTGTTTCATCTTAAGTACGAGGAGGATTTAAGTTATGAAGAGATCTCAAAAATAACGGGTACGACTGTGGGGGCATTGAAGGCCAGTTACCACCATGCAGTAAAAAAAATTGAACAAGAACTTACCCAAGAATAAACCCTTGACAGCTAACTAAGTCTAAGAAAAGCATGCAACAGATTCCTAAACTAAAACCTTTTCAAACTCCTGATCATTACTTTGAGGAGCTGCCTGAAAAGATCCTCGCAAAAACAAGCCGTCCAAAGGTCAATCCTTCTTGGCCCTGGGCTGCAGCTGCAGTAGTCCTACTTGGATTTGGGCTATGGCAGGCGGGTGGATTTTACGAGGACAAACCCGTTTTAGTAAGCCCTGAAGAGGAGGCTTTGCTTTACATTGAAAGTGAACAATGGAGTACAGAAGATGTACTCAGCCTCTCAGAAGACCCCAATGCACTGTTAGATCAAATTATTGAAGAAGAATACGCTAAATCAGCACCACTATGGACAGAAGAAGAAACCTGGTTTTAAATCCTATGAAAGCACTAAAAATCTATTTACTCCTATTCTTTATGGCTGCCTCAAGTCTTGCTTTTGCGCAGCGCAATGGACAGCCTGTAGACCCAGAACGCCTTCAAGCGGCTCGGATTGCCTACATCACCACGCGAATCAGTTTGAAGACCGAGCAAGCAGAGAAATTCTGGCCCCTATTCAATTCCTTCACCGAATCTAGAGATGCCTCCATGCGTACCATGGGAGAACTCAGCAGAGGAGTAGAAAGCATGAGCGAAGAGGAAGCGAAGTCT
This sequence comes from Spirosoma fluviale, assembly GCA_945901615.1. Taxonomy (GTDB): domain Bacteria; phylum Bacteroidota; class Bacteroidia; order Cytophagales; family Cyclobacteriaceae; genus Algoriphagus. Next base: position 2,429 of record CAMDLI010000109.1, read on the forward strand.
CGAATCCAACAAAAGCTGCAAATCCAACAGAAATTGGTTCAAGATGAAAAAATCTTTGTTGCAGAGGCAGCAAAGGTGCTGACCTACAAACAGCTTCTGCTGCTTCAAAATATCGCCAAAGACTTCAATCGACACCTGTACGAACGAGGACGAGAAAGAGGGAATTAAACCAACTAGTAACTAAGCAGGAGCTCCTTCTTGATTGAAGGAGCTCTTATTTTTTCAATAAATCTCGAATCTCTTCCAAAAGCTTTTCGGTAGGACTGGCTACTGGATTTTCTTCTGGAACTTCTTCTTTCTTTTTGAGGGTATGAATTCCCTTGATCGCCACAAAAATCACAAAAGCGATAAAGGTGAAGTCCACCACATTTTGGATAAACATTCCGTAATTCAAGGTTACGGCTTCAACTACTGCACCCGAAGCATCTACAGTTCCTTCCTTCAGGACTAAGTTGAGATGCTTGACATCCACTCCCCCAACCAGCAGGCCCAAGGGAGGCATTACTACATCGCTGATAAAAGAAGAAACAATTTTGCCAAAAGCTGCACCGATGATCACGCCGACAGCCAAGTCAAGGACATTGCCTTTGACTGCAAATTCTTTAAACTGTTTGAAAAAAGTCATTTGATTTCGAGTTAAATACGTAAGTAAAATGATTTAGACCAGAACAATAGGTTCATTTAAATTACGCGATTTCTCGGTTTAAATCATCCTTTCCCTTATGAAAAAGAGGATAAAATCAAGCTGACTAAAAATGAATTCAACTTCCACCAGTAATCACGGCAAATGCCTAATTAGATTACTGAATTTTCAGTAACCTTGCATTCAAATAATCCACTATGCCAGCGCCCATTGCCATCAAAAAACCACAGCTACTTGAAATTCATGGCCACCAACGCCAAGATCCCTACTATTGGATGAATGATCGGGAAAATCAAGAAGTGATCGATCACTTGAATGCTGAAAATGACTACGTAAAAGAAGTCATGAAACCCACAGAGGTATTGCAAAAGCAACTTTTTGAGGAAATGAAGGGCCGTATCAAAGAGCAAGACGAAAGTGTCCCCTACTTTAAGTCTGGTTATTTCTGGTATACCCGATACGAAAAAGGAAGTGAATACCCCATCTTTTGTCGCAAGCCAGGGAGCCTCGAAGCAGAAGAGGCGGTTATCCTGGATGTCAATGCACTTGCAGAAGGAAAAAGTTACTTCCAAGTTGCCCAAGCTGCGACGAGTACCAATCAGCAACTACTTGCCTTTGCAGCCGATGAGGTCGGCAGACGGATTTATACAATTCGCTTCAAAAACTTAGACACGCATGAATTTTTGGAAGATCAGATTCCTGAGGTAACTGGGAACTTTGTCTGGGCTTCGGACCAGCGCAGTATTTTTTACTCCAAACAAGACCCCGAAACGCTGCGCTCCTTTCAAATTTACAAGCACATTTTAGGTAGCCCCTCCTCCACGGATCAACTTGTTTACGAGGAATTAGATGAGGAATTTTCTTGCATGGTCCACAAAACCAAATCGGAGAAATTCATCCTTATCCATTCAGAGAGCACAATTAGTTCCGAGGTCCGTTTTATCCCAGCAGATCAACCTGTGGCAGCTTTTCAAATCTTGCAAGCCCGAATTCCGCATCTGGAGTATGCAGCGGACCATTTTGGAGACTATTTCTACATCCGTACCAATGACCAAGCCCAAAATTTTAAATTGGTCAAGGCTCCTTTAGCAAATCCTGGCAAAGAAAACTGGATCGAGGTGATCCCACATCGTCCAGAGACCTTATTTGAAGATTTTGATTTGTTTTCCAAGTTCCTCGTCACGCAAGAACGAAGCAATGGATTGACGCAAATCAACATCCAGCCCTGGGAGTCTGAAGGTAAGGGTGAGGGGCATTCCCTAGCCTTTGAAGATGAAACCTACACGGCTTATGTAGGGACCAATCCTGAGTTTGACACCAATCTTCTTCGTTTTGTCTACAATTCCCTGGTTTCCCCAAGTTCGGTCTATGAATACGACATGGTCACCCGGCAAAAAACACTCCTGAAACAACAAGAAGTGGTGGGTGGTCATGAACCGAGCGACTACCATTCGGAGCGCATCTGGGCAAAGGCGGCAGATGGCGTGCTTGTCCCCATCTCTTTGGTGTACCAGAAATCTACTTTTTCCAAAACCGGAAAAAATCCAGTGCTCCTCTATGCTTACGGATCCTATGGGTACAGCATGGATGCCTACTTCTCCTCCAATCGACTGAGTTTACTGCAGCGGGGCTTTATATTTGCGATTGCGCACATCCGCGGTGGGGAGGATTTGGGCCGAGCCTGGTACGAGGACGGCAAGCTATTGAAGAAGAAAAATACCTTTACCGACTTCATCGCCTGTGCCGAGCACTTGATTCAGCAGGAATACAGCTCTCCGGCGCATTTGTATGCCATGGGGGGTAGTGCAGGAGGATTGTTGATGGGTGCAGTAATAAACATGCGTCCAGACCTATTTAATGGGGTCATCGCCAATGTGCCTTTTGTGGATGTGGTCACCACCATGCTCGATGAAAGCATCCCGCTTACCACGGGAGAGTTTCAGGAGTGGGGCAACCCGAAGGAAAAGGAATTCTACGACTACATGCTCTCCTATTCTCCCTATGACAATGTCAACGCGCAGGCCTATCCCAATTTATTGGTGACCTCTGGTCTGCACGACTCCCAGGTACAATACTGGGAACCGACCAAATGGGTAGCCAAACTCAGAGAACTAAAAAAGGATCAAAAGCTGCTCCTTTTATTCACCAATATGGAGGCAGGTCATGGAGGAGCATCTGGTAGATTTAATCCCTTGAAGGAAATTGCTTTGGAATACGCCTTCCTACTGTTGCTTGAGGAAAAGACAAATAAATAAAGTTGAAATAATTCCCTAGATATTGGCGGCTTAGAAATCCAAGAAAAACTGAAATTTCCCTAACTTTGAAATCAAACCTATTGCATATCAATTCATGAAAATTGCCTTAATCGCCCATGATGGCAAAAAAGCCGACATGGTCCATTTTCTGAGTGGATTCCGTGAAGCCCTTCACCGAAGCGATATTGAACTCGTAGCCACTGGCACCACGGGTTCGCACATTGAAAAGGCTGGTTTTCAAGTAGAAAAACTACTTTCTGGACCTTATGGAGGGGATGCTCAAATTGCGGCGCTCGCTGCAGAAAAAAAATTAGCCGCTGTGATTTTTTTTAGAGACCCCTTAGATAAGCATCCTCATGAACCAGATGTGCAGATGTTGATGCGGATCTGTGATGTGCACAACATCCCCTTGGCAACAAACCCAGCATCAGCTGGACTGCTGTTTAAAGCATTGACACAAACCTATGACACCTAAAACAATCAAAAAAATTGGAGTACTCACCTCTGGTGGGGATTCTCCAGGCATGAATGCTGCCATTCGCGCAGTAGTGCGTGCTGGATTCTACTACGAACTGGAGATGTACGGCATCTACCGGGGCTACGAAGGAATGATCCAGGACGACATCAAAAAATTAGACTCGAGATACATTACCCATATCCTAGAACGGGGAGGAACATTTCTAAAGTCTGCACGAAGCGCAGAATTTAGAACCCCTGAAGGCCGAAAAAAAGCCTTTGAAAATCTACAAAGCCATGGCATCGATGCCTTGGTGGTAATTGGTGGAGATGGATCCCTTACAGGAGCCCACCTGTTCTTCGAAGAATATGGAATTCCTGCTATCGGGCTTCCAGGCACCATCGACAACGACCTTTCGGGAACAGATCTTACTATTGGATTTGATACCGCCTGCAATACAGCCATCGAAGCCATCGACAAAATCAGAGACACAGCTACCTCACACGACCGCCTATTTTTTGTGGAAGTAATGGGTAGAGATGCTGGATTTATTGCAATCAATGCCGGTATTGGCAGCGCAGCAGCAGCCATCTTAATTCCTGAGCGAAAAACGTCTATTGATTGGTTAATTGAAAAGCTAAAGACAAGATCTAAAGCAAAAAAATCTTCCAACATTGTGATTGTTGCCGAGGGAGGAAAAAGTGGTTCTGCGCAGCAAATCGCAGATGAAGTAAAAACATTCCTTCCGCACTACGACATTAAAGTCACCATCTTGGGCCATTTGCAACGTGGTGGTTCCCCTACCTCTTTTGATCGACTACTCGCCTCCAAACTTGGTGTGGCTGCTATAGAAGGACTACTTCAAGGCAAATACGATACAATGGCCGGGATGATCAACAACAAGGTGGTCTTTACGCCAATTGTCAAAGCAATTGTAGATGACAAGAAAGTGGATGATGAAGACCTTCGAATAGCCAACATCCTGTCTACCTAAAACAAAAAAAGAGGGGC
>CAMDLI010000110.1 GCA_945901615.1 Spirosoma fluviale
CTATTTCTCTTGCTTTTTGGCTACAGGATAATGTAAAAAGGCAGGAGACGATAAAAAGAGATTTTTTGAAGGCCATTTGGGTGAATTTAGAGTCTAAGAATGGAAGATTTTGAATTACACCAAGTTAGACAGAAAAAATTAAATCCGCAGCACCTTTTTTCTGGAGATTCTTGGATTGGACTTCCTAGAAAATCGACTAAATAACCGTTATCCTAACTTTTTTCTCCTTCAGTTTTTGATTGTTGACCTTGGGGAGGAGCTGCTCCAGCACAGCCGATTTTACCGCGACAAAAGCACAATCGATCTTCAATTCAATCGCACCAAGTTCGGCTGCATTGATCCCCCCTTGTTTAAAAAAGAACCCTGCAATATCCCCCTTGGAAATTTTATCCTTTCTTCCTCCTGAAATCAGTAAGGTGCTCCAAGGCGATGGGGCGGGTAGCGTGGAGGGAAGCAATTTTTCGAGTGCGGGCTTTCCTACAAAATCAGGCAGGGCCTCTTTTTCGTACTGCAGGATGTAGGCAGTTCCTTCGCTATTCATCCGTGCCGTACGGCCATTTCGATGGATAAACTCCTCTGCACGGAGGGGAAGATGGTAGTGGATGATGAAGTCGAGTTCGGGCACATCAATTCCTCGTGCGGCTAAGTCTGTAGCCAGGAGTAGTGGGTAAGTACCGTTTCTAAATTTGATTAGGGATCGTTCCCGATCGATCTGCTCCATGCCTCCAGAAAAAATCCCGTGTGAAATGCCTTTTTCGCTTAGGAATTCACTTACCCGTTGGATGGAGTCCTTGAAATTGCAAAAGATGATGCCGTTTTTCGAGCCTAGCTGACCTAGCAACTGGCCGAGTGATTCGAGCTTGTCTTTGGTGGGGGAAGCTACCTTTTTGACTTGGAGATGGGAAATTTTATCTCCAAGAAAATCCAGAATTTGAGGAGATTTTAGCCCTACGAAACCGGGAATTTCTACCCCTTGTGTGGCTGAGGTTAGGATTTTTCTACTTACCCGTGGTAGCGCATGGAGGATGTCTCGCATTTCTCCTTCAAATCCTATCTCTAAGGATTTGTCAAATTCATCCAAGACCAGGCTTTGAATAAAGGTTGTGTCAAAGGCTCCTCTTCTCAGGTGGTCTGCTACTCGTCCAGGCGTACCGACAAGGACTGCGGGGCGGTGTTTGATTTCCATTCTGTCCTTTGATCCCGCTCTCCCTCCGTAGACGGCATTTACCTTAAATCCTGTTCCCATTTGCCGAACTACCTGTTCGATTTGGATGGCCAGCTCTCGGGAAGGAACCAAAATTAAAAGTTGAACCTCCTCACAAGCGGGATCGAGCTGCAAAAGTAGCGGCAGGAGAAAAGCCAAGGTCTTTCCTGTACCGGTAGGCGATAGTAGAATCAGGTGGGCCGACTTCTCCATTGCCTCTTGCGTGGCAAGCTGCATGGGATTGAGCTGGGTGATGCCGAGTTTGGCGAGGATTTCCTCCTGATTTTTGACGCGAGTGGACATGCTACAAAGGTAGCCTTTTTGTTGGGCTCCCCCGCCCCTGGTGCTGGAATATGCCCATCCGGACTAGGAGCAATTTCCATTTCCTAATTTTCAATTTTGGCTGCTTCGACGCTTGAAAAGTAATTTGCTACCTTTGCGACATGTGGAAGGAAATTTCAGTCCTGATTCGTAAAGAGATTACCCTGGAGTGGAGGCAAAAATATGCGCTCAATGGAATCCTGCTATACGTAGTTTCGGCTGTTTTCATCACTTACCTGAGCGTAGGCGCGAAGATGGGAAATCTATCTATTCCTACCTGGAATGCCCTTTTCTGGATCATTTTGCTTTTTTCCTCTGTCAATGCTGTAGCCAAAAGTTTTGTGCAGGAACAGCAAGGACGGCAGCTGTATTACTATATGATCGCTTCCCCAGAGTCCATCATCCTCTCAAAAATCCTGTACAATACCGGGCTAACCCTAATTTTAGCACTGCTGGGTTATGGGGTGTTTTCGGTGGTACTGGGCAACCCTGTTCAAGATCAAGGCTTGTTTTTACTCAACTTGGTGCTGGGTGCAATGGGATTTTCAGCCAGCCTCACCATGGTCTCTGGCATTGCTTCCAAAGCAGGCAACAATGCTACTTTGATGGCAATCTTGAGCTTTCCCGTGATCATCCCCATACTTTTAATGGCCATCCGCATCTCCAAAAACGCACTAGATGGACTAGATTGGAGCGTTAGTAGCGACAAACTCCTCAGCCTCTTGGCGATTAATGTCTTGGTTGCCACCACTTCCTACCTTCTTTTTCCCTATTTGTGGAGAAGTTGATTATCTGTTAACTGTACAATGTACCAAGTACCTACACAAGTAACATTTGTGTACAAATTGTACTTCGTACTTGCCTATCTGCCGCAGGCGGTGTACCTAATATATGCATCTGCCACTAAAAACGAATTTAAATTTAGATTCGAAACATGTTACCAAACGACTCCGCTGTCAACAGTGGGCCGTTGACCGTTGGCAGCATGACCTTGATTTTTTCAGCAGCTGAGGTCAACAAGTTTTCCCATTCCTATTATCTTGTACTCATGAAAAACAAAATTGCTTTGGTGACAGGTGCCAGCTCCGGAATAGGTAGAGCCTGCGCATTAACTGTGGCCAAAATGGGCTATGACCTCATTGCCACCGGCAGACGAATTGAGCGTCTGGAGGAATTGAAAAATGAGATGCCCAACGACATTCGTTTTTTGCCATTGGTATTTGATGTGCGGGATCGTGAAAAGGTAGCCGATCTGCTCGGTAACCTTCCCCCAGACTGGTCAGAAATTGCGGTGTTGGTAAACAACGCTGGCAATGCCCATGGTTTGGATCCGATCCAAACGGGTAATGTGGACGACTGGGATGCCATGATAGACATCAATGTGAAAGGCCTGCTCTATGTTTCAAAAGCGATTATCCCGGGCATGACGGAGCGAAACTCCGGCCATATCATCAATATTGGATCCATTGCAGGGAAAGAAGTGTACCCCAATGGAAATGTTTATTGTGCCTCCAAGCATGCAGTAGACGCGCTTACAAATGGCATGCGTATGGATTTGAATCCCTTTGGAATCAAAGTGATGGGCATCCATCCTGGGCTCGTGGAAACGGAGTTTTCCCTGGTTCGCTTCAAAGGAGATTCACAGCGCGCCTCTACGATTTACCAAGGGTATTCGCCCTTGTTGGCACAAGACATTGCTGATATTGTGGAATTTGCACTTACCCGCCCGCCTCATGTGGTGCTGGCAGATGTAGTGGTGCTCCCCACCGCTCAAGCTTCTGCTACGGTGATCAAGAAAAAACTAAATCCATGAGAAAGCTAGCCTATCTTTTTCTAGGCTTGACTTTGGCTTGCTCCTCACCGAAAAGTGACCAGCAATCTTTTTCTGCCGCACAGCGAGACTCTCTTTTCCAAGGAGATGCCGCGAGTACCGAGGAGGAGGATTTGACCGGTACGGATCTCGAAAAATCACTGCAGGACCAAGGCTTGGTAGATATTGAGCAGGAGATTCCGGGAATTCAGGTGGAGTTGAAATATTCTACAGAAGACAATTTCTTCAAGCAAGATGTGTACGGGGATTTGACGCGATGCTACTTGCAGCCCCTAGCTGCTGAGATGCTAGCCAAAGCCCAAAAGGCATTGCAGGAGGAGTATCCCAACTTAAGTCTGCTGGTTTACGATGGGGTAAGACCGATACGTGTGCAGCAAATTTTATGGGATGGCTTGGATAAGCCCGACAGCATCAAGCCCCTGTATGTTTCGGATCCTAAAATTGGGGGACTTCATAATTTTGGAGTGGCAGTTGACTTAACCATCCTAGACTTGAAAACAAGGAAGCCACTCGATATGGGTACTCCTTTTGACTACTTTGGCTACCCGGCCTACCCAGATCGCGAGCTACAGATGCTGGCGGAGAAAAAAATCACCAAAGCGCAAGTGGCGAACCGTGAGATCCTCAGAAAGGTGATGAAAGGTGCAGGATTTACAGGAATCGGTAGCGAATGGTGGCATTTTAATACATTTTCACGAAAGGAAGCAGGAGAAAAATTTCCGCTTATCCAATAACCTATTTTGCAACTCAATTAATCCAATAACCCATGAATCGTTACAAATCCTTTCTTCTAGCTACCCTACTTGTTTTGAGCAGTAGTTTAATGGCTATCGCCCAGCAGGGTGGACAATTCCGCGTGCTGGTATTTTCCAAAACTGCTGGCTTCCGTCACCAATCTATCCCGAATGGGGTAATGGCCCTCAAAAAAATGGGCGAGAAACATGTGTTTTCAGTGTTCACCTCTGAAGATGCTACTCAATTTACAGATGAAAATCTTGCCAAATTCGATGCAGTGGTGCTGATGAGTACTACGGGCACCATTTTTAATGATGCTCAGAAGGCCGCCTTCCAAAAATTTGTCCAATCTGGCAAGGGAGTAGTGGGTATCCACTCTGCTACAGATACGGAATACGAGTGGCCTTGGTACAATCAGATGATTGGTGGCTACTTCCTCGCACACCCTCGTAACCAAACCCTTCGTCTACACGTGGCGGATCGTACGCATCCTGCTACTTGGCATTTGCCTGAAAACTGGCTTTGGACCGACGAGCTGTATGAGTTTAGAAACATGAACCCAGCCATCAAGGTTTTGATTCAGGCGGATGAGACAACTTACCAGCCTGCAAAAGCAATGGGCGCTAACCATCCGATGGCTTGGTACCATGAGTTTGATGGAGGAAGAGTTTTCTACACTGCCCTTGGCCATGTGGATGCAGTTTGGGAAGATGCAGACTTCTTGAAGCACTTGTACGGCGGCATTTGGTATGCTGCAAAAGGTAAATTACCTAAAAAATAAAGGATTATCCGCAATCTTATCGCTGATTTATAGGTCTGGGAACCGTGGATAATCGTCGACAGACAACAAACCGTCGTCTACAGGTTTTCCACGGTTCACTTACTTAAACCTCAAACTTTAGTTGGTTACTGGTAATGAAGCGGATTTTCACAAAAAGTAAATTAAATTTTAACCTACACGGAACTTCTGAAGCCAAAATTGGTTTTTACTAGTAATCTATTTTCATAATCATGCTAAAAGCGCAAGCTAGACCCGTTCACCTCTACATGGAGGCCAACCCCAATCCCAATTCACTCAAGTTTGTGGCCAACTTTATGTTGGTAGAGGAGGGCGTAAGTTATGATTTTCCAGATGCGGCAAGCGCTGGAGCAAGTCAGTTGGCGAAGGAACTTTTTAATTTTGCCGCCGTGCAGCGCGTATTTATCGCTTCCAATTTTGTAACCATCACGAAGTCGGAAGACGCCGAATGGGCAGAAGTTCAGACGATCTTTCGGGACCATATTCGCCAGTACCTGGAGTCCGGCCAACAGGCGGTACAAGTGCTGATTGAGAAGGATCCCTTGTTTGATGAAAACGATTCGGAGATTGTCAAAAAAATCAAAGGTATCCTAGACGAATACATCCGTCCTGCAGTAGAGCAAGATGGGGGAGCCATTGTATTTCATTCCTTTACCGATGGAATCGTGAAGGTGCTTTTGCAAGGCTCCTGCTCAGGATGTCCATCTAGCACAGTCACCTTGAAGGCAGGAATACAAAACCTGCTTACCCGAATGCTTCCTGAGGTGAAGGAAGTACAGGCAGAGGGCGTCTAAATTCCAGGGGAGATGAGAATTAAAGATTGGACCTGGGCCTTTTTGGGGCTGCTGGCCCTAGCAGTTCGGTTTCTGGCTGGACAGTATCCTGAGGTCACAGATCAATTCTATTCTCGAACGGTTTTTCCAGGCATTCGCAATTTGATTGACCTTAGCTTGGGCAAGTTGCCTTTCCCTACGGTTTACTTGTTCCTAGTACTTATCCTAGGCCTTTCCTGGATGAGTTTTCGTAGATTTTTCCGGCTTGTGGGATGGAGACATCGGGCAAGGTATGCCCTGCAAGCAACCTCCAATGGACTCGGAGCCTTGGTTTTCTTTTTCTTAGTGCTTTGGGGCTTTAATTACCAGCGAACGCCCATTTTTCAGCAGTTGAACCTGCAGCCCAAACCCCTCAATCTGGAGCAGTTGATTGCTGAAATGGAGTACACCCAGCGCTTGGCCTCGATGGATCGGGGACAGATCACACAGGATACCTTGGCTCTCACCGGATTGATGGAGTATTCTTCCCTCGAGGACCTGGTTCGTGCGACGATGCAGGAGAATTTGGAGGTGCTAGGCTTGAATTTTACCGGTCGACCTCGAACCAAGCAGTTTCCTCCTCAAGGATTCATGCGGAGAATGGGGATTCTAGGCATTTACTTTCCCTTTACGGGCGAAAGTTACCTCGATCCCAGTTTACACGCCTTGGAAAAGTCATTTACCATTGCACACGAAATGGCCCATAGCTATGGAGTCACGGACGAAGGGGAAGCCAATTTTATTGCCTGGGTAGTCTGTACAAATGCAGAGGAGCCTCTTTTGCGGTATGCTGCCCATCTTTTACTGCTTCGTTACCAACTTCGGGATTACTATGGAATGGATCCTGAGGCAGCTTTATGTTGGATGGAAACACTTCCAAGAGGGATTATCCAAGACCTGATCTCCATTCGAGAGTCAGCGGAAGTTTATCCTCCGATTTGGCTTGCCTTGAGTCGAAAGTCCAACGACCTATTTTTAAAATCACAGGGAGTCAAAGCGGGCATCAAATCTTACCAGCAACTCCCCATGCTTGCTGCTGCTTGGAGGCAGCGGATGAA
>CAMDLI010000111.1 GCA_945901615.1 Spirosoma fluviale
ATGCGCTATCGACCAGCTTGATTGCCGTATCCTTGTTTGAAATCATTTACAATCAACGGTACGAGTATTTTTACGCCTATTCACACAGCTCCAAAGCTTTGCCCGTTCATTACATGATTTCCAGTTTCTGGGAAGGTCAGGAAGGGGCATTTATCCTTTGGGCATTTTGGAATGTCGTGCTAGGCTTGATCTTGGTACACACCAACAAGTTCTGGGAAGCACCCGTGATGGTGGTTTTCTCCTTGGTTCAAGCCTTCTTGATTTCCATGATCTTGGGGGTAGTGGTTGGAGATCTGAAGATTGGAAGTTCCCCTTTTATTTTACTTCGAGACGCTACGCAAGCACCAATTTTTGATTTAAATCCGGACTTTGTTCCAGAAGATGGTACGGGCCTCAATCCACTCTTGCAGAATATTTGGATGGTGATTCACCCGCCCACCTTGTTTTTGGGCTATGCATCTACCCTGGTTCCCTTTGCCTTTTTAATTGGGGGTCTAGTCACCAAAAAGTATGCAGAATGGATCCGTCCAGCCTTGCCTTGGGCGATTTTCTCGGCCATGATTTTGGGGATGGGAATTATCATGGGTGCTTATTGGGCCTATGTCACTTTGAATTTCGGGGGCTATTGGAACTGGGACCCAGTAGAAAATGCAGTCTATGTACCCTGGCTGATGTTGGTGGCCTCTATTCATACCATGATTACGTTTAAGAAGAGTGCCACTGCCTTGAAGACCTCCATTGTATTGGTGATACTCAGTTTTATCTTGGTGTTGTACGCTACCTTCTTGGTTCGTTCGGGGGTCTTAGGGGATGCTTCGGTGCACTCTTTTACCGACTTGGGCCTTTCTGGGCAGCTGCTAATTTATTTGCTATTTTTCATGGGCGTGGCGATTTTCCTTGCTGCGCGAGCTTGGAAGCACTTGCCTACATCCGAGCGAGAGGCTTCTGTTTATTCCCGTGAGTTTTGGATTTTCTTAGGCGCGATGACGCTAGGATTGATGTCCTTTCAAGTGATCTTGCCTACTTCTATTCCTGCTTGGAATGCCTTGGTGGAAAGCTTTGGAGGGATTTCCAACATGGCTCCACCTGCGGATCAGATAGGTTTTTATACCAAGTTCCAACTTTGGTTTGCTGTGGTGTTGGCCTTATTGACTTCTGTAGGTCAGTTTTTTTGGTGGCAAAAAATCGATCGAAAAACTCTGGGAGAATCCCTAGTGGTCCCGTATGTGGTCTCGATCATCCTTTCCACAGCTGTGATTGTTTTGGCGAAGGTGTACGATTGGAAATACATCATTATTGTATTGACGGGGATGTTTACCATCGTAGCCAATGCATTTATTTTAGTCAAGCTACTGAAAAAGTCGACCTTCAAACTAGCGGGAGGATCCCTTGCACACATTGGCTTGGGAATGATTTTGATCGGCATCATGTTTAGCTCCGGCTATTCTGAGGTCATCTCCATGAATATGTCTGGATTGACCTACAGCAACAGTTGGGAGGATGAAATGAACAAGGAGCATGTCTTGCTTTGGATCAACAAGCCTACCCAGATGAAGGACTACACGGTGATCTACCGTGGCAGACAAAAGAAAGCAGTTGGGATTCCCGAATACGTGCCGGCCAAAATTTTGGCTGCTACGGGTGAGGTGAATGAAGCGATAGCATTGGAAGATTACAAAACCTACTTCAAAAAAGGAGATACGGTAATGCTGGTTTTGGAGGAGAACGACTACTTCAAAATTGATTACCTACAGAACGAGGCCTTGCAGTTTTCGCTGTCGCCCATGTCCCAATTTAACGAAGGGATGGGAGGTTTGATTTCATCTCCAGATTCCAAAATTTACCTCAATAAGGATTTGTATACCTATGTGGCGGCGATGAATGATTTCGCAGATCCAGAGTGGAAGGAAGATGAAACCTATGAGGTGGCCCCTGGGGAGCAATTTCATGTAGCTGACTTTGTTGCCTATTTCGATGGGGCCGAAGTGCTCAAAGAAATCGATGGCTACACCTTGAAAGAGGGGGATGTGGCAGTGAAGGCTAAAATCCGTGTGCTGGATTACGATGTTGAAAAATTGCTGGAGCCTACCTTTATCATTCGTGACAATCAGGTTGGAAAACTTCCCGTGGTTGATTCTGAATTGGGGATTAAAATCAGCATGGAAAACATTCTACCAGACCAAAATAAGTTTGTCTTCAAGGTAAATCAGTACCAGAAAGACTATGTGGTCATGAAGGCTATTGTTAAGCCTTACATCAATGTGCTTTGGATTGGAACGATTGTGATGTTGTGCGGATTTACGGTAGCCATTTTCCGACGATTTGATGAGTTTGTCAAAATGCGCGACAAGGGGATTGAATAAGGGGATTGCAACAATTTTTCTGTTGGGATAAAGCTCTTCATTGTACAAAGTACAAAGTACCAAGTACTAGGTAGGGATTCGTATTAGGACTAGAATTTTTTTTCGTCTTGCCTGCCTGTCGGCAGACAGGATACTAGCTACTTGATACTTATTTTTTGTCTAGGAAAATGCGGGCCAAGGTGCTTGCTACCCCATCTTCCTTGTGGTGCTTGGTGATCTCATTGGCCACCGCCTTTACCTCGGGGAAAGCATTTTCTACTGCCACGCCCCAGCCCACTTGCTGGAGAAGGTCGATGTCGTTGTAGCCATCGCCGAAAGCCACTACTTCGTTCATCTCGATGGCATATCCATGATCTAGAATTTTTTTCAAGCCTGTGGCCTTGGAGATCGGTTTCGGAGCGATTTCTAGGTAGGTATCTTTGGATCGGTAGAGGTGCAATTGAGTTCCCAGCCTTTGGAGAAGGGTTTGGTAGAGCTGGTCGATTTTTGCTGCATCTCCCATACACATCACCTTGTGGGCGCCATGATTATCCGCTTTCCAACGTTCAATGACTACCAGGGGGTCTGTCCAGGAGGGAACAACTTTTGTGTTTTCAATTTCACGGATCGCAAAATAATCTTCATTCAGGGTATGCCATTGTTCACCATAAAGTAGGCTCAAATGAAGTTTAAGTTCATTGGCTAGGAGGACAATCTCTTCTACTAAGGAGATTGGAATGGGGATGGATTCGAGTTCTTTTCCCTCCGCGTCCAAAACCAATGCGCCGTTGTAGGCGATGAGGGGTTCTTTGGGGCGATTCAGGTCTTGAAGTAGGTGTCGCATGGCAGCAGGCATGCGAGCGCTTGCAAGAAAAAATGGGATCTCTGCAGAGATAGAGGAGACAATGGAGATAAGGTTTGGGGAAAGCGAGCGCTCTGAGTTGAGGAGTGTGCCGTCTATATCAGAGCAAATGGCTTTAAAAGTCATGGGTGATTGGATGGAGGAGTTTGGAATGGGGCTGATCACAAATCTAGGGAATCCCCTTCGCTTGAGATTTAAAAATCCTGGGTATCGAAGGTGTATTCTTCTAGGGAAACATTTGCGGGGTTGTAGGGGTCTGTTTGTACAAACTGTATGGTGATCTTCTCGTAATCCGCTGCTTTTTCAAAGTCTTTAAGGTAGAGTTCGGCACAGTTACGGGCTAAGAGCTCCCGCTGCTCGGCCATGATCTTTGGATCCCCATTTTGTAGCTTTAGAAAAATGGTGGACTCTTGCACGTCATTTTGAGTCGAGGAGGATAGGTTGACGCTGACACCTTCAAATTTTCCAAGCCCTCGAAGTTCTTCAGAAGGCAGGAATCCATCTCCTAAAAGCCCTTCCATGCTATTAAAGGCAAATTCAGCGATTTCTTCGGGGGCACAGGCACAGCTGGATACCAAGAAGATTAGAACTAGAGCCCAAAGTTGGTTTTTCATAGACCTAAGGTAAGCGTACTTTCAGAAGAAGTAAAGAAGGGGTAAGATTTTGACAATGGATCAATTAGGTATTATTTCACCCTAAATGAGGTGATTCCTTAGTTTCCATTTTCAAAGGTGATCTTATAGAAGATGAAGCGTTTGTCTTCTGAACTTTTGATTCGTGTAATTAGCGGGAAGCCATTTTTCTCCTCGTGTTGTTTGTTGATTGATTTGATGAGTCGCGAACGTTTGATTCGTTTGGAATCAAAGTTGGTAATCTCATGAAGGCCTAAGACTGCATCAAACTCTTCTGTACTCAATTTTTTACCATTGTGGCGTAGTAGCTGCTGAAGGATTTCTGCGTTTTCCTCTTCAGATTCTTGTTCTCCATCCGTTTCTTTATCGGAACCTTGAGCAGTTTGGTCTGCTGTATTTTTTCTTTTTTGAATCTGTATGCCTAGCCAAAGGGCAAGTAGAAATATAACAGGAAAGCCTATCCATGGGAGTACCGATAAAAGCGAGGCCTTACTCGTTTTTTCTGCAGCATCAAGTACGACCACCTGCCCAATTTCACGCGATTGGCTTCGAATGATATCCAAGTCTATCATCTTTTCTTTGCCTTCTGAATTACTATTGAGGTTGTATTCAAAATAACGAAATGTGTTTCCAATGACTTCTAAATAGGGAGAATCAAACATTTCTGTATGTTTATTACCCTCGTAAACAAATAGTTTACCTGTTTCTTTCTCTATGATGATCCAGATATACCAGCCTAGTTTTGGTAGTTGTGAGGTAGTTACACTGAATGCATAGTCTTCTGTTTCATACAAATGGCTTTCGTTTGAATGCGCGATTTGAGCAAAGTCAAATTCTTTAATATCGATTTTTATGGGTTGCCAAGATTTTTTTTCCATATCCAGGAAAAAACCATTTGCTTCTTTTTCGATCCTTGGAATACGGGGATTAGTGTATTCTCCCAACCAGGTCATCATTCCTTTTGAAGTTTGGTAAGCCCCCAAGGGGTAATAGTCAAGGGGTTGATAGTAGGCTTGTTTGAATTCCCAGGATCCATTTAGGGTATCAAATTCCATTAAATCTGCATGTGAATTCCAAAACCCCCTTCCACCTAGTATGTAATAGGCATTGTTTTTTTTAAAAAAATAAGATCCGCAGGTATAGCCTCTATTTGCAAACTGGTACTCTTTAACTAATTGGCCATCTTGGATGGAATAAAAATCAAAGGAGCAGTGTATAAAAACGGTTAAAGTCTGGCTCGAGGGATCGTAATTCAAATCGTAGCCGGTTGGAAGGTTTTGATAAATGCTATCTAACTGGCTTAAAATTTCCTTACTTACTTTTCCATTCAAGAAAGAGGATCTTTCTGCCACTTCCCACCTTTTCGTAGCGACTTTGAGCCGATAAAATTCCGGATCAGCAGCCTTTGTACTTAAGCTGAAAAACAAGTAAAGGCAGAAAAAAAGGAATTTAAACTTCATGAGGAATTTAAAACGAAACTCAGCAAGACCTTAGGCTCTGAATCCTTTGGGTTTATTTTTTCTAACGAAAATATAAGCTCCAATTTGGAATAAGGCAAATTTTTTAAACGAATTGATTGAATGAGGAACATTCTATTTTTTACTGGATTCTTCCTTTCTGAATTAGCCACTCGATGTAGTTTCTGCTCTTTTTCTTTTTGATTTCGAGTTCACGCTTGAGCGCAGCAGTTCTATCTGGGACTGTTTCGGTATTGCGGATCTCCCAATCTGGTGCAGCTGATTTAGTGGAGGGGGTAGATCCGGCATTGTAATGTTTGTGTCTCCCTTGCAAGTCATCGGTACAACCCACATAGTACTTGTTGGTTTTCAGGCTAAAAAGGATGTAGATGTAGTACATAGTAGAAAAAATTAAGATAAAAAAAAGGCAAGCAGAATGCTGCGGGGCCCTGTGGAGTCCCGCAATGCTGCGGGACGAACCGATGACCCTCCCGTCCCGTAGAATTGCGGGACGGGACGCTCCCCGTAATTCTACGGGGCAAGCTATCCAGCTGAGCTAATCCCCAGTTATCTAGAAATCCACAAGGATAACTTTACAAGACAAAAAAAAAGGGCTGTCTGATTAAGACAACCCTGTGGAGTCCCGCAAGGCTGCGGGACGAACCGATGGTGCTCCCCGCAATTGCGGGACAAGCTATCCAACTGAGCTAATCCCCCTTCTGAATTAGCCACTCGATGTAGTTTCTGCTCTTTTTCTTTTTGATTTCGAGTTCGCGCTTGAGCGCAGCAGTTCTATCGGGGACTGTTTCGGTATATCGGATCTCCCAATCTGGAGCACCTGATTTAGTGGAGGGAGTAGAACCTGCATTGTGATGTTTGAGTCTGCCTTGCAAGTCATCGGTGGAACCCACATAGTACTTGTTGGTTTTCAGGCTAAAAAGAATGTAGATGGAATACATAGTAGAAAAAATTAAATAAAAAAAAGGCCCCGCAATGCTGCGGGACTGGACGAACCGATGACCCTCCCGTCCCGTAGAATTGCGGGACGGGATACTCCCCGTAATTCTACGGGGCAAACTATCCAGCTGAGCTAATCCCCAGTTATCTAGAAATCCACAAGGAGAACTTTAGAAGACAAAAAAAAGGGTCCCGCAATGCTGCGGGGCCCTGTGGAGGATAACGGATTCGAACCGATGACCCTCCCGCATTGCTGCGGGATGCTCTAGCCAACTGAGCTAATCCCCAGTTATCTAGAAATCCACAAGGAGAACTTTACAAGAAAAAAAAAAGGGCTGTCTGATTAAGACAACCCTGTGGAGGATAACGGATTCGAACCGATGACCCCTACACTGCCAGCGTAGTGCTCTAGCCAGCTGAGCTAATCCCCCTAAAGAGTTTGCAAATATAGATTCTCCAAGTTTCCTTCCAAAGGATTTCTTTACTCCTGCGAATAATTTA
>CAMDLI010000112.1 GCA_945901615.1 Spirosoma fluviale
AGGACTGATGAAATTGCCCGCCGCATTATTCAATACCCCATGAATTTGCCCAAATTCAGCGATGCACCTGGCCCACATGGCTTCCACTTGATCAATCTCTCTAACATCACAAACTACTGGAATCACCTTGCCTCCAGATTTGGCCATCATCTCTTTGGCTGTTTCTTCCAGTACCTCCAGCTTTCGAGAGGTAATCACTAGGTTGGCCCCCAGCTCCAAGAAATACTCCCCCATGGCTCGGCCTAAGCCCGTACCGCCACCAGTAATCAAGATATTTTTTCCTTTCAACGATCCTTCTCGGAGCATCCCTTCAGTATAGTTCATAGTCTTTGGCTTAATTTTTTTTCAATATACCATCCCTTTGGAAGATTTGAAAAGAAAAAGGAGCTCATATTGAGCTCCTTTTTGAAATTTATTAAGAAGGGAATTACCCTGCAGGCTCTTAATAACGATAGTATTCCGGCTTAAACGGCCCTTTCACCTCTACGCCGATGTACTGCGCTTGGTCTTGAGAAAGGGTGTCTAGCTGTACGCCCAACTTGGCCAGGTGCAAGAAGGCAACCTTCTCGTCCAAATGCTTTGGAAGTACATACACACCAGGAGTATAGTTCTTGTAATTTGCCCACAACTCTAGCTGTGCCAAAGTCTGGTTGGTGAAGGAGTTGGACATCACGAAAGATGGGTGACCCGTAGCACAACCCAAGTTCACCAATCGGCCTTCAGCCAAGATGATGATTTCCTTGCCATCGATCTCGTACAAGTCTACCTGAGGCTTGATCACGTTCTTCGTGTGACCGTAGTTGTCGTTCAACCAAGCCATGTCGATCTCGTTGTCAAAGTGGCCAATATTACACACAATCGCCTTGTCCTTCATCGCCTTGAAATGGGTTCCGTTGATGATGTCTTTGTTTCCAGTAGCAGTCACCACGATGTCAGCTTCCTGGATCGCATCGGCCATCTTCTTTACTGCAAAGCCGTCCATAGCTGCCTGAAGTGCGCAGATCGGATCAATTTCAGTTACGATTACACGTGCACCCGCACCTTTAAGCGATGCGGCAGATCCTTTTCCTACGTCACCGTAGCCAGCAACTACCGCTACTTTTCCAGCCATCATCACGTCTGTAGCACGACGGATCGCGTCTACTAGTGATTCCTTACAGCCGTACTTGTTATCAAACTTGGATTTGGTTACCGAGTCATTTACGTTAATGGCAGGCATAGGAAGCGTGCCGTTTTTCATGCGCTCGTAAAGGCGGTGTACACCCGTGGTGGTTTCTTCAGATAGGCCTCTGATTCCTGCCACTAAGTCAGGGTATTGGTCTAGCACCATGTTGGTCAAGTCACCACCATCGTCTAGGATCATGTTGAGGGGCTGCTGGCCTTCGCCGAAAAATAGCGTTTGCTCGATGCACCAGTCAAATTCCTCGGCAGTTTGTCCCTTCCAAGCATATACTTGGATGCCCGCGGCAGCGATAGCCGCAGCAGCATGGTCTTGGGTAGAGAATATATTGCAAGTAGACCAAGTTACCTCAGCGCCTAGGGCAACTAGGGTTTCGATCAGAACTGCTGTTTGGATAGTCATGTGAAGACAACCGGCCACGCGCGCACCTTTGAGGGGCTGTGAAGGACCAAACTCGGAACGAAGGGCCATCAGACCTGGCATTTCGGCTTCAGCCAAACGAATTTCTTTTCTTCCCCACTCTGCGAGGGAGATGTCTTTTACTTTGTAAGGGATGTAAGTGGTAGTGGACATAGGATATATTAAATTTTAAGGCTTGCCTGCCGAAGGCAGGTTAAAAATGATTCTAGTTAGTTGGTTAACTGATAAAACGCTTAATTGGTTAACCTGCCAAAGGTTTATCTGCTAAAAGCAGGCGGGTTTTACCTTTGGCCCCGCAAAGGTATTAGATAAAATCCGGAATCAGAAGTGGAATCAGAAATTCGGGAAGCTAATCTCTTTGATACCAAAACTTTGCTGTCTGCCTGAGGGAAGTTCAAGTAGCAAGTTTCCTATTTCGGTCAATCCAATGATTTTCCCTTCTAGCTCCTGCTCGCCCACCTTAAATACGGCCCATTTCTCAATTAAATACAGGTGCTGCAAGTATTCCTGGGTGAGCACTGCATTTTTCCCTTTCTTAAGGGCAATGTAAGCTTGCTCTAAATGCACAACTAGTAGTTTAAAAAGTTCTTCCAAGGGATAGGAATTCCCAGTGACCAAGGATAAAGAAGTTGCCTGAGGGCTTGTAAATTGATTTTGATTGATGTTTAATCCAATTCCTACGACCGCATACTCCCAACCCTTGCTCCCAACTAGATTTTCGATCAATATCCCCCCTATTTTTCCAAAACCAGGAATTACCAAATCATTTGGCCATTTCACCAGAAGCCCAGGAACATACTCCTGAAAGCATCTGCGAATGGCATTAGAAATGGCCATATTTAAAAGAAACTGTTCACTTAAATCCAAAAATTTGGGTTGGAGGACCAAAGAAAAGGTCAAGTTCTCCCCAGGCTTAGTTTCCCAAGAATTGCCACGCTGTCCCTTCCCACGGGTTTGGTGATTGGTAATAAAAATGCTTCCCTCAGTTGCCTCTTTTTGGCGTAAAGCTTGCAATGCCATGTCATTGGTGGAATGACAGTCTGGCAGGAAATGAATATCTTTACCTAAAAAAAGGGTGTTGGCAAGAATTTTATACATTAGATTATTCTTCGAGATGCAAAGATACCGAAGACTCAATTTAAATCAATCCTATGACAGCACAACAGCTGAGTAAGATCATCGCCAAAGGAATGGAAGAAAAAAAGGCTTCCGACATCTTAGTGATGGATCTCAGGTCAGTAAAAGATACAGTGACCGATTTTTTTGTGATTTGTTCGGGCAATTCAGGCACTCAATTGGATGCAATTTCCAAAGCTATTGAAGAGGAAGTACACAAAGCTGCTGAGTCTCCCGCTTGGAAAGTTGAGGGTAGATCCAATGGACAATGGATTTTGATGGACTATGTAAATGTGGTAGCCCATATATTTTTATCGGACACCCGAGAATATTATGGTTTGGAAGATTTGTGGGGCGATGCAAAGACCACCCGCATTTCTTAGTATTTCCAATGAACTTTCGAGTAGTAAATCTGTTTTAGCATATACACAAGTACCCCATAACTAGCAATGAGCGACAAAAACAAGAATAAAAATTTCACCCCGAAGGTGCCTCAAAAACCAAATTTCCAACTTTGGCTAATTGTAGCTGCAGTGATGGTGCTAGTGGGACTCACCTGGATTCAACAACGCGGTGCTGTATTAGACATTACGCAAAAGCGTTTTGAGGACATTTACACCGCTGGGGATGTCTCCAAGGTGGTCATTGTTCGGAACATGAACCGTGTGGATGTTACCCTTAAGCCTGCTGCACTTCAAAAAGCCAAATACAAAACTGAGCTCGAGGCCAATTCCAATTTTTTCAATCTTGAAGGTCCTCACTATTCCCTACAAGTAACTACCTCAGACAAATTTCAAGCTGACTTCCAGGCACTTGAGGAAAAAATGCCTGTAGGAACAGAGAAAATAGGGTTCTCCGTCACCAACGAAGAAAACTGGAGCAACTATTTTGGAAGCTTTGGATTCATGATTCTATTGTTTGTATTGTTATGGTTTATGATGCGCCGCATGTCAGGAGCATCAGGTCCAGGTGGACAAATTTTCAATGTAGGTAAATCCAAGGCTCAGCTTTTTGATGCAGACAACAAGGTTAAAATTACCTTTGACAATGTGGCGGGCTTAGATGAGGCGAAAGAGGAAATCCAAGAAATCGTTGAATTCCTTAAAAACCCTTCCAAATTCACCAAGCTTGGTGGCAAGATCCCAAAAGGCGCCTTACTTGTAGGCCCTCCTGGCACCGGTAAAACCTTGCTTGCCAAGGCTGTTGCTGGGGAAGCGGGTGTACCCTTCTTTACGCTGTCAGGATCTGATTTCGTAGAAATGTTTGTTGGGGTAGGTGCAGCTCGTGTGCGTGATCTCTTCAAGCAAGCGAAAGAAAAGGCACCTTGCATCATTTTTATAGATGAAATCGACGCCATCGGTAGATCTAGAGGAAAAGGACAGATGCCTGGTTCAAACGACGAACGAGAAAATACCCTCAACTCCCTACTCGTAGAGATGGATGGTTTTGGTACCGACTCCGGAGTGATTGTCTTGGCTGCTACCAACCGTCCTGATGTATTGGACAGTGCCTTGCTTCGTGCTGGACGATTTGATCGACAGATCTCCATCGACAAACCAGATATCGTAGGCAGAGAAGCCATCTTTAAGGTTCACCTGAAGCCTATCAAAACCGCTCCGGAGATTGATCCAAAGAAATTAGCTGCACAAACTCCGGGATTTGCTGGAGCAGAAATTGCCAATGTGTGTAACGAAGCAGCATTGATCGCTGCACGAAAAAATAAAGAGGCAGTGGACATGCAAGATTTCCAAGATGCCATTGACAGGGTCATTGGAGGCTTGGAAAAGAAAACGAAAATAATCTCCCCAGAAGAGAAGAAAATCGTGGCCTACCACGAGGCTGGTCATGCAGTAGCAGGCTGGTTCTTGGAGCATGCCGATCCTTTGGTGAAGGTATCCATTGTTCCTCGAGGAATTGCAGCATTAGGCTATGCGCAGTACTTGCCTAAGGAACAGTTTCTTTACCAAACTGAGCAATTGATCGACGAGATGTGCATGACCTTGGGTGGTCGCGCAGCGGAACAAATCATCTTTGGAAAAATCTCCACTGGTGCATTGAGTGATCTGGAACGCATCACCAAAATGGCATATTCGATCGTATCGGTCTATGGCATGAACGAAAAATTGGGGAATGTCTCTTTTTACGATAGCAAGAGCGATGGGTACAAAATGACCAAGCCCTACTCAGAAGCTACAGCCGAAATGATCGACCAGGAAGTAAGCAAGTTGGTAGAGCATGCCTACGGCCGTGTACTCGACTTGTTGCGCAAGCATCAGGTAGAACTCGAAATCTTGGCAAAGGAACTTTTGGAAAAAGAAATTCTTTTCCAAGCGGATTTGGAGCGATTGATTGGTAAGCGTCCTTTTGAAAAGGAGACGACCTACCAGGCCTTTACCAACAAAAAGGAACCCCTACTAGTGGCTGAAGCATCCCCTGAAGCAGCGGAGCTGACTGAAAAGGAAGAAACTGCCGAAGTAATTCCTCCAAGCCCTGAACCGGGTGCCGAAGAATCCAAAACAGAAGCTTAACGTGAAAAGCCCCAAATTCGGGGCTTTTCCTTTTTTAAGGGATTGCTTCTATCTTTACCGCATGCAAATTGCTCCTCTAGATTTTCCCCTACATGGGAAAAAGCTGTTCTTCGCCTCCGACTTTCACTTAGGTGCCCCAGATTTTAAATCGAGCAGGGAGCGTCAAGATCGCATCATCGCTTGGCTGGATTACATTGCAGATGAGGCAGCAGCTATCTTTTTGGTAGGAGATATCTTCGACTTCTGGTTTGAGTACAAGCAAGTCATACCAAAAGGGCAGCTTCCATTTTTAGCGAAGCTCTCCCACCTTCGTGACCGAGGAATTCCAATTCTTTTTTTCACGGGCAACCATGACCTATGGATGCGGGATTACTTCACTACCGAGTTGGGAATACCCGTGTATACCCATCCCATTGAAATTCAGGTAGCAGAGAAGAAAATCTTGGTAGGACATGGAGATGGCTTGGGTCCAGGAGACCCCACTTACAAAGTGCTTAAAAAAGTATTTACCAGTCCAATAGCCCAGTGGCTTTTTCGATGGACACATCCTGACATTGGCATTAGCCTGGCACGCGCATGGTCTAGCAAAAGCCGAATCAGCAATAGCAGTAAGGATGAGCAGCGATTTTTAGAAAATGATGAATGGCTCTGGTCCTACTGCAAAGAAGTGGAGCAATCTGCACCGCATGATTACTATATTTTTGGCCATCGCCATCTACCCCTGCAACTACCAGTTGGCAAAGGCGCTACCTATTACAATTTGGGCGAATGGGTAAGCCAAAATACGTACTTGGAAATAAGTGCAGCAGAGGTCAGGCTCTTAACCTTTGATTCGCTAGCCAACCCTAAAGGAAGCCCAATCGATGCTTCCTATGGCCACAAATCCTAAGATCAGTTTAGATCATTAAAAAGCCCTTTCAATTTCCATTTGAAAGGGCTTTTTAAGTTTTCCTTGCTTTTTTGAAGCAAGCGGTATTTCAATTTAAGAAATAGAAACCAGCTCGATGTCAAAAATTAAGTCTTTTCCTGCCAAATCATGGTTGGCATCTAGCGTGATTTTTTCGTCATCCATATCCACAACAGTCACCGGCATGGGTTGACCTCCTTCACCTTGCAAGGTGAGTTGAAGACCTATTTCTGGCTGGATATGTGGAGGAACTTCGTTCAAGGGCACCTCCATCATCATGTCCTGACGGCGCTCTCCATAAGCTTCTGCTGCTGGAATAGTCACTGTTTTTTTGTCTCCGATCACCATCCCATAGACTGCAGAGTCAAAACCTTTGATCATGTTGCCATCTCCAAGCGTGAAACTTAGTGGTGACCTGGA
>CAMDLI010000113.1 GCA_945901615.1 Spirosoma fluviale
CAATATTCTTGGAAGTCCATTGTCGGAGCTGTGTGGAAGTTGCCCCTCTTTTTTTCGGTATCCATGGGTCTAGCCCTACACAATTCCCAGGCTGTACTGGAAGGATTGACTGGGAAAAAATCCCCTTTTATCCGTACCCCAAAATTTAACCTAGAAGCTGGTAGCGTCTCACTTCAGGAAAACGCCTACCGACTACGGGCTCTGCCGATGAGCACTTGGCTGGAAGGGGGAATGGGGCTATTGTTTGGAGGAATGGTTGTCTTGGGAATAGTAAAGGGCAATTTTCTTTTTCTACCTTTTCATGGGCTATTGGCCTTGGGTTATAGCCTTGTGTTTATTTCCTCTTTACGCACTCGTTAATGGATGTTATGAATACCCGGCCAATTGTTGATGTCATCATCCCTGCGTTCAATGAGGAAAAGTCCATAGCCAAGGTAATTGGGGACATTCCTGCACTCGTTCGACATGTGGTAGTGGCTAATAACAATTCCACAGACCGCACCGCTGAGGTGGCAAAAGCAGCGGGTGCTCAGGTTGTATTTGAACCGCAAAAAGGCTACGGAATGGCTTGTTTGACGGCTATGGATTGGATCAAGCAGCAAGAAGTTCAACCTGATATTTTAGTGTTTTTGGATGGGGATTACAGTGATTATCCGCAAGAATTGGAGTTGCTGATTGCACCTATTCTCGGAGGAAAGTCCGACCTAGTTATCGGTTCACGCTCCTTGGGTCAGCGTGAAGCTGGCTCCATGACAATTCCGCAAGTTTTTGGCAATGAACTAGCTACCACGCTAATGCGCTGGATGTATGGGGCTAAGTTCTCAGATTTAGGACCTTTTCGGGCGATTCATTGGGGGAAATTGCTTGCCTTGGGAATGGTGGATCAGAATTTTGGATGGACCATTGAGATGCAAATCAAGGCGCATCAAGCAGGCCTATCTTATGCGGAGGTGCCGGTCACTTACCGAAAACGAATTGGTGTTTCGAAAGTGAGTGGCACGGTGAAAGGGGTTATTGGCGCCGGATATAAAATTATTTTCACGATATTTAAGTATTGGCGGCCCATTCGATAGCCGCTTCTGATTGTTCCACTCTTGGCTTCTTGTCCCATGCAAAAACTAGCTAGATTAACCCTGCCTGTCTCTTTATTTCTTTTTTTGGGTGCTGTTGGATTAGTTTCCTGTGCTCCAGAGAATAGAGAAGGGGTGGTAGAAACTCAATTTGCAAGTTATTGGTACCAAGGAACTGCTGAGGTAAACGTATTTGACTTGCAGCAAAGCAGGTATGGGGTAGTTCGGCCGGGTAAGGCAGTCATGATTTTTGTTACCGAAGATTTTTCTAAAAGCAAGCAGGTCAAGTTGGACGCTCCTGAGGACAGGCCTTCGGATGCACAGAAGGTGCTGAAACTGAATATGACGCGAGATTTTGTCACAGGCGTGTATCCCTATCACACCATGCTATCGGTATTTACGCCGGTATACGAAGAAAGCCCAGCGCCAAAATTGACTGCTTCGGTGACCGAGTGGTGTGGGCAATCCTTTACGCAGCTCAATCACAAGTCTGGGAAATACACTGCAAAGCAGTTTTCCTATTTTGAATCTGAGGGGGATCTGGAATCCAAACTGGATGGACAAGCGGAAGAGGAGCTTTTTACCTTAATCCGACTTCATCCCGACTTAGTTCCTCTTGGAAATGTCACCTTGATTCCCAGCCTTATTTTTCAGCGCTTTGCACATATTCCCTTGAAGGCAGAGCAAGCGACTATCTCCCGAAAAGCCTTGGGGTCGGACCAAGCCGAGGTGAAGGTCGTGTATGCCGAGATTGGTCGGACGGTTACCATTCGCTACCAGCAACTTTTTCCTTTTGAGATTACTGGATTTACGGAAACCTGGACCAAAGCAAATGGGCAGCAGGAAGTGACGACGGCTACCCGAACGCACTTGAGGCAGATGCCGTATTGGAAACAAAATGAGCAGGTATATGAATCCCTGCGAAAGGAATTGGGACTTTGAGTGATCCAGTGAAAAGAGGGTTTAAAGTTGCTTCAGTTGTTCTATTGGCTGGGGCTTTACTGCTTTTGGCACAGGTTCCTCGGGAAAATTTTGGATTGACGGTTCTCCTATTCTTTCTTGCATTTGGAGGTATGCTAGGAAGTTACCTGCTCGCGGGTGAGCAGGTTAATTTCAAGAGGCTGCTGCTGTTGGGGATAGTTTTGAGAGGATGTCTTTTCTTTTTTGAGCCGAATTGGTCGGAGGACGGAGCGAGGTTTTTGTGGGATGGGGAGCTTTTACGTCAAGGTCAGAATCCTTACGGCTTGACTCCAACGCAAGTACTTGAGCAAAAAGGGGAGGGAAGCGGGCTAGGTGCCCAGCTTTTTCAAGACCTGAATTCTCCGAACTACTATTCTGTGTATCCTCCCCTCAATCAAGCATTCTTTTGGCTTGGAGCGTTGGCGGCGCAGGGGAGTGTGTCGCAAGGATATCTTGCATTGCGAGGCATGCTTCTGTTGGGTGAGATAGGTGTTTTTTACCTGCTTTGGAGCTTACTTGCCCGATTTGAGCTCCCACAAAAACAAATTCTATTGTATTGGTTTAACCCCTTGGTAATCTTAGAAGTAGTGGGCAACCTGCATTTTGAAGGGTTTGTACTCTTGTTTTTACTGGGCATACTTCTCAATTTATCTCGGCAGAAGGTGGGATGGTCGGGCGCGTTTTGGGGATTGGCTGTGGGAATAAAATTGCTCCCATTCTTGTTAGCTCCGGCTTTTTTCTTTTGGAAGGGAGTACGAACTTCATTTCAATTTTGGGGGATGGCCGCAGTAGTTTTAGTCTTAGCTTTTCTCCCGCTAGTTTACTGGAATTCATGGGCGAATTTTCTCCAAAGCCTTCAACTCTACCAAGGGAAATTTGAGTTCAATGCCTCGCTGTATTACTTGTTTCGAGCGCTAGGCCATGAGCTCGCAGGTTTCAATACCATTTGGTACCTGACGAAAATTGGAATGGTAATCACCCTCCTTGGAGCAGTTTGGATTTCCTGGAAGCAGTCAAACGCCTCCCTCTTCGAAATCCCTGGAGTATGGGTGCTGTTGTACTTGTTGTACTTCTTACTGCAGCCGGTGGTTCATCCCTGGTACCTATTGCCAGGATTGGGCTTGACCATATTATCTCGCCAATGGACCTTCCTGCTTTGGTCTTTTGGTGCGATTTTTTCCTACCAAGCCTACAGCCAAAATCCTGTTCAGGAGCAAGCCCTATTTCTAGTTATGGAATATGGATTGGTACTAGTTGGTCTTTACTTGGACTATTTTCGAAAGCAAAGAACTGCTACCTTAGGTCTATGAAAAACGTAGTGTTATTTCTTGTAATCCTATTTGCATGGACGGCTTGTACGCCAAGCCCTGAGGAGCAGGCGCTAGATCTTTTGTACAAGTCCATCGTAGCGCATGGAGGCAAGGAGGGATGGGAGAACTTGAAGGGAATCAAATTCCAAAAGTGGACGCGGATGTTGGATGCAGAAGGGAATGTAGAATCGGAGTTGGATCAATCGCATGAGTTTCGATTTAGCCCAAGATTTGAAGGAGAAATCAGTTGGACCAAGGACAGCATTCCCCATTCGATGAGTTGGGACGGGGCGGTCTTTCGCTATCAGATGGGGGAGAATGCCATATTGAATGCGGATTTTTTGGCAACGAAAAAGAAGGATTTTGATGCGGCCTTTTACATTGTGGCACAGCCTTGGAAGTTGCTTGACAAGGGAGGGAAATTGATTTATGAGGGTAAAAAGACCCTTGAAAATGGCACAGAAGTGGAATCCATTCGAGTGGATTATGGTCCAGATTCAGATACCTGGTGGTACTATTTTGATCCAAGCAACTTCCTGATGGTGGGGAATGAAGTTAAGCTCAAGGATCACCGAAGTTTGGTGTACGATATAGCTTCTGAACAGGCAGACAAACTGCTGTTTCATGGTACCCGTGAGAGTTGGCGGGTGGATGAGTCAGGAAAGCGCTTGTTTCTCCGAGCCGAGTATCGTTATTCAAATTTTGAATTGGTGTATTGATCACCGGTTCTTTTTTCTCTTAAAAGAAGAATTTCATTTAAAAAATACAGCTATGAAATGGGTACTATTCAGTTTATGCATTCTCTCCCTTACTTTTTTTGGGGTTTCCTGTGATTCCAGAACGGAGGTTGAGCAAATTGTGGATGCGGCCATCGCTGCACATGGAGGTGATCGCTATGCCGAAACCGCCATCGATTTTGATTTCAGAGGAACGCATTATTCCATTTTCAAATCTCCCACTGCCTTTGAGTACAGCCGGAAATTTACCGACTCTACGGGTCAGGTAGTGGACGTATTGAATAATGCGGGATTTACGCGAAAGGTAAATGGGGTGTTGATTGATACCCTAACCGAAGAGCGGATTGGAGCTTTTTCACGGTCGGTCAATTCGGTGGCCTACTTTGCCTTTTTGCCCTACGGGCTAAATGATGCAGCAGCTATCAAGACCTACCTCGGTCAAACGAAGATTAAGGGAAAGGATTACCATCAAGTCAAGGTGACTTTTCAAGCAGAAGGTGGTGGAGATCATTTCGAGGATGAGTTTTTGTACTGGTTTGGGGTGGTAGATTCCCGTATGGATTACATGGCCTACAGCTACCATACCGATGGTGGCGGAGTTCGAATGCGAGAAGTTCGTGAGGTACGTGAAGTAGGTGGGATTCGCTTCCAGGATTACATCAACTTGAAGGCGGCCAACAAAGAAACCCCTTTAGATTCCATGCAGTACTTGTTTGAAAAAGGGGCATTGGAGAAGCTTTCTGAAATCAATTTGGAGAATATCCGCACCTCTGCAATTCCGGAAAACTAAGGGATTGTGTCTTTTTTGGATTGGAGGTAAGGACTTTTTTTAATTTATTAGTAACTAGGGGATGCAAACCCAAAAAAGCATATCCCTATGAATCGTAGAAGAGAATTTTTAAAGACTACTGGACTAGCAGGTCTAGGATTATTTGGTGCAGGAAGCGCCTTGGCCGACTCCATGAAGGTATTGCCTTTGGAAGCGTCCTATGGAGCCTCTCGAGTACAGTCATTCAATATGTCTGGCTTTGCTGCTCCAAAATTGGCTACAGTTCGGGTAGGGATAGTGGGCTTGGGAATGCGTGGACCTGGAGCGGTAGATCGACTAAGCAAAATCGAAGGCGTTGAGATCAAAGCCTTGTGTGACCTTCTTCCTGAGCGTGCGGAAAAGGCAAAAAAGTCTTTGGAAGGAAGCATTCATAAACCAGAATTGTATTCGGGTTCGCCTTTTGCATGGAAGAAAATGTGTGAGCGACCCGATCTAGATTTGATTTACATCACTTCTCCTTGGGAGTGGCATACGCCAATGGCGGTGTATGCGATGGAGTCAGGCAAGCATGCTGCCGTGGAGGTGCCTGCTGCTAGAACCTTAGAAGATTGCTGGCAGTTGGTAGAAACTTCTGAGCGTACCAAAAAGCATTGCATGCAGTTGGAAAATTGCTGCTACGATTTCTTTGAGTTGATGACCTTAAAAATGGCACGAGAGGGATTTTTTGGTGATGTAGTGCACGTAGAGGGAGCGTATATCCACGATTTGGTTTGGCTCAACTTCGATAAGGACAAGGGATTTCAGGGTATGTGGCGATTGGAAGAAAATTTCCGAAATGGAAATCTTTACCCAACTCACGGACTTGGGCCTATCTGTCAGATTTTGAATATCAATCGCGGGGATCAGATGGATTATCTGACCTCTTTGTCTTCAAATGATTTTCAAATGAAGAAAAAAGCGCAGGAACTTGCCGAGCAGGATTCCTTCTGGAATAGTTATGCGGCCAAGTCCTATCGAGGCAACATGAATACTAGTGTAGTCAAAACCAAGCTAGGAAAAAGTATTGTAATTCAGCATGATGTGACTTCTCCTCGCCCTTATTCTCGATTGCATGTGGTGAGTGGCACCGAAGGCTATGCTCAGAAGTATCCCGAGCAAAAAGTGGCCAAAGGACACAGCTGGATGAAGGAGGATGAGATGATGGCGCTCAAAGAGAAGTATACCCCAGAGATTGTTCAAAAGGTAGGCGAACTAGCCAAGCAGATTGGAGGCCACGGAGGAATGGATTTCATGATGGACTGGAGATTGATTGATTGCTTGCGCAATGGACTTCCGATAGATCAAGATGTGTACGATGCTGCTTTGTGGAGCTGCATTACCCCGATGAGTGAGTGGTCTGTAGCCAACCGATCCAATTCCATCGATATCCCTGATTTTACAGGAGGTCACTGGAAAACCAATGCGCCTGTGGAGATCACTTTGAAGGGTGGAGGAACGACGAAGGTGAGAGTCTAAAAGTACGAAGTACTTTTAGAAGCAAGAGGCAAGAAACAAGAGATTAGACTCAGTTCTGCTGTTAATGAAATCCTGCTTATTGAGCAGGATTTTTTTTGACTATTGCTTATAATTTCTTGGCTCTTGTTCTCGTTCCAATC
>CAMDLI010000114.1 GCA_945901615.1 Spirosoma fluviale
GATCTACGCTGGAGGAAAACAACTTGTGCTCCATCCAATACGCGTACCACTTGGCCTCGGCGGATGCCGGTTCGTATTTGCTGGCAATAGACATAGGTACTGAGTTCTTAAGTTGCAAAAATAGCAGAAAAAGTTTGGGGGCGGGAGCCGAAAGGCAAAGAAAAAGGAGGATTGGGTAGTGACCCTGGTTTGAAGTCCCAAAACTAAAGGATTCTGGAACCCCAGTATACAAAAAAAGCCGGGGATTCCCCGGCTTTGGATGGACTTGATTTTTCTTATTTTTTGACGATTGGCAGCACGATTCGGCTTTGGAATTTGCCCCCATGGTGGATGGAGTTGTTGGCTACAATCCCTTTAGTTTCGTCGTAGTTATTACCTCCGGTATTCATGTTGCGGTCAAAGCGTGGGAAGTTGGAGCTACTCACCTCGATGCGGATGCGGTGTCCTTTTTCAAAGTAGTTGGAGGTACTCATCGGGGTCAATTGGATCTCATAGACCTGTCCTTTTTCCATCCATACTTCCTTCTCGTAGCCTTCACGGTAGCGCACCCGTTGGATGGTTTCGTCTAGGTTGTAGGCGGTGCCGTCCGGGTACACATCGATCAGTTTGATGGTTACGTCCGTATCCTTCACGTCTGAAGATAGGTAGAGCACACTTTCTATAAATCCAGAAACTTCCACGCCGGCCTCCAAAGGATCTGTGGTGTAGACCAAAATATCTTCACGAAGTTCGATCTCTTGCTGGTCCATGGCGCCCCCTTGGATGGCATTGCCGGTACAGCAAACATTTCCTCCATTGGAAGTCACGGGATTCATGGGGTCGTAGCGGTAGTTGTCTTGGGTATTCGCTTTTGGAAGCTTGGCTACCAGTTTACCATCCCCATTTCGGGTATTGGCTGCGCCTTTGGAATCCAAGAAGAAGGGGGTCATCACCGCTTCTTTCGGTGGCCAAACATCAGAAGTTTGCCATACATTTTTACCCATGGTGTAGTAGGTGACCTTGGGAAGTTTGGCGATGATGTCGTTGTCTTTTCCTACCAGCCAGCGGTCAAACCATGCAGTAATCACTTCGTCGTATTTCCAGCGCGCATCTCCAACGCTACGCTGGCCGATCACCGTATTTTCAGTGGCGCGGGTAAAAGAGCAATGCAAGACAGGGGCGATGACCAAATACTGGTTGTCCCGAGCCATCTGGCTGATGGCATTCGTACGTGCGTGATTGTATAGCGCAATGTTAGGAGAGGAGGAAACGTCGTACCAGGACACAAACCACAAGCTTGGGGTGTCAAAAGGCATGTTGTCGTGGTAAAGTCCACCTTGATACCAGCGCGGATCATTTGGCTTTCGGGTGATCATCTCCTCATAGATTCCTTTCGGACCATTTACATTTTTGATAATGTCCTGCACGGGTAGGTGTGACAAGGCCTGCTTCCAGTCTACCTTGGGGTATTCTGGAGCCATGTCGTAGAAGCGCTCCAAGCGAAGCAAATCTTCTTGCCCAATCCCCGCTTGAAGTCTCGGGGCTAGGGGATCGTGTTGGGTACTGTACAGCCAAGAGGTGAAGAGCATCTGTCCTGCACCCCCTCGGTACCAGTTCCCTTGCTCGGTAAACTTGCCAATTCTACCCACTCCAGCGCCATAGGCTTGCGGTACGAGGGCAGCGAGTGCCGGGTGTTGCAGGGAGGCGGCAGCCATTTGCCATTCGGCAGTGGAAGAGCAGCCTAGGAGGCCTATTTTACCATTGCTCCAAGGTTGTGCAGCCATCCAATCAAAGGCATCGTAACTATCTGTGAGGGGCAAGCCTAGGATATCCCAGTTGCCCTCAGAGAAAAATCGGCCCCGTTCGTTTTGAACTACGTACGCATAGCCTTTTCTGACCCATTCCAAGGCCGTTTGCATGGTGCGGGCATTGAGTTCTCCATTGCCATAGGTGTTGAAGTTGTAGGGTGTCCTTGAAAATACGATGGGTACAGGATGTTCTCCCTTGGGTCGGTAAATGTCCGTTGCCAGGCGGGTGCCATCGCGCATGGGAATCATGACCTTTTGGTCGATAACAGCTATCTCATCAAGCTGAAGGAGAACAGGTTTTTCCTGCGAAAATCCAGGGAGAAAACTTCCCGAAAAAAGGAGGAGAACGAAAAGTGAAAAGATCTTTTTCATAGGTATTGAAGGGGATTGGGTGGAATTAATTTCTCCCCTTATTCATCGGTGCAAATCTTGGAGGTCAAATTAATCGACATCAAGTTAAGTGAAAGCAACTATGTTTTATTCAGGAGCGGTAAAATTTTGGGGCGAAAAAAGTGATTTTTTTCAAGATTAACCGATCTAGTCAGTGTAGGTGTTTTTTGATTACCCTGAATCTGCCTACCTTGCACCTTCTTAAATTTTTACACATGAGCACTAGCCCATTTCCACTATTGACTACCTGGGTGGAACTTCCAAAAAACACTGATTTCACGATTTACAACCTTCCTTTTGGGGTGTTCAAAAGCAAGAAATTGAGCCCAAGAATAGGTATGGCGATAGGAGATCAAGTGATTGACCTGAGCATCTTGGACCAGGAAGGTTTTTTTTCCAACCTGTTTCTTCCGGAGGGAATTTTCCTGAAGGATTCACTAAATGAGTTGATTGGGTTAGGAAAAGTAAAAACCAAAAAAATTCGGGAACGCGTGCAGCAGCTTCTTCTTCAGGAAAACGAGGAGCTCCGAACCCATTCCATACGCGGGAAGGTATTGATCAAGAGCAAGGAGGTCGAAATGCTGTTGCCTGTTAAAATTGGAGATTACACAGATTTTTACAGCAGCATAGAGCATGCCACCAATGTGGGCAAGATGTTTCGCGATCCCGAAAACGCCTTGCTGCCCAACTGGAGGCATCTGCCTGTAGGGTATCATGGTCGTGCTTCTTCGATTGTTGTCTCTGGTACTCCCATCCATCGTCCCAAGGGGCAGTTTAAGGATGCCAACATGGACAAACCTGCATTTGGCCCTAGCCGAAGCATGGATTTTGAGTTGGAATTGGCATTTATCACTGGAAAATCCACCCCGCTGGGGGAATCCATTGCTACACAGGAAGCGGAAGACTATATTTTTGGAATGGTTCTCTTCAACGACTGGTCTGCACGTGACATACAGGCTTGGGAATACGTGCCTTTGGGCCCGTTTTTAGGAAAAAATTTCGGTTCTTCGATCTCTGCTTGGGTAGTGCCCATGGAGGCCTTGGAACCATTTCGTGTAAAGGGACCGGTACAGGAGCCCGAGGTATTGCCGTACCTGTCTTGCAGCAAGGCGCACAATTTTGACATTCAATTGGAGGTATGGTTGCAGCCGGATGGCCAAAAAGAGAGTAAAATCTGTTCCTCCAATTTCAAATACATGTATTGGAACATGGCTCAGCAGCTGGCGCATCATACGGTGAATGGATGCAATATTCAAATAGGAGATGTGATGGCGTCCGGGACGATCTCAGGACCTACTCCGGATTCTTTTGGATCCATGCTTGAATTAAGTTGGCGAGGGACCAAGCCTTTGGTGCTCGAATCTGGACAAGAGCGCAGCTTCTTGCAGGATGGCGATACCGTGGTGATGCGGGGCTTCTGCGAAAAAGATGGGATTCGAGTAGGCTTCGGCGAAGTTCGCGGCAAGCTCTTGCCTGCTACCTAAACACAAAAAAAGGTCTCCGGGAAAGAGACCTTTTTTTTTTGGGTAGTTTATTTTTTGGAAGGAATTAGTGTTGCAAGTTTCTCCGGCTCGTCGGTAGTGATAAAATCCACCCCCTGTTCCAGGAGCCAGTTCATGTCCTCTTCCTTGTTAA
This sequence comes from Spirosoma fluviale, assembly GCA_945901615.1. Taxonomy (GTDB): domain Bacteria; phylum Bacteroidota; class Bacteroidia; order Cytophagales; family Cyclobacteriaceae; genus Algoriphagus. Next base: position 3,813 of record CAMDLI010000114.1, read on the forward strand.
CGGTCCAGGCATTGGTAGTCAGACCGAGCGCCTTTGCTTCAGCGATCCACTGCGGCATGCGACGTAGAAGTGAGATGTGGTAGTCAAATCCAAAAAATCCAGCTTCTTTCAGTTCTAGTGGAGTTTTGTTACCGTTGAGGTAGGCCACTTTGGCTTTGTAGTCGGTGGCGATGGCTTTGACTCCACCCTCATAACTGAAGGTGATGTACTCCACCCAAGCCTGTGCGCCCAGTTCTTGTACCGTCTTTACCGACAATTCTCCTACCCGCTCACTTCGTGCGATACCCAATTGGGAAGGCTTAAATTCCAAAATCAATTTGGTGCCTTTTTGGGTCATCCCTTCTGTAAGATAGGCCTTGAGTGTGGGTATTTTTTCTCCATTGGGGAGGGTTTTAGCAAGCAATTGCTCGTAGGTGGAGGTTTCGATATCCATCCCTTGGAAGTCATGGTCGTGATTGACTACGAGTACCTCGTCAGCAGTCATCCATACATCAAATTCGCTTCCTTCACAACCCAAACGGATGGCTTCACGCAGGGAGGCAATCGAGTTTTGGGGCAATCCATTCGCTTTCCAAGCGCCGCGGTGGGCGATAATTTTGTTTTGATGGAAGGCAGACTGAGCTAGGGTAGCTTGAGTAAAAAAGGTCATCAATAAAAGGGAGAAGATGATTTTTTGCATGGGAGGGTTGAACTAGATTATAAATTTAAATGTACTAAAAATCTCAAGAGGGCTGTGGAGTTGCCGATAAACTTTACCAAAACTTAACCTACTCGATTTTCTGGTTCTGGTCTAGCCAAAAAAAAGCGCTCCGGATTTTTCGGAGCGCTTTGTATTTCTTTTCGGAGTTAATCGATTACTTAAATCCCAAATCAATCAAGCCCTTGTGACTGATTTTGATGGCTTCCATAGGGTCTAGATCGAAGGTTTGGTCCTGCTCCACCAAGTAGAATTCCATGCCAGATTTTTCTTTTTGGGCAAGAATTGATTTAAAGTCTATTGTTCCAGTTCCTACTGGTGCAAACTTACCCTCTTTGTCCATGTCCTTCACGTGCCAAGCCTTGAATCGGCCTGGATATTTTTCAAAATAGGTCAATGCATTCGCATTCGCTTTGGTCACCCAATACAAGTCCATTTGAAAGTTTACCCACTCGGGATTACATTTTTCAAGGAGCAAATCTTCGATGACCGTACCATCAGCGAGTGGCTTAAACTCGAAATCATGGTTGTGGTACAAGAGCTTCAACCCTGCTTTATGACACTTTTCTCCCAAGGTGTTCATGATGCTCACCAGCTCCTCTGTGGTGCCTTTCATGCCCATGGCATTTGAAGTAGGATCATTGGTAAACATGCCCATTGGCGGTACTGGAATTACAAAATAGGAGATGCCAGCTGCTTTTACGTCAGCGATGAGTTGGTCTGCATTTTCCAAAGTCACCATGCCCATGTGAGCGGAGATGGCTTTTAGGCCTAGAGAGTCTAGGGTGGATTTGAATTCGGCCGGGGTCATGCCATAAAATTTGCCTTCGGCATAGTCCGCAGACTCTACGTAAGCATAGCCCGCATTCGCAACTGTCTTTAGGGTAGCTTTGGGATTGATCGCCATGGAATCGCGGAGGGTGTACAGGGCAAGTCCGCCAACTCGATCTGTGGTTTCAACGCCGGTTTCTTTGGTGTCCTTCGAAGGACCGCAGGATAAGAATCCTAAGGATAATGCAAAAAGAATGGCTAGAGAATAGGTTATGTTTTTCATGAGCGGGGGATTAAATCGAAATCAAAATACCGATTTCATAGACAATTGAAATTCAATTTTTAGGAGCGGAATATCAAGCCTAGGATTAGTATTATTCAAACCCAAATAGAACTGGGAAGAGGAAAGCTACAATAGCAGTCCAGAGTAGGTAAATAGGTAGGTATCGCACCAACGTAAGACCTACTTCTTCCAGTTTACTTTTTCCACGTACGGTCTGTATCAATTGCCGAGACACCATCAATAAGTGAACAAGCATGACCAAGTTGACCCCAAGGACGGCAAGTCGATTGGGGGTGATTCCCCATTCTGAAATCCGGAAGGCAATGGCAGAGAGCGCGATCCCATTCACTAGCAGTGTGATGAGTGAAAGGGAACCCAACACCCAAGTCATCAAGCTCACTTTCTTTTCTCCAACCGATTCAACCACAGAGAAAAAGATAAGCGCCATTACTCCTAGGAGGAGCAGGTTAAATAAGAGTAGGAAATCTCGATCGCTGTAGGGGTTTTTGCCCGCGTAGGCGATGGCGACTAGGTAACAGGAAAGCATGATCAACACCAAGGGGCTGAAAATCTTGGCCACGATGGGTGGGACCTTATTCACTAATTCTGGGTTGCTTTGGGTAATCAAGGTGGCTAGCAAAGGGGCTGCTGCTAGACCATAGACAGCAATGTATTGGAAGTAAACTTCCGTAATATCTAGACCAATTAGGCCAAAAAGGCCAATAGTAATGCCTGTAAGAAGCCCACCGGCTAGGAGTAAAATCCCCCCTACAATGATGGTTTCCCCGTTGTATTGGAGATAGGTCAATCGCTTGCTCAGGTTTTTGGTATCAGATCCGGAAAAGACCAGCCCGAGCATTCCCCAGAGAAACAAAGGAAGGTGGATGCAGGCCA